>JBBRHE010000121.1:0-11343 GCA_038223165.1 Tepidisphaerales bacterium
TACACGATTGCGAGTGCCGAATCGCTATTGCGGATTAATTGTTAATCGTCGGCAAGAGAGTGCTATCGCCCTTCCAAGACGGGGACTTATACCAATTCGCGGTGTCAGTGGCACCGAGATCGGGTGAGGCAAGCGGATACGTGGCCCGGGTGTATATGTTGTCCCTTTGGACGCCGCAGAAAGGCGTGTTTTGGAACTCAACGTGACCATCACCGTAGAGGACGTTTTGTCCTTCCTGCTTGTGATTCTTGCTATTCGCGCCTTTGAGCGCAGCGGCGGTACTGTTGTTAGCGACAGTTGTGATAGTGCCGCCGGATGCTCCTCCATCGCCGATGCTCAAGTCGGCAGCCATTGCGAATTCGGGCCCAAGATTTTTTGTTTTGAATCCGCCCGTGCCGACGGCGTTCGTGTCGGGGTACATGCTTGCAACCGAGTAGGAAAGATTTTTCGTGACGGAGTTGGCAGCGTCACCGGTGAAATTCGATCGCTGGTTGGCGGGTTGGTTATTCAACTGATCCTTTTCGGCAGTGCTGCTGGGACAGGTAAACACCTCGGTGCCGATGTCCTGCGTGCGAACGAGCAGGAACAGGCTCGCTGGAATGTTGTTGTCCTGCATCGGATTACCGGCAGCGAACGGATCTACAACTGCGGTACCGGTGTTGTTGAACACGTGGTACAGCCCCGCTGCCGCTGGATTGTAATTCGTCCGCGGCGGGCTTTGCTTATTCTCATTGCTGTAAAGCAGCATCGCCGTCCCGATCTGCCGCAGGTTGCTCGCGCACTTGACGCGGTTGGCGGTTTCGCGGGCGCGGTTGAGGCTGGGGAGGAGGATGCTGATCAGCAGCGCGATGATGCCGATCACGACGAGCAGTTCGACGAGCGTGAAGCCCTTCGAGTGGCGGAGAGACACTTGCTTCATGAGAAGCTCCTTAAAAAATGCACTGGCGCGATCGCGGGGAGCGGGACCGGCTTTTGTTGGCCGGGATGATGGAGATAAGGCCTGGTACGACGCATAAATGATCCGGCTGTCCCCCAGACGTTCCCACACTCTCGCTTGCACGCGGACGGTCAGCGAACACCGCTGACTCATTTTAACAAACCTGTCTTGTGTTGAAAAAACTTCGGCCCGCCGCACCGACTCTGCAACTCCCAAAGGGCGGGCCGACCGGTAAAATCTACCAACTTCGTACGCCGGGTCAACGAAATTTATGATCTTGACAGGATGTCATGGGCAGAGAATGGGCGTTTAGTAGCGGCATCTCCCCGTTAAACACGCCAATACGCTAGTTTTGGGCCACGGGTGGCGTTGGGGCAGTGGGTTGGGTGGTGGCGTCGAGGTCTTGGATTTTGAAGTCGGTGATGATCTCCTGCCGTAGTGTTTCGAAGTCGGTGGCGAACTTCTTGCCGCCGACGGCTTTGCCGCTCTTGATGTAGAGCTGTTTGAGGCGGTTCTGGGCGCTGGCGAGGGTGGCTTTGGCTTTGTCGTCGGCGTCGGGGGCCTTGGCGAGGCGGACGAAGCTGGTGAGTTGTTTGAGGGTGGCTTCCCAAAACTGGTCGTTGTCAACGCGGACGAGTTCACCGTTCTGCATGCTGCCACGGGTCTCGGCGCCGAGCTTGCCGTCGTTCAGCAGTCGGCTGAACATCGGGGCGGCTTCCTTGTAGTTGGCCAGGTCGTACTGGACGAGGGCCAGGCCCATCATCACCTGTGGGTCAGGGTAGGCGATGGTCCCGGCGTCGGCGGTGGGGGGGAGGGTTTTCTTGTACAGCTCGACGTTGGCATCGGACTGCAGGTCTTTGAAGAGTTTCTGGGCGTCCTGAAGGCCCTTGGTCTTGGTGGCGGGGTCGGTCGCGAGGTTGGCGGCGAGCTGCTTGGACGACGCGTCGAAGACGCGGTACTTGTAGGTGAACTGCTTGATCTTGGGGTCTTTGTTGTTGCTGGCCCACGTCACGAGGTAACCACTGAGGTCGGCGCGGTTGCGGGCGATGGTGCGCTGGGCTTCGGCGTCGTTGCGAGCCAGGGCGGCGTTGTAGTCCTGGTCGAGGCGTTGCAGCAGGTCGAAGACGATCTGCAGGCCCTGCTGACCGCCTTTGGTGTTTAATAGGGTGACGAGGTTCTCGGTGGCCTTGTCGGTCTGACCGAGGTCCATGTACGACCCGACGCGGAGGAAGAGGGCTTCGGACAGCAGGCTGTCTTCGCCGGGCGCGCCTTTGACGGCGGTCTCGAAGTTCTGCAGGAGTTCGAGCGTGCGCTGGGCGTCCTTGGACTCGGTCTTGGTGAGCGACGCTGCGAGCAGGCCCGTGCGGGCCGGGGCGAAGCGGTAGAAGTTCTTGTCGCTGTCACGGGTGGCCGACGCAGCGGCGGCGGGGGCGGCGGCGTTGACGGCGTCGGATAGCTTTTGAATGTCGACGACCATGGCTTTGCGACCGGTGGCGCCGAGCTTGCCTTCGTCGGCGTCGAGCTGCTGCTTCAGGGAGAGCATCTCGAAGTAGTCGGCCTTGACGCTGTTGGGGTCGGTCGGTGGCACCTGCTGGTAGTACTTGACAGCCTCGGTGAACTTGTCGAGCTCGCGCAGGCGCATCGCGTACATGTAGGCCAGTTCCTTGTGACCGAACTTGTCGATCGCGGTCGGCAGGAAGGTGTCCATCAGGCCGGCGAGCTTGGGGTTGGTCTGGTCCTTGGCCTGCATCTCAAAGACGATTGCGCCGGCGGTGTCGATGGCGTTCTGGGCGTACTGGCCTTGTGGATAGGCTTGCACGTATGCGAGGAACGACTCGGCGGCGTCGGCCTTGCTCTCGAGCTTCAGCAGGTAGTAGGGCAGGCGGATCGCCGCGTCCTCGACGGTCGCAGGCTCGATGCCCGGCTTGCCCTTGCGGGCGATCAGCTCACGGGCGGCGTTGACGGCGTTCTCCAATGCGGGCTTGTCGACCTTCTCACCTTCAGTCTTGGCGCGTTCGACGTCACCCTTCTGCATGAGCGCGCCCAGCAACAACGGGTCGAGCTTCTTCACGTCGGCGTTGGCGGGCAGGCGGTCGAAGAGCTGTTCGAAGATGATCGCGCGGTACTGCGGATATTCCTTCACGAGCCCGACGAGGACCGCGATCGCGCCGTCGTTGAGCTTGTCCTTGGCGATGCCGGTGGCCTTCTCGGCCTCGGCGGAGGTGATGCGGTACTCGAGCATCTTCGCGGCGGCGTCGGTGCTGGAAGCGAACTCCTTGGGGACGTTGGCGCCCGTCCAGGTGTTTACGTCGGTCAACGCCTTGCGCGCGCCGGGCAGATCACCGGCCAGCAGTTTCGACTGGGCCCAGAAATACTTGGCCTGGTATCGCTGGGAGACGTCGGCGGCGGGCTTGAACTTGGCGGCCTCGGTCTCGAACGATTCGAAAAGCTTCTGGGCGTTGGCGAAATCGCCTTTGGCCATCTGGAGCTTGGCGAGGCCCAGGCGCGTGCCGGCGTGGATGTCGCCGTCACCGGTGTCGTAGGCCTGCAGCGCGGTGATCGCTTCATCGGCGGCGGTGGCGCGCTTGGGGTCGGCCTTGTCGATGGAACGAACCAGGCTGTAGGCGGCCATCGCTTTGGTGTACTCGGCGTTGGTCTTGAGCTCCTCGGCTTGTTCGTACTGCTTTTCGAGGGTTGGCGTCAAACCGTTGTTCATCTTGTCGGCGACCACGTCGATGGCGGCCTGGGCCTGAACGATGCTCTGGGCGTAGATCTTCTGAATTGTCTCGGTCAGTGGGCGCAATTGGGCCTGCAGCCGCGGGTTTTCGCCCCAGTATTCGATCGTGTCGAGTGGACCGGCGACCCCTTCCTTCACGAGCGTGCCGGCCTGCTGCATGAGCAGTTTGGGGTCCTTCAGCGTCGGCAGGGCCTGTTCGATGCCCTTGGTGACCTGCGCGATCACCTCGTCGCGCTGCTTGGGCGTCAGCTTCGCGTTGGGGTCGGACAACTGCCGCAACGCCGCCAGCGTGCGGATGCCCGTGCGTTGCGTCTCGGGGGTCTTGTTCTGTTCGAACGAATAGTCGAGCAACGAGCTGAGCCCGCGCGACGCGAGATCGGACTGCAGCCGACTGTCGTCGATCGCGTCCAGACCGCTCTTACTGGCATTCGATTGCGCGAGCGCAACCGACGACGACGCGATCGCAAACAGCACGGCGGTGGTGATGGCGGTGTGGCGGTTCATGGGATGAATTGTATCTAGGAAGGGGGCCTATCGGACAAGGAGGAAGGATGAAAAAGAGGGATGAAACCGCAAGATTTCCTCGTCTGGTTCATCCTTTCCATCCTTCGATTTCATCCTTACGCATTACCGTCCCGTCGCGAAGCCCACGCGTGGCAGTTCGGCTCGCAGCGCGGCTTCGTAGCAGAGGACGAGGAAGCGGTACTTCACGTTGCGACCCGGGCTGATCTTGACCTGGATCTTGTCGTCGGTCGTCCCTTCCTTGTTGAACTGGGCCTTCATGGCCTTCAACTGGGTCGTCAGCTTTTCCATGCTGTCGGCCTGGATGCGGCCGGCGGTGGCGACGAAGCGGTCGGGGGTGGGGGAGTCGACGCGGATCTCCAGTGCCACCTCGTCCTTGATCTCGGCCGAGCTGCTGCCGACACCACCCTTGCTGGTGGGGACGTTGCTGATGAGGTAGTGCTCCTGCCCACCGAAGCTGCCGGTGAGCATGAGGAAGATCAGGATCACCATCACGACGTCGACGAGCGGCGTCATGTTGGGCCCGGACTCGTAATGGACGGCTTTGGCGCCTTTCAGTTTCACGGGACCTCCACTTCCACTTTGCCGGTGTTAAAGGCCCATTCCTTCACCTGTGCTTCGGCACACGCCAGCAGCACGGGTTCGAGGAAGCGGTATTCCATCGATTCATCGCCACGGATGATGACCTTGAAGTCGGGGTTGGCAGCGATGCCGGCGACCTTGTCACCGTTGCGGAAATACTTGAGCGTTTCGACGAGCTGGTTCCGCTTGGTTGTCGGGTCGAACACCTTCAGTTCGGTCGGCGTGCCCTTGACCAGCGCGGTGATGTACGGCTGGTCGATTTGACCTTGTCTGACGTTGAGGACGAGGGTGTTGCCCAAGTCCTTGATGTCAATGCCCATGACGGTTTTCGGGATGATGATCTTCTCGTCAGCCCCGGTGTTCACACCGATCTTGGCGACCAGCATGAAGAAGACGATCAGCACCATGACCACGTCGATGAGCGGCGTGACGTTGGGGTGCGACCCGTGCGCCGCGGGTATGTGTCGTTTGGCCATAAGAAAGCTCCGCTTTTAGTTCGGATGTCGGAATTCGGGACGCGGAAGTGGAGACGGAAGGAGTGCCAAGGGGCGTACCGCTTGCGACTTCACACTTCCGCGTTCCGACCTGCCCCTACACCGACGGCGCGGGCGCCGGTGACGGGACCTTGCGTGGCGCCGGGGCGGCGGCGGGACGTGCCGGGCTCGCGGTCGCGGGCTTCTCCTGGGGCTTGATCATCAGCAGAAGTTCCTCGGCGACCAGTGAGCCGCGCACCGTCAATCGGTCGACGATCGTCCGCAGGATGCCGAACGCCGCCAGACAAGGCACGGCCAGCAACAGCCCTAGGAACGTGTGCGCCAACGCGACCGAAATACCACCGGCCAGCTCGGCGGGGTTGGCGTTGCCACCGGCGTCCTGCATCGCTGCGAACGCGTAGATCATCCCGAGCACCGTCCCCAGCAGGCCCAGGAGGGGCCCGAGGTTGCCGATGATGTTGAGGTACTCGATCTTGCGGAACTGCTCGGCCGTCTGTTCACCGATCGCGGTCTCCATCGCTTCCTTCATGCTGCTGAACGACGGGGCGCGCTTCAGCGCGGGGTTGAGCGCCCGGCTGATGAAGCTCGGGTCGGTCTCGGTGAACTCGATCAGCTCCTTGAACTTCCGTTGACCGATCATCTCGCGGATCTGGTTGGTCGTCTCCTCGGGCATGAAGACGCTGGCGCGGTTCTTCATGAACCCTTGGATGATGAGCGTGAGCCCGATGATAGACAGGATGCCCACGGTGATCGTCACACCGTCGATCTCGTGGAAGATGATGTCGATCAAACCGGTCTTTCGACCACTTCCCTCACCGGCGGCAGCATCCCCGGTCGCGGCAGTGGCATCTTGGCCAAAGGTGGTGCCAGTGAGGTACAGGCCACCGACCATCAGGCCGGCGAGCAGGATGAGGCGGAACTTGGACGAGTTGTTAGGACGCATGGACGCAAACCCTTTCAGGCGCCGAGCGGTGCTCGCGCGCCTCGCTGTTGCTTCCTCGCCACGCCCAAGGACCGGAGCCGATCTCGCTGTCCATTGTCGGGTTGGAGGGGGCGTCGCCGGGATGACCGTGGTGACCGGAAGCTTTGTCGCTGTCACCACCACGACCGTTGGGCCGGGACGCTTACATCGTTGAAGTCATAGTTGTTGCGAGAAGTTCTCGCTATTGGAAATCACCCTCAGCCAGCCTCTCCCATGGGTACAGGGCAGCGGTGCCGGAGAAAGCCTAGCGCAGATCCGTTTCCAGAACCTTCTTGAACACGCCACCGTTGTCCTTGGCCATTTTCTTTAAGGTTTCCTCGGCCTTGTCGTCCTCACCCATCATGAGGATCGTGTTGATGCGCACGCTCTTATCGGCATTGAGTTTCGCTACTTCGTTGAGCACGTCGTCATAGCTGGCGAAGTTGTTGAACTCGCCGTCCGTCAGGAAGTAGATCAACTGAGGCTTCTGGGCGAACGCCTGCTTCAGCGCGGGGATCGGGTTGGTACCGTTTCCGAGCACGCTTGTCTCGTTGATCTCCTTGAACGCCTTCTGCTTGTTCATCGGCGTGGCCTGCGTGAGCTTGTTGTAGATCGCTTTGGCCCACTCGGCGTCGGTGTTGCCACCTTTGAAGAAGACGACATTGAAGCTCTGGACCGGACGCAGGATGTCGATCGCCTTGGCGAGTTGCTGCTTGAGCAACTCGAACTTCAGCCCGAGCATGGTGCCGGTGGCGTCGCAGATGTAGACGATTTGCTTGGCGTTACCATTGATGCCCATGAACGGGCTCTTGGGTCCGAGTCCACCCCCACCCCCCGGAACACCGAACGGTGACAGTGCGCCACCGGCTTCACCACCGGGACCGACGCCACCCTCAGCCCCCTTGGCGCTCCCGAACGAACTGTTGGGCCCGATGCCGATCGTCGTGTCCGCTGTTTCACCTTGTGCGCCAGCCAGGCTTTGGGCCAGAGAGTCGCTTGGCTTGGAGTTCCAGGCATCGTTCTGGGTTGGGACGTCTTTGAATTCGTCCTGGGCTGACGCTTTGGTTGGGTCGCCACCGAGGCCGGGGTTGGGAATGCCACCGACCTCAGCCCCGTCGATAATCGCGGCGTCGGGGATGATGGCTTGCTCTTCGACGACCTGCTTGATGGCAACAACCGTCTTATAGGTCGCGAAACCCAGACCGATAATGCCAACATGAAGGATGATGCTCGTCGCCAGTGGCAGGACATCCTGCACCCAGGCCTGCTGCATGAAGGGAAGCTTGCGCGGGCCTTGCTCAGCGGCAGGGGCGGTTGCGTCGATGTCTTTGTCAGAGGAAGCGGACGCTTCGGAGGGGGGCTGGGTGGTCTTGATCTTAGGATCGACCGGGGCGCCTGCGGTTGCGCCTTTCGTCAATTTAGCAGCGTCCGCCGAGCTGGGCGGAAGGGTTTCCGTGGCCATGGTGCTGTCCTCCGGGTGCGTCTGTTACTGCTCCGCCGTCTCTTGCGCTATCGATACATACCGACGACGACGCCCGACGGTTCGGGTTCAGCTTGTTCCAAGAAGGAATAGCCGGTCGGCGGGATCGGGCCTGCCCGCCTGGTCCGTGGATCAGGACACACCGGCGGGCATCAACGCCTTCATCTTATCAACATGAAGGGTTTACATTCAACTATAAAGTGCCCGACCGAACCGGCATGTCCGGATCAGGGCGTGGTTTGGGGAAGATAAGACAGTTGCCCCCGCCCGGAAGTGGGGCAATGCGACCAGTCGGCTCAATGCTCGTCGTCGACCGGCAGGTCCTTCGCGTAGGTCGCGACGAGCTGCGGTTTGACGGCGACGTAGTACAGTTGGCCGGCGTTCAACTGCTGGCCCGACTTGGCCTCGGCGTCAGGGCCGATGCCCATGTAGATGTCCGTACGCCCCGCGGCCCGGATCGCGCCACCGGTGTCCTGGTCCATCATGAACCCGTGGTACGGCGCTGCGCCCGTCACTGCGGGCATGGGCACGACGAGGAACCCCGGCATCGCGCGGGGGTAGACGCTCTTGTCCGTCGCGATCGTCGCGAACGACGTCACCGGCACATTCAAGCTGCCGTACGGTCCACCACTCGTCTCGGCGAAGAAGACGGTGCGCGAGTTGGCGCCGAGATACCGGGGCATGTCCTGCGGGTTGCGGGCAAAGTAGGCCTTCATCCCGCGCAGGTTCAGTTGGTCCTTCGGCAGCTTGCCGTCCGCCACCAGCTGGCGACCGGGGCTGACGTACTCGTGCCCGTTGCTCCCCGCATAGCCGATCTCGAGCATCTCACCGTTCGCCAGCTTCAGCCGGGCGCTGCCCTGGATCGTGATGACATACGCGTCGAACCGATCCTTCAGCCAGACGATCTCCTGACCCGCCAGCGCGCCACCTTCCTCAATCTGTGCACGCGTGAGGTAGGGTGTGTACGACCCATCCGCCATCTTCCGGCCCTTCACCTCACCGGTGATCGGGTCGGACTCGAGGTCGGCAGGTTTGTTGTACAGCGGGTACTGAAACGGCCCCGTCTTCGTCAGGCTCGCATCGTAGATCGGTGTGCAATACGCGGTGAACAGCACCTCGTTGGTAAACCCCGGCCCGTCAGGCCTGGGCGCGCCGATGCTCTGGTACACCTCGAACTTCGCTGCGATCTCACGACCGAGTTCCGCGTCGCCCATGCCTTGTGACGCGCTGTTGATCGTCTGCTTCAGCGCCACCAGCGACGCGATCGCGCGCTCGTGGGTGATGTCCAGGTACGGGAAGAACCGCTGGCTGCTCGCTCGGCTCAGGTACTGCAGGCTGTAGTCGATCGACTTCAGCAAATCCGCCCGGTTGCTTTGCCGCAGTGAAAAGGTCGGGTACTCGGCAGGGGGGATCTTGCGCAGGGCCATCTGGCCCGGCGCCAGTTCCTGCGAGTAGTCGATCGCACCGGTCTTGGCGACCGGTGGCTTCTTCCTGGTGCACCCGACGACCGAGACCAGCGTGACAAGCGATGCAACGACGAGCAACCGAATCATGATCCTCCTTGATCGCGTGCGATCATACGTGAGAGTGGAGACATCAGGTAGGGCCGGGCACAGGACAACGAGGAACGTTGTCCCGCTACCTCATCCGTCACATGCTTTGCAGGCCGTTGAGTGGTGTGGACTTGAAGGACGAACGCCAACACGCGTTGACGACCAGCGATCCTGGCGCAATAAAAAAAGTTTGACGGGTCTTCCCCCTCGTCTTGAACGGCGTAACCTACGATGCTGCACAAGGTAATCAGATTGTCGATTTCGGTTACGCCGCCGGTCGCCCAAGTCCGGATATGATGTACCTCAAGTTGCACATGAACGTCATCCGCAGGTCGTCGCCCGCAGATCATGCATCGCTTTTTATCGCGACCTATGGCCTTCATGCGGACCTTGGGCGTTGGCGCGTGTTGCCGTTCGCTATCGGCCAGCTTGTCGATGCCAATCCATCCGACGATTCCGGCGCGCTGAACGACGGGGTACGGCTTCAACACATCGGGCAATCGCGATTCGGCGATCTCCCGACGGAGGAGCGCGTTTCCACCCCACACGAGGTACAGTCCAAACTCGTCGAGCGTGTTAATCGTCAGACACGGCTCGCCGATTGTTTGCCAAACCTCCCACATGCGCTGCGCAATCACGATCGATGCTTCTCTGATTTCGTATCGTGGCGATCCGGTTGTGAACCCGGTCCACCGAGTCTGGGCTCCCCAGACGATCTTTCCACGGTCACTCGCATCCAGTTCAAGAGCGAAATACTCTGCGCCTTCAAGCAGGCGCGGCTGGAGGAGGTGACGCACCGGTTCTAGAGTATCTTCTTGCATGGGATCTATGGTTCGCACGTCAGCGATGTAACTTTTTACGCGATCTCAACCACGCGGTTCGACGACAATGATAACGGGTACCTCGATCCATTGCGCCATCATCAGCACTTGTACTGTCGCATTGCCATCGCGCACATATAGTAAACCGTCGGGATGCTCGACGACTTCTATAGGTACTCGTTTTTCCCCTTGCCCGGCGGCCGCATTTTCCATGTGACCGTGGCGCGCGAAAGTGCGCGCCGGGGAAAATGGGGACGGTAAACAGTTACCGAAAAAGACCTTCCCCTTTGCTTTCGGTTCGACAAATGGGAAGGGATCACAGGGCAGGAGCTTGACGGCGACGCCTTCCAACAGGATGGGCTTGGGGGCCGAGAACGCAGCCGTCTGAATCAACAGACTCAGTGCGCACAACCAGCAGACGAACCAGGGACGAATAGGCATGAGGGTGGAACAAGGATTGAGCATGAGAATGCATCTCCCGAATTGCAAGGGAGTTTTGCATTCTGATCATCGATGATTCGTTCCGAGCAGAAGCAAGACTGCCGCTGGCGCGCCGAAGGCTCTGGCGGGCTCCGGGATCGGAACCAATGAGCGGTCGATGATCAGAATCGGTGAATCATTAAATCGGCATTTGCAGTTATGTGTAGGATTGTCTGTCCTGCCCCCTTAAACCCGTATCAGTTTAAGGGGGCAGCATTCAGCCTATGTTGGCCCTCACTCCAGAAGTAAGAATCCAAACAGTGATCGCTCCTTGCCAGCGGCGATGCCGTCGAACCAACGCAGGAGACGGACGCGCCCGCGGCCGTCGTCTTCGTTGATTAGCAGCGTGAAGCGAAGCGGTAGCATCGGCTGGTACTTGATGTCGAGCATCTCGAAACTCAGGTAGGTCTCGTAGACGGTGCGATCACCGGTGCGTTTTACTGCGACCGGGGCGGCCAGTTTTTCGCCCTGCTGATTGGGATCGGGCGAGGTATAGCACCAGCCGAATCCACCGTCGGTTTCGGTCAGACCGATTTCGATATGCGCATCGCCGGCATAGAAAGCGAGCTGCACGCTGTCCTTGGTCCACAATTTGTCACTGGCGGGGCCGGGGTGATGGGATTGATCGCGCACGTCAATGCAGAGGTAAAGCCCCTTGCCGTCGTGGGCGGTCGTTACCGTGGCCGAAAGGTCGGTAGCGCCGGCCCAATTGGGGGTGCTCGGATCGGACACCAGATCACGAATCTGTGAGTCTTTGTCGAGGATGATCGGTACGG
>JBBRHE010000122.1:0-11264 GCA_038223165.1 Tepidisphaerales bacterium
GGCGCGATTTGTACCTCGTGCGCGAGTATGTCTTCGCGTCGCCACACGTGCAGGTGCATCCCGAGCTGGCCGAGTTCGCACAACCGAGCTTCGCGCCGGGCAAGCCGCTGCTGACCTGCCTGATGGACCTGACCCAACGAATCTTCGGCGAGTTTACCTTTGACAGTCGCGCGACGACCGTCGGCACGCCCGTGCTCGACGTGCTGCGCGACAAGCGAGGCGTCTGCCAGGACTTTGCCCATCTGCAGATCGGCGCTCTGCGCGCCATCGGACTGGCCGGTCGATACGTCAGTGGTTATGTGCTGACGCGCACCCCACCGGGCCAGAAGCGGCTGGTGGGTGGAGACGCATCCCACGCGTGGGTGTCGGCGTTCATCCCCGACATCGGCTGGGTCGACTACGACCCGACGAACGGCGTGATGCCGAGTTTGGAACACGTCACCCTCGGCTGGGGACGAGATTACGGTGACGTCAGCCCCGTCAAAGGTGTCCTCATCGGTGGCAACCGCCATTCACTGAGCTATGGTGTCGATGTCGAACCGATCGAGGCGGTCGAATCGTCGACGGTCGAAGCGAGCAAAAGTTCGACGCCAGCCATAGCGCCCAATCAGGCCTGATCTCAAATCAGTCGTGGCGACGCCTGCGCCGTGTCGCATGGCAGCGGCAAGGTCTTGCGTACCATGGGCGGCCCGCCCGTGTCTTTCATTTCACAACAGAATTCGGGCGAGCCGCCCGTGGTACGGGCGGAAATCGACGCTGTACGTCGACCGCGATCTCGGCGTCCGCGTCCGCGTCGTCATTAGAGGTCATCAATTCCGGGACATTTGCTCGTTACCCCTCACCCACGCTTTTTTGGGGTAGCGGTCTCAGCCCTTTCGCCCGTATAGCAAGGGAATCGAGGTGGCTGACCTATCCCGTGATATGAATTGAGCAGCGACCCATGCGCGTCTTCCATTGCGATCATTGCAATCAACCCGTCTTCTTTGAAAACACGATCTGTCAGGGGTGCGGGCACAAGCTCGCGTACCTGGCCGACCTGAAGGCTATCGCGTCGCTCGACGAAGTCATCGTCGACCCACTAGCCGCGCCCGCCCCAGCGCAGTCCGACGCCGCGACTCCTGTAAATGCGCCACCACCGCCCAAACTGTGGACATCCCCTTTGAAGCGTGCCGAAGGGCGGACCTATCGGTTGTGCGAAAACTACACGAAGTACGACGTCTGCAACTGGGCCGTTCCGTCTGATGACCACCGTCCGCTGTGCCCAAACTGTCGGTTGACGACGATAATCCCTGACCTCTCCGTCGCGGGGAACGTCGAGAAATGGCGACGCCTTGAGAACGCCAAGCGGCGGCTCGTCTATTCGCTGCTGGAGCACAAGCTCCCCATTCGCCCCAAGAGTGATGACCCCGAGCGTGGCCTGTCGTTCAAGTTCCTCAGCGACCCGATCGGTGGCCCGCGCGTGTTAACCGGTCATGACGACGGTGTCATCACGCTGAACGTTATCGAGGCCGACGACGTCGAGCGCGAACGTATGCGCGTCACGATGCGCGAACCGTACCGCACGATCCTAGGCCACTTCCGCCACGAAATCGGGCATTACTATTGGGATCTGCTGGTCCGCGATTCACCGTTCATCAATCGGTTTCGCGAACTGTTCGGTGACGAGCGCGCGGACTACGCCAAGGCGCTTCAAGACCATTATGAACTGGGCCCCAAGCGCAATTGGTTCGACCACTATGTCAGTGAATACGCCAGCGTCCACCCGTGGGAAGACTGGGCCGAGACCTGGGCCCACTACCTTCACATGACCGACACGCTCGAAACCGCAGCGGTGTGCGGGCTGTCTCTGAAGCCCGACCGGCCCGACGAGCCAGCGATGGACAAGCAACCCACCAAGCCGGCCGGTGAGCAACGGTTCGACGAAATTATCCGCAACTGGTTTCCACTGACCTACGTCCTCAACAGCCTCAATCGCGGCATGGGGATGAGCGACGCGTACCCCTTCGTCCTGCCACCTCCGACGATCGAAAAACTACGTTTTGTGCACGAGACGATCTGCCAATCAGGCGGCCAGTAAGATTTGATCAAATCAGAACGATGACGGCCTGCTCAGCTTAGCTGAGCAGGCCGTCGTCTTTTTTCCACTTGCAGAATGGTTCTACGAATTCATGCCCGCGCCGACCAAGTGGGCGTGGCTGGGTCGATGGGAAGAGTTGGCGTAGCCCTCGCGGGGCGTGACGAACTCACCGGTCAGCCAGACCGTGGCCGGGCGGGCCGGGGGTTCTTTCAACAGACTGACGATCGAATCGACCTTGTGCTGCTCTTCGGTAAAGCAGCCGGCGGACTCACCGTTGGCGCCGGTACAACCGACGGCCCAGATGCTTGCGCCCGGGAAGTTGCCGACACGCGCCCGCACGCTTGCCGCTGCTTGCAGGGATTCACAGAGGAACGACACGCTGCCACCGAACGTCAGGTCGACTGACGCTACTTCATCGGGACTGATGACGTCGATCGTCGCATCGGGCGCGAGCCGGTTTATCGTCTCGCGGGCGGCCTTGGCGACCTGGTGGTCGTCGCAACCTTCCACGACGACAAACCGACGATGCCCGTCCATCAACAACGCTCTCGCGAGCCGAGCGGCGTTCGTGAACGTGTCGTCCAGCACCGCGTGCATCGAGAAGACGCTCGGTGTGTAGTCGACCGTCACCACGTCCACGTTCCGCACGATCAAATCGCGCAGGAACGGTTCGGGGACCTGTGAATCGAGGCTGATCGCGCCCGTAAACGGTTGCAGGAAGCTGGGACGCAGGTCCCACTGGCGCTCGTCATGGACGTGGACGTCGGGACCGACGGCCTTAATGGCTTCGACCAGCGAGCTGTTCGCCTGGGCGGGGGTGCAGAAGATGATCCAGCGGCCCGACTGGCTGGCCGTCACCGGCGCCGAACCTTTGACGTACGTGCCACGGCCGATGCTTCGGTCCAATAATCCTTCGGCGGCCAGATCAGTCAGGGCCTTGGAGAGCGTCTTGGCGTTGACGTTGAACCGTTTGGCCAGCGCCCGCTCACCGGGCAGTTTGCCCTCGAGTTCACCCGACGCCACCGCGGCGCGGATGCGCTCGCGCAGCCGTTGAAATTTGTAGGAGAGGCCGCTACCGGCCGCTACGTTTTGCTGAATTGGTGACAACATTTGGACAACCTTCACATAGTCAGGAATGCCCCATCGCACTCCAGTATCATCGTGAGCAAGAACCCCGAGGCCCCTGCAACCCGCCCGAACGTAAGGCTGTTAACACTTTATTCGACATTCGGCACTTCAATCTTGCATACATTCTGTCGTAAAGTGCATCGTTTTTCCTTATAGACTGCCGTATTTTTTAGAAAAGAGACACTCGGTCGCATGGTATGATCTTGCCGCATCACGGGTTATCGACCGCAGTCGATATAACTCAGAATGCTTATCGGACGCAACAAGAGGGAGCAGGAATGCGTAAGTTCTTTTTAGTCGCAGGTGTGTTGCTGAGCATGACGCTCACCACAACCGCCGCCCCGCGCGAGGTGCGGGTGCCGTTGAACGAGGGGAAGATCGATCTTTTGGAACTTTCCGGCACGCTCGACCGGTTGCGCATCCTGCGCTTCAACCTGACCGGTGAGATCGACCTGCGATCGCTGCAAGGCTCACTGCTGGTCACCGGGATCAACAAGGCGCTGGGTGACGGTTGCCAGGTATCGGTGACCGATGACGCCGCCGTCATCACGTATGACGTTGACCGATTGCCCCAAACCACCGACGAAGCCCGCGCCGCGACCCGCACGTTCACCGCGGTCGTGGCTCCGGAAGCAACGGCAGCGCAGAACCGCACGATCGGGCTGATGTTACCGACGAAGCTCGACCCGAACCGCAAGCTGGTGGTGCTGGTTCACGGGCTCGATTCTGACCGCACGAAGTGGTTCTGCATGGCCGACCTGCTCACCGAGGCGGGCTACCAGGTCGGGTGGTTCAGCTACCCCAGCGACCAACCGCTCGCCGACAGCGCGGCGCTGTTTGCCAAGCACTATGAAGCGATTCGCGAGATGTTCCCGAGCATGCCCGTCGACATCGTCGCGCACAGCATGGGGTCGCTCGTCACGCGCGGGTACATCGAAAGTGACGGTTACGTGGGAGGCGTCGAGCGATTGATCCTCATCGGCCCACCCAACCACGGCAGCCGCTGGGCCAAGTACCGCTTTGCGCTGGAACTGAAGGAACACTTCGACCTCTGGCGGCACGAGCCCGAGTGGAGCCCCACGTGGATGATCACCGACGGCTTGGGTGAGGCTGGCCGAGACCTTGAACCCCACTCGGCGTACCTCGACACGCTCAACAGCCGCCCACGCCGCGCCGACGTGAAGTACACCATCATCGCCGGTGACCGCCACCCTGCGACCCGCATCGCCGGCAACACTGTCGCCGCGATGGCAAAAATCGTCCCCAACCGCGCGGTGGCCTGGTGGGGCTTCCGCCAGACCGTCAACGGCATCAATGCCCTCAGCAGTTCCATCAAGACGCAGGACAGCGCCAGCGACGGTCCGGTCTCACTTAAGAGCACGACTCTTGACGGCGTCGACGACCGCGTGGTCCTGCACGCCGACCACAACGCCCTGTTCCAACCGATCGACGGCGACGTGCCCCTGGCGTGGAACGTGATCAAGGACCGGCTCGCGAAGTAGCCGCATCGACTGCTTCCGTCGTGACACAAGCTTTCGGCCAGTGCTGGTTTCAAAGATTCACGGACCCGAGGCCCGTGTCACGACAGAAGACCAACCCGCCTCTATCGCTCGGGATTCTTCTTCAAGTTCAGAAATCGGTAGAATTACTCGCAATGCCCGGAGAGTTCGATTTCATCCGCTGGATTCGCGACCAGTACACACCGCGCGGCGACGTGCCCGTGGGTCCGGGTGACGACTTGGCTGTGATGACACTCGCAGAAGGCACGCTCGTCGTCGGTGTCGACCAGGTGCTCGACGGGCGGCACTTCGACTCAACGATTCACGACCCCCGCCTCATCGGCCGCAAGGCGATGAACCGCAGCCTGTCCGACTGCGCCGCGATGGCGGCGGTGCCCGTCGCGGCCGTGGTAACGATGGCGCTGCCGTTCGACGCGACAATGGCCTTTGCCCAGGGCGTCTTCACCGGCATGAAGGCCGCCGGCGACGCCTTCAACTGTCCGATCGTCGGTGGCGACACGGCTTCGTGGGATGGGAAACTCGTCATAACGGTGACTATTCTCGCGAGGCCCGACGGCATCGCGCCCGTCCGTCGCTACGGCGCAAAAGCTGGTGACGGTCTGTACGTCACCGGCCCGCTTGGCGGCAGCATTCTCGGTCGCCACCTGACCTTCACGCCCCGCATCACGCTGGCGCGTCAATTGGCCTCCCAATTCCAAATCAGCGCGATGCTCGACCTCAGTGACGGTCTGTCGCGCGACGTGCGCCATATTTGCGATGAATCAGGCGTCGGCGTAAGCATCGACAGCGCCGCGGTGCCGATCCATGCGGATGTCGAACGATTACCACCTTCACCACTGTCGCGACTGGACCATGCGCTCCACGGCGGTGAAGACTATGAACTGCTGTTCACCAGTCCGCACGATATCCCCCCCGACTTGGCCGTGCGCATCGGAAGGGTAACGGCCGACCGCCGCGTGCTGCTTGATGGCCAGCCACTGGAACCCAAAGGCTGGCAGTACCCGATCGGCCGATAGGGGCAGATCTTGGCATCTGTATTCTTCTGACTTAGCGACGGCTATGTCGCGGTGTGCGCAGTCGCAGTTCTTTCGTACCATGGGCGGCCCGCCCATGTCTTTGCATTTGATTTAAACAATAAGAAACACGGGCGGGCCGCCCGTGGTACGGGTGCAATTACCCCGCTATGCGTCGACCTCGCAGGCATCGCCACTACTGGGGGCAGAGACGCTGCTGAGAGCGGACGATCGTCACTACGTGACACCACCGCCCGGTCCGCTACACTACTCGCGCTAACGCAATCACCCATGGATTCCTCCGCTCGTCAATCGCTCAAGTCCGTCCGGTCCGTTGTCGTGAAGCTCGGGTCGCAGCTGCTGACCGACAAGTCCGGCACGCTCGAATCTTCGTTCCTCGCATCGATCGCTGCCCAGGTTGCGAGCCTGGCACGACAAGGCGTGCGTGTCTCGATCGTCAGCAGTGGAGCGATCGCTGCGGGCCTGCGCGAGCTGGGTCTCGACAAGCGTCCGACCGACCTCGGCAAGCTGCAGGCCGTCGCTGCGGTGGGTCAACGGCGCCTGATGGACGCCTGGGCGGCGGCGTTTGCGCCGCATACGATGCACGTGGCGCAGATCCTGCTCACGCGCGAGGACATCGACAGCCGCACGCGCTTCCTCAACCTGCGCAACACGATCCACGCGATCCACGAGCTGGGCGCGATCCCCATCCTGAACGAGAACGACACGATCAGCACCGACGAGATCGTAAAGATCACGTTCGGCGACAACGACATCCTCGCGGCCCTCGTCGCCAACGCGCTGCGGGCCGAGTTGCTCGTGCTGCTGAGCGTCGTCGACGGCATCCTCGACGCTGCGGGCAACTCGGTGCGCATCGTCGACAGCATCGACACCGCCCGCACGCTCGTGCGCGTCGAGAAGTCAGCCCTCGGAAAAGGGGGCATGAACTCGAAAGTGGAAGCCGCCAAGACGGTCACCGAAAGTGGTGAAGCGATGGTGCTGGCCAACGGGCGGATGACCGACGTGCTGCCGCGCATCCTTGCCGGTGAAGAGGTCGGCACGCTCTTCCTGCCCGCGCCACAGAAACGGTCGAGCCGCAGCCGTTGGATCGGTAGCGCTCGCCCTGCCGGGACGGTGACAGTGGACGACGGCTGCGTCGTCGCGCTGTCGAAAAACAAGAGCCTGCTGCCTGCGGGCATTGTGAAGGTTGACGGCCAGTTCGAGCCCGGTGACGTCGTCGCGATCCACGCGCTCGACGGCCGGGTCATCGGCCGCGGTTTGACTAACTACACCTCTGCCGACGTCGAACGCATCCGCGGGAAAAAGAGCGCCGAGGTGCGCGCGCTGCTTGCGGAATCCGCGTACGACGAGGTGATCCATCGGGATAATCTTGTGGTGTCCTAGCGGCAATCGCCTCGCATACGATGTGAATCCCCACCGTAGCATGGGCGGCCCGCCTATGGTGCTGTACCCAGCACGTCGGACGGTACTCCGTCAGAAAAAGCAATCGCGTTAGCGAAGTTAAGCCGCACAGCGCGCCTCTTCTTCCGTCATCGGTGATGGAACGCAATCCCCAGTAACACACGAAGATCGCTTGCGCTCTTTAACTCGGGCCGAGTACGACCCGACACCCCGGAGTACCGGGGCTCCACGGGCGAGACGCCCGTGCTACGGTGAAGATCGCTTGCGCTCTTTAGCTCGGGGCGAGTACGACCCGACACCCCGGGGTACCGGGGCTCCACGGGCGAGACGCCTGTGCTACGGTGATGCGCGGGGTCGCGACTCGTTACAGGTTATGCCCCATCTTGAGCTTCTTCGTCTCAAGGTATCGGCGGTTGTGATCGCCCGGCTCGACGCGGATGGGGACTTCTTCGACAACCTGTAAGCCGTAGCCGTCGATGCCGTAAATCTTCTTGGGGTTGTTGGTCATGATGCGCAATTTGGAGAGGCCCAGATCGCGCAGGATCTGACTGCCAATGCCGTAGTCGCGCTTGTCGATGGGCAGGCCGAGGCGCTCGTTGGCCTCGACCGTGTCGAACCCCTTGTCCTGCAGCGCGTAGGCGTGCAACTTGTTGGCCAGGCCGATCCCACGGCCCTCCTGGCGCAGGTAGATCAGAGCGCCTTTGCCTTCTTTTTCGATCATGTTCATCGCGGTTGACAACTGCGACCCACAGTCGCAGCGGCCCGAGCCGAAGATGTCACCGGTTAGGCATTCACTGTGCACACGAACGAGCACCGGTTCCGGGTGCGGCGTGGGTTGGCCGTGCGCGTCGTAGTTGCCGATGTCTCCCTTGCACAGCGCCAGGTGCGGCTGGGCATCGACGATCGACTGGTACGCGTGCAACATGAAGTCGCCCCACGCGGTCGGCAGCAAAATCGACTCGATCCGCTTGACGAACTGCTCGCGCTTCATGCGGTAGGTGATCAACTCGGCGACCGAGCAGATCTTGAGGTTGTGTTCGACGCAGAACTGTTCCAGCTCGACCCGGCGCATCATCTCACCGTCGTCGCGCATGATCTCGCAGATGACCGCAGCGGGTTTCATACCCGCCAGTCGCGCGAGGTCGACGGACCCTTCGGTCTGCCCCGCGCGCACCAGCACCCCACCGTCGCGTGCGCGCAGTGGGTTGATGTGCCCCGGCCGAAGCAAATCCTGCGGCTGGGCGTCCTCAGCGATCGCAACCTGAATCGTCATCGCGCGGTCGCGCGCCGACACACCCGTCGTGACGCCAAATTTCGGATGGGCGTCGATCGTCACGGTAAACGCAGTCCCAAGTTGCGCGGTGTTCAGGTCGGTCTGGGCGTGAAGCATCAACCGATCACAGCGGTCGTTGGTCAGCGCCAGGCAGACCACACCGCGCGCGCGCGTAACCATGAAGTTCACCGCCTCGGGCGTCACCTTCTCGGCGGCGTAGACGATGTCCCCCTCGTTTTCGCGGTCTTCATCATCAACGAGGACGATGGGCTTACCGAGCTTCAAATCTTCAAGAACCTCTGGAATCGGGGAGAACGCCATGCCCGTATCTTAGCACGCTATGCGGGGGTGCGTCTTTTTCGTGACAACACGAACCTAAATGTCGATATAATGGAGATTATGAGCGTCGTGCATTCCGACCCCGTCCGTCCGTCACTGCCACAGGAGCAACCAGCCGGACCGCATCGGTTTACGGTCGATGAGTACTTCGAATTAGCCCGCCTTAACCTCATCAGTGGCAGGACAGAATTGGTCAACGGGGAGATCATCCACATGTCACCGATCCGGGACGATCACTCGTTGGCATTGCAGGACCTTTACGATCTGCTGCGAACGATCTTTCCAAAACCCTGGTTTATCAAGACGCAGGCAACGCACACGATGGGCCGATACGACGCGCGTGAGCCGGATATCGCTTTACTACGGAATCGCCCGAAACCCATACGAGGCGCGGTCGGTGCCTCACCAGCCGAAGCCCAAGCGGAATTAATCGTTGAAGTGGCTAGGACGTCACTGGGTATGGATCTCGGCGAAAAGCGCCTGCAGTACGCAAGCAGGGGTGTGCCCGAGTACTGGGTGGTCGATCTGAAGCGCGAAGTTGTTCACGTCTTCCGCGAACCGGTACCACACGCGACCACATCGGAGCAGGCGTACGCTTACACGTCTATGGTCGACGTTAACGGCACGCTTTCAGCACTGGCAGCACCGCAGGCGGTCATCGCGGTGAATGATTTCATGCCTGTGGGGTGGAACGATTAACCACAGCGTCTACGCCGCGATCTTGCGCGGCAGTCGTGGGCTGACGCCGGTTTCACAAACCATGTGGACACCACAGCGACCCTCACCATAGTAGTCGGTCAGGGTGCCGATCGATTTGAAGCCGAGCTTCTCGTAGAGCGTAACGGCCGACGCGTTGGTTGCTTCGACTTCGAGGTAGATCCGCTGCACACCGCGCTCGGTCATGCGGGCGAGGAGGTCCTTCATCAGTTGCCGACCGATGCCTCGCCCGCGATGGGTGCCGGCAACGGCCAGGCTGTAGAGGCGGCCGGTTAGGCCCTTCTTGTGATGACGCAGTAAACCGATCGCTTCGCCGACCACGCTGCCCGCGTCGTCGGCGACCAGCATGATGGCGCTGGCGCGGTTGGACAGGTACTGCAGTTGCCTGCGAGACAGGTTGTACGCATCAAAACACGTCGACTCGAGCGCCGCGGTAGCCCCCAGGTCGGTCGCGATCGCCGGTCGAATTTTGATTGCGGAAGGTGCCGTCCTGGCATGGGCTTTCAGCTCATGATCTTCCGTTTGAACCGAAGGTAAAGACACGGGCTGAAAGCCCGTGCCACTCTGAACGATCGCCTTCGGCTTGAGCATGTACTTCTGCAGCATCTTCACCGGGCGGTAGCTGTTCTTCGTCCACGCGAGCGACTCGACGCCCCAGTCGTCCCCGGCGTTCACCAACGGGCGGTGCGCCCAGTGCAGCCGGCAGAACTCGCTGAAGATGAACTGCGCCAAACCCTTGGTTTCCAGGTCGGTCTTCTCGACGACGATGCTGCTCTGGTCACACCCCAGCAGTTCACCGAACGTGAAGCCCTTCACGCGTTCCTCACCCACAGCGTCGGCGACGTAGACGACCATTCCACTCAGGCCCAGTTCCTTCGCGTGGCACAACGCCAGTTCCGCAGCGAGCGTTTCCTTGTGACGTTTGACGGTGGCAATGGTCGTTGCATTAACATCGGTCACGGTCGTCTTGCCGTCCTGATGGTCGCGCCACGCGTGCAACAGGCGTTGACAGTCGTTGAGGTGTCGGCTGGCGTCGTACGTCTCGACGCGGTGGACGTAGTTCCGCGCGAAGCGGTTTCTCTCCTGCCGCTTGGATTTCAGGTCGCCACCGGCCAGGTCGATCATGCTCGCGGTGGTGTAGATGTAGTCGCCACCCATGGGGATGACGTCGAACTTCGATCGGTCGAACCGCTGCAGCATCCCCTCGCTGACATACTCAACCCGCGTGCGGTCGGGTACGGCGTGGGCGACGTTGTAGGCGTCCATCAGTTCCCGCGCCTCGGTCAACGCCGCGTCGGCGCCACCATCGCCCATCGGGGGCAACAAAAGCGTGAGGTCGCCTGACCCGTTGGCGAAAATGCACAGATGTCCACGAATAACCTTCCACGCCAGACGCAGACTGTTGCGCCACGTGAAGACCTGCGAAAACGTGTAGTCCGACAAGGGCTCGGCAACCGCTTCAAAATACGGCGACAACAGGGCTCGGTCGGAAAGGGAAACCGGTGCAAGCCCGGCATCGGCCAGAAGATCGGCGGCCATAGCGTGAAAGTGTCCTTAGCAATCGGAAGTGCCCGACGCTGGCAGATATATCGACGTTTTGCACCGGTAGGTTGAGAACGGCTCGCGAGAATCGCGGATTTCGATCTTCCGCACGCTTCGCCGCAGGAACACAGCTCCACGAGTTTCGATGGAAAGGGAGCCACAAAGCCACGAAGGGACGAAGGCCTACGAAGCGATTCGATCTTAAGGGTTTTGCGTTCCTTCGTGCCCGCTAG
>JBBRHE010000123.1:0-11219 GCA_038223165.1 Tepidisphaerales bacterium
GTCTCCTCGGCTTGCTCGATCAGCGTGCGGCGCTTGTTTTTGGCGTCCTTGCCGTACGTGCGGGCGAGTTCTTCGATCTCGCTTTTCACGATGCCCCAGCGACCCTTGGCAGTCTCCTCGTCCAGCAGTCGGCGGATCTCCTTGGCGCGTTTCTCACGCTCAGCCAGCTCTTCCTTGATCAAATTGATCTCGAGGCGGGCCAGGCGGTAGAGCTTTAACTCGAGGATGTCGTCGACCTGCTCGGGGTCGAGGCCATCGTCTTTGGGTTTGCGTGGCCCGTGCGGGTCGACACCGTACTTTTTCAGAATCTTCGCAGCGGCATCGGCCTTACCATCACTGGCGCGGATGATCTTGATCAGGTCGTCAAGAATATCGAACGCGAACGCAAACCCTTCCAGCGTGTGGATGCGGTTCTTGAGTTGTTGCAGTTCATGACCAAGACGCCTTGTGACCACTTCCAGGCGGAAGTGCAGGAAGTGCCAGAGGATTGCTTTAAGGCCCAGGCGCTCGGGTCGACCGACCTCGGGGTTGTCGGTTGGGATGAGGCAGGTCAGGTTGACGTTGAAATTTGTCTGCAGCAGCGTGTGCTTGAAGAGGTACGCCATGACCTTGTCGGTCTCGGCGTCTTTTTTCAGTTGCAGTTCGATACGCACGTCGTCGGTGCTGATGTCCTTCACATCCAGCAGCAGGGGCATCTTGCGGTCGATGACGATCTGCGCGATGGCTTCGATCAACTCGGATTTGTTGACGCCGTAGGGAATGCTGGTGATGTACAGCACCTGCGCCGTGCGGGTGGCAGCGGCTTTTTCCCAGGTGCAGCGCATGCGGATCGCGCCCTGGCCGGTCTTGTAGATTTCGCGCAGCTCGTCGCGCGTGTTGAGGACCTGACCACCGGTGGGAAAGTCCGGCCCACGGACGGCGTCATTGGCGACAAGCTGGTATTCCTTGATTTCCGGGTCGTCCAGCACCTTCAGCAGCGCGTTGCAGACCTCACCCAGGTTGTGAGGTGGGCAGTTGGTCGCCATGCCGACGGCGATGCCAGATGAACCGTTGACCAGCAGGTTTGGCGTCTTGCTCGGCAGGACGACCGGTTCTTCGCGCGTGCCGTCATAGTTGGGGCGGAAGTGGACGGTGCCCTGGCCGATCTCACTGAGGGTCTCGGCGGCGATGGGGGTCAGGCGACACTCGGTGTATCGCATGGCGGCGGCGGGGTCACCGTCCATCGAGCCGAAGTTGCCACTACCGTCGATGAGCGTCGCGCGCATCATGAACGGTTGGGCCATGCGCACGAGCGCTTCGTAGATCGAACCGTCCCCGTGCGGGTGATAGCGACCCATCACATCACCAACGACCGTGGCGCACTTGCGGTGCTTTACGTCGGCCCGGAGGCCGTTCTGCCACATGGTGTAGATAATTCGGCGATGCACGGGCTTCATACCGTCCCGCACGTCTGGCAGGGCGCGACTGGTGATGACGGACAGGGCGTAATTCAGGTAACGCGTTTGTGCAATTTCGTGCAGGTTGGCTTGGTCTTCACCACCCGGGGGCATCGACGTGCCACCCGAGCCGGCACCACCGCCATCTGAACCGTCACCGCTGACAACTTTCTTGCCTGTATCAGCAAACAGTCCGTCGTCGTCCTTTTGCGTCTTGCCCTTAACCGCCATGCATTTCTCCTCGACCGTCTCGGATGCTGGCGACCTCATCCTCAGATGGAAGTCACCGGGCTCCTGTACCCCGAGTTATCGGCACCCCGAGCCGAAAACCTCCACTCTAAAAGTTAGGTTATTGTACGGTTTTCGGGTCGTTAGATCAACCGTTTCTCGTAGCGAAGTGCGCCTTTATAGGGCGTCGTCGGGTGGGGTCAATGGGAGAGCGCCGATGTCTTCACGCCGATGGGTGAATCAGGGATGACGCGCAGGCCCCGACAGATTGCAAGACCGTAGCCGCGCCTGCCGAGCTTCTCCAAGCGGGCGTCTCGAACGATCTCGATCGAATCGAAGCAATATCCCAGGCGCTTCGGCAGGTCGTCGGCGGACTCGGTCGCGATGTAAATGCAATCCGATCCCAGCCATCGTTGGGGTGGCACCCAATACTCAAACCCGAGTCCTTCACCCCCCACGATCCACTGGCTGGTCGTAAAACGGGCGGCATCGACCTTGGTCTCGAGCGGTGTGCGGTAGAACGCCAGCACGCTCGCCAGGCGGTATTTTCCTTCCGCGACGATCAACGGCTCCTTGCCGGTGTCGGCCTCTAGCTTCTCTTCATACTCCTCGACGATCGCAGCCAACTCCTTCCACGGGCCGAATTGGGGTGACTGGCCCAGCCTCGATTGAACGAGCGCGAAGACCATCATGCCGATGTTGAGCACGCAGCAGATCGCGGCCGTCCAAACCCAGGGTCGCAGGCAGTCTCGCCGCGCGCGATCGTCGGGCGCGCGCCGCAGGTAAGCACCTGCCCACGCTGCCAGCGCGGGAAAGAGGGCGAGGAACGCGGGCAGCGTCCAGTTCATGTGCACGTCGTACCGAATCGCCTTGTACGCCGTCACGAGCAACAGGGGCATTGTGAAGCAGATCGTGACCCATGACTTGGGTCGCAACCAACGCCAGCGATGCCCGAACCGCCACATCAGCATGAACAGGCCAATCAACGGCACCGGTGTGAGCGCCATCGCTTGAAAGCCAGCGAACGTCAGGAAGTGGCGCACGTCAAAACTCGACTCTGCATAGCGATCGACAAACTGAAAGCGGAAGCTCGCCCAGTCGTGCTGATGATTCCAGATCAACACCGGTGAGAACGCCACGACCGCTATTAGCGCGCCGAGATATGGATGCGGACTCAGAAACCAGCGTCGCCACGGTCGATGACCAGCAACGGCGAGCACAAACCCGAACCCGAGGAAAACCCCGGTGTACTTGCTGAGCATCGCGCCACCCACCGCGAGCCCGGCGACGTACCATCCCCATGCTTTGCCTTGTCGGACTGCGACACTGAACGCCAACATGCCCAGCGCCCAGAAAGCGATCAGAGCCCCGTCCATCATGGCGAAAAAGCCGACCCCGAAAAACACCGGCAGCACATGCAACGACAACGCAGCGATCAGTCCTACGCCGTGTGAAAACCAGAGTCGGCCATACCCGTACAATGCCGCGCTGGCGACGAGCATCAAGAGGGTGTTGACGATCCGAACGCCGAACTCCGTGTTGCCGAACACCTGCGTGCCCAGCGCGATGATCCAGGCAACCATAGGTGGGTGGTCGAAATAGCTGAGGCTTGGATTCTGCGCGTACAGCCAGTAGTACGCTTCTTCCGGAATGAGCGGCGCGATGCCCAGCGTGACAAGCCGAATTGTCGCTGCCGCGATCAGCAGCGTGAGGATGACTCGTACGGCATTGCGACTCTTGACGTCCTGCATTGAGCGATACAACAGCGTTGGACTGATCTCCTGCCGCGGGTTTGGTTCGATCATCGTCGTCGCGGTGTTCGTCAGCATGCGTTGATTGTAGTCCGATTTCACCAGCGCGCCGAACAGAGGATTTCCCTGTGGATTGCAGTCGTGTCATACACACGCAACGTGACTCGCGCAAAACGGCCTGATTCATTATCAGGTCGACGCTTGTTTCAATTGCTTCTGCAGTGTGACGCATTGACCGCATAGATCGTTACGGCTTGCCTACCTCAACCTCCGCATGATGCTCTTGGCGATCGTCGCGCAGGGGGATCTTCTTTTCAGGCTGTTCGACTCCGTCCAGGGTCACTCGGTGGATGTCGTTACCCTTGCCGGTTCTGCGCACGTGGATGTGGTGGAACGTGTCACGATAGCGGTAGTTCACGTTGAACTCCTGCCAGTCGGCGGGGAAGATCGGCTCGACACGCAACTGGTCGACCTCCAGTTGCAGGCCCAGCAGCGACTCGACGATCAGTCGATACATCCAGCCGGCCGAACCGGTGTACCACGTCCATCCACCTCGGCCGGCATGCTGGGGATTGGTGTAGACGTCGGCAGCGACGACGTACGGCTCGACCTTGTAGGTCGCGATCGACGCTTCGCTATCGCCGTGATTGACGGGGTTGATCAACCGGAACAATTCCCACGCACGGGCGTTGTCCCCCGCAGCGGCGAACGCCATCACCGCCCAGACGGCGGCGTGAGTGTATTGGCCACCGTTCTCGCGGACGCCGGGGACGTAGCCCTTGATATATCCGGGGTTCTGGTGTGACTTGTCGAACGGTGGGTCGAACAACTGAATCAAGCCCAGGTCGCGCTTGACGAGATGCTTGTCCAGCGCGTTGAGCGCCAACGGAGTGCGCTCTGGATTGCCCGCGCCGGACAGGACCGCCCAACTCTGCGGAAGCGAGTCGATCTTGCACTCGGAGTTGGACGCCGACCCCATGGGTTCACCGTTGTCGAAATAGGCCCGGCGATACCACTCGCCGTCCCATGCGTGCTGCTCGATGTTCTGCCGCAGCTTCACCGCTTCGTCGGCGCACAGGTCGGCGAACACTTCATCCCCGCGCCGCCTGGCGAACGGTTCGAAGCGCATGAGAACGTCATACAGGAAGAACGCCAGCCAGACGCTCTCACCTTTCCCGTGCTCACCGACGAGGTTCATGCCGTCGTTCCAATCGCCACAACCCATCAGCGGTAAGCCGTGGTCACCGAAGCGCAGACCATTACGGATCGCGCGGATGCAATGCTCGTAGAGCGTGGCGGTCTCCTCGGTTCGCGAGGGAAGGTCGTAGTAGCTTTCCTCGTCGGGCTTCACCGGCCGGCCATCCAGGAAGTTGACGTTTTCGTCGAGCACGCCCGTGTCACCGGTCGCGGTCACGTATCGACAGGCAGCCAGGGGAAGGAACAGGTAGTCATCCGAGATGCGCGTACGCACCCCGCGCCCACTAGGTGGGTGCCACCAGTGCTGAACATCACCCTCTTTGAATTGGTGGGCCGCCGATCGTAAGAGCTGTTCGCGCAGGATCGCTGGTTCCGTGTGGACCAAAGCCATGACATCCTGCAACTGGTCGCGGAACCCGAAGGCGCCACCGGATTGATAGAAGCCACTGCGTGCCCACAACCGGCAAGCGAGGACCTGGTAAAGCAGCCAGCCATTGGCGAGGAAGTTGACCGATGCGTCCGGTGTCTGCACGTAGACGGCGCCGAGCGCGCGGTTCCAGTATTGCCAGACTTGTTCGAGCGCCGATCGCGCCACACCGGTGCCGCGGAATCGACCGACGAGTGTGCGGGCATCACCCAGGTCGCGACCCGAGCCGAACGTGAAGACGACGTCACGTTCCTGACCATCGGCGAGTTCGACCATGACCTGCATCGCCATGCACGGGTCGAGGCCAGCACCCACCCGGCCGGATAGTCGCGAGCGGTACATGCTGGCTGGGTCGCTCGCCGCCCCGTTGCGACCGATGAACTCGGTGCGGTCACCGGTGACGGTCCGCTGGGCTTCACTGACGTCCAGGAACGCGACGCGCTCACCGAACTCACCGTTGTAAGCGTTGCGGGCAAACACGGCACTGGTCTTGGGGTCGACTTCCGTGACGACATGCGGCATGTTCGCGGCCCGGTGCGTGCCCAGCACCAGTTCGAACAAACCGGTGACGCTCAACCGTCGGCTCGAGCCACTGCGGTTGCGCAGTTTCACCACGACGAACTTCACCGGCGCATCGGTCGCGACGTAGGTCCACAACTCGGTCGAGACGCCTTCCTCGGTGTACGCGAACGTGCTGTAACCAAACCCGTGCCGAGTGGTGTAGGGCATTGGTCCGCGCGCAGGCAACGGCGTGGGAGACCAGAATCGGCCGGTGTCCTCGTCGCGCACGTAAAACGCTTCACCACTGGCGTCACCGACCGGGTCGTTGTGCCAGGGTGTCAGTCGATAGGCGTGCGCATTTTCGCACCAGGTGTAGGCGCCACCACTTTCACTGACAACCGTGCCGAACCACTTGTTGGCAATGACGTTCACCCAGGGCGCGGGCGTCGTGGAATCCGCGGTGGTGGTGATCACGTACTCGCGACCATCGCGCGTGAACCCACCGATCCCGTTGAACGCGGCCAAATCGTGCTGTGGGACCTCGACGGCGATCGGCGCTTCAGTGCGACGCTGGCGCAACGGACTGAACCTCGGGACCGGTGTTCCGCTGCGGGCGCGGCGTTCCACCTGCTCGGCGAGCGTACCACCCGTGTCGCTGAGGATTACGCGCGCCACCGACTGCATCAGCACCTTGTCCTCTTCCGACATCTGCTCGATCCTGCGGACGAAGATGCCACCCTGACGGTCGAGCAGGTTTGCCTCCGCCCGCGACGCGATCACGCTCATGATCTGGTCCTGAAGGATCTGCCGATATCCCGACTGGTCTTCGTTCCAGATGACCAGGTCGACCGTCAACCCCTTCACGCGCCAATACGCATGCGCCTGCACGAGTTGACGAACGAGCTGCATGTGGGAAACGTCACCGATGCGCAGGAGCACGATGGGAGCGTCCCCTGAAATGCCGTAGCCCCACAGCCCGGATTGGCCGCGCTTGTTGCGCGCGATGACGCTGCCCGGCGCGCGGTGCACGGGGTTGGCGTACAGGATGCTGCTGGCCAGTCGACCGTAGAGCTGCGTGTCGGCTTCGGTGGCATCCAGTTGGCGCAGTACGACCTGACTATGCGTCCAAGCCAGTTCAAACACGCGGTCGGCCAGGTGCCGATCGTGGTACTTCTCGATAAGGCCCATCGCGCCGTCGCGTGTCTCGGCCATGCCGGTGACGAGGTGGACACGAGCGGTTTCGTTCGGTCCGATGATGACCGTCGTGCGGATCGCGACGACGGGGTCGAGCACCGACCCTTCACTGTCACCGAGCTTGTTGCGATACATCGCAATGGGGTCGGCGACGCTTCGGCCGCGCCCGATGAACTCGGCCCGGCCGGTCTCGTAGCTTGCGTTACCGACGGCGGTCCCGTGAACCGTCATCAGGTGCATCATCGATGGGGGACGTTCACCCCCCGAGCGCGGGCGGCGCGTGCAGAGGATCGCCTGGCGGGCGCGAACCAGTTGCGTCTGCACGAACAGGTTGCTGAACGCCGGGTGCGCCGCGTCGGCGGCGGGGTTGGCGAGCACGACCTCGGCGTAGCTCGTCAGCTCGATCGTGCGCGGTGTCTTCCCGCGATTGGTGATGCTGATGCGGCGCAGCTCGATGTCGTCCTCAGGTGACACGCCGATCTCAACGTGCGTTTCGATGGTGCCGGCACTGTCGGAACGACGGAACTCGGCGCGTCCCTGCGAGTATATCGCTTCGTAGCTCGTCGCTTTCTTGAGCGTCGGTTGATGCGCGGTCGACCAGAACTCACCCGTCTCGGCGTCGCGCACGTAGCAGAACGTGCCCCAGCAGTCGCGCGTCGGGTCCTCGTGCCAGCGCGTGACGGCCAAGTCGCGCCAACGGCTGTAACCACCACCTGCAGCGGTCACCGCGACGTGATACCGGCCGTTGGACAGCAGGTGCACTTCCGGTGTCGGTGTGCGCGGTGTCGTGAACAAGCGATAGTTGGCCTCGACCTCGGTGGGCGTCGCGCGCGCCGCCGACACTTCTGCCGGGTGCGGGTAGATGCTGGGCGTCTTGGGGACGCGCTCCTGCAGCAGCAGGTCTGTCGCTTGAAACGCAGGGTCGGACGTGAACCGCTTTTGCATCGGCCGATCGAGCAGCAGATACGCCAGTGACAGGAACGCCATGCCCTGGTGGTGGACCATGAACGACCGCACGGTCACGCTCACTTGCCCGCGCGGCAAGCGGGACGCCGTGTAGTCGATCGCCTCGTAGAATCCGTATGCTCCCAGGTGCCCGTCGGCAGCGAGACGTTTCAGGTTCGCGCACGAGGCTTCGGGATCGACCATCAGCCCCATCGCGCTGGCGTACGGCGCGATGACGACGTCGTCAGATAACCCGCGCTTGAAACCAAGGCCAGGCACACCGAACGCGTGGTACTGGTAGTTCAGGTGCGCATCGGTCTTACTGTACCCGGATTCAGAGACGCCCCACGGCACACCGCGCTCACGACCGTAGGCAATCTGCCGGTCGACGACGGCGTGGTAGGTTTCGTCAAGCAACGTGCGGTCATAGGTCGGCATGACGAGCAGTGGCATCAGGTACTCGAACATCGACCCACTCCACGAGAGCAGTGTCGGTCGGCCACCCGAGGTCGTCAGCAGTCGACCCAGCCCGAACCAGTGTTCCTGAGGAAGCTTGCCTTGCGCGATCGCGACGAAACTCGCCAACCGCGCTTCGGACGCCAGCAAGTCATAGAAGCTGGCATCGAGTCGGCGGTCACCGACGTTGTAGCCGATCGCCAGCAGGTGACGGTCGCGATCGTAGAGAAACTCGTAGTCGATGTCGGCCAGCTCGGTGCACCGCGCCGCCAGTGAGCGCAACTCGGCGATGCGATGCGCAGACCGCTCGGTGGCCTGCACGCATGTCGCGCGCAATCGGTCGAGCCAATCACGCGCCTCGGGTGGCATGATCTCGGCATCGGTCGATGGGGGGAACAGCAGGGCGTCGACGACGGGCAGAATCGTCAACTCCATCCGCGCGACGTCCGTTAACGTCGGCACCTGGTCCAGCCGCTGAAGCAGATCGCGCAGTTCGGCGAGCCGACGGACCTGCTCGACGCTGCTTTGGCGCCACATCACCTCCGGTGGGGCGACCACCTCGATCCATGGCACCTGGTGCTTCAGTTCCTCAAGAGCGTAGCGGCACTGGTCTTCAAGCGATCTCACCCACCACTTCACTTCACTACTTGCGCCACGGGCATCGGTGGTGCCGACGGCGTCACCGGCGGCGTTCATGAGGCGCTGCAGTAGATGGCACGACCCAGCCAGTGTGTGGGGGACGTTGTCCAACATGTCATGCACGCGCGACAGCTTTGTGACCACTTCGCTTGGCGCAGCGTGTGAACCGGCGGAGAGTTTGGCTTCCTCGATCGCGACGTCCAGCGTTTCCCTCAGCCCTGAAAACACAGCAGGGCGGAAGATGGGTTCGGATCCGATCCCGTTCAACCCCGCTGCGAGCGTGAGCAGGTGACCGGCCAGGTTCCCACTGTCGACCGCCGACACGTACAACGGGCGCAGGGGTTCGAGCGTGCGCGTGTCGTACCAGTTGAACAGGTGCCCACGATACCGCTGCAAACGATCGACCGACGCCAATGTGCGCGACGTGCGCCCCATGACTTCACCGGCGGTGATGTAACCGAAGTCGTACGCGCACAGGTTCGACAGCAACGCAAGCCCGATGTTGGTTGGTGACGTGCGATGGGCCGGACCGATTGGTGGGTCTTCCTGCACGTTGTCGGGTGGCAGGTGGTTGTCAGCCGGTCCGACGAACGTCTCGAAGAACCGCCACGTGCGCCGGGCAACCCCGCGCAGGAAGACGTGGTCGGACCCTGAGAGGCGCGGCGTTGTCGGACGCACCGGGCGACTAAGCCACCACGCCGCCAGGGGAGAAAGCAACCACATCGCCAGCACGGGACCGACGACAACCCCGGTCAAACCCGCGCGGTGGGGTGGAAACAGCGCAAAGCCAAGCACGACGATCGCGATCGTCGCGGGAACGGGCCACATCGAGGTGTAATAGCCACCGATCCCCGCGCGGGCCGATCGCTGAGCATCGGCCGCGGTACGCCATTCGAGCAGCTTCTTGCCGGTCACGAGCACGCGCGACGCCGTGCGGGTGATCGCCTCGATGCTGATGAACGCGTCGTACGGCAGTGTGGCCAGTGAGAACAGTTCGCGATAGACCTGCCGGGCAAACGTCTGACCGACCATGCGCCCATGCTGCATGTACGGCATGTCCGCCGGCCGACGCGCCAAATCGGTCAAGGCCGTCAAAAGTGAAGGCACAACCAGAATGCCCAGCACGATCAACGTGAACGGCAGCGCCGCGCCGGGTACGAACCAGCCGATCAACAGAAGCAGCAGCAATGCAACGGGCACGAGGCTTCGGCGGATGTTGTCGAAGATCTTGCAACGCGACAACGCCGACAGTGGGTTAGCGGTTCTAGCGTCGGCCACCTGACCGACCGGTACGCGTGGGAGCAACCACGGTGCAATCTGCCAGTCACCCCGAATCCAGCGATAGCGCCGACTCATGTCCGCCGAGTACGCCGACGGGTAGTCCTCGAACAGCATGACGTCACTGACCAACCCCGAACGCCCGTAAGCGCCTTCGAGCAGGTCGTGACTGAGGACTCGGTTCTCCGGGAAACGACCACCGATCGCACGCTGCAGCGAGTCGACGTCGTAGATGCCCTTGCCGATGAATGAGCCTTCGTGGAACAGGTCCTGGTAGACGTCCGAAACGGCACGCGTGTACGGATCGATGCCCGCGTCACCGGCAAAGAGCGTCGCGAAGCGCGAGCGAGCGGCGCTGGGCATGCTGATGCCGACGCGCGGTTGAAGGATGCTGTAACCTGCAGTTACACGACCCAGCTTTTCGTCGTAGCACGGACGGTTGAGCGGATGGGCGAGTGTGCCAGCGAGTTGGCGGGCCGAGTCGCGCGGCAGTTGTGTGTCACTGTCGAGCGCGATCACGTACCGCACGGCAGCGAGCAGTTCCGGCTCTGCCGGACCGACAATCGTGTCGAACCCGGATCGATCGCCACGAAGGGCTGTGTTGAACTGTTCGAGCTTGCCACGCTTACGCTCCCATCCCATCCAGACGTCTTCACTGGCATTCCATTGACGGGCACGGTGAAAGAGGAAGAAGCAGCCACGCTGGCGACTGCCACCGTGTGGATGCGGTTCGGAAGGCTCGTCGGGCGTGCCGGAACCGTATCGCTCGTTGAGTGCTGTGATCCCGTTGCGAGCCCGCAGAAGCAGATCTGCATCGGTCGGTGTGGTCTCGGTCGCTGCGTCGCGGAAGTCGGTCAGGAGCGCAAACGAGAGGTTCTCGTCGCGATTGGCCAGGAAGCGCACCTCGATCGCTTCCAGCAGGTCGTCGATCTCTCGCGCGTCTGTTAACAGGGTCGGGACCGCGACCATCGTGCGATGCTGAGCGGGAATGCCCTTAGCGAAGTTCATGCGCGGCAGGATGCGCGGATGGGCCAGCAGGATCGCCACCCAGTGCACGAGCGCCACGGCCAATTGACTGAACGCGACGACGAGCAGGACGCCGACGATCGTCAGCGTCCAGGGTCGCATCCCAAGTCGTGCGCCGACATAGAGCGCTAGCGTCGACAG
>JBBRHE010000124.1:0-11170 GCA_038223165.1 Tepidisphaerales bacterium
TTGAAACCTTACGCCTGACGACGACGACGCATCGCAGCGCCGAGCAGGCCTAGACCGATCACACCAACCGCGGTCGGTTCGGGGACGACGGCTATCGGGAACGCCAACGACTCGGTGAACGTCAACGATCCGGTTCCACCGGGATTGCTGCCACCTGCGGTGTTTGCACCGAACGACTCGTTTGAGCGGAAGGCGGAGTCGGAGATGTACGTCCCTACGAAGTTGAACGCCGCAGGGTTGCCGATAGCCGACAAGGGGAGCGTAACGACCCGTGGATCAGTGCCGGTCGCCGTCGCGCCACTGACGAACGTGTGGGTTGGACCGGATTCAAGATCGAAAAGCGCGGTATACCCACTAGCGATGTTGAGTCCGAAGTCGGCAGTGAAGCCCGCTGCGAAGTTGACTTGGGTGCGGTTGGTGCCGTCGAAACCGGAAACGGCCCTTCGGCCACCGTCGGTCGCGTCAATCAGTGAGGACGTGTTAGCAAACCCACCGGCCACGCTGTCGATGTACAGGACGAGCACGTCGTTGAGCGAGGCCGCTTGGTCGAGCGTTATCGTCAGGTTGGTACCGTCGCTCGTAATATCGAGCGTGCCGTTACCGATCGGCCCACCGAAACCGGTTGCGCCGTTACCAAAATATGCCGCGCGTGCGTCGCTCGCGACAGCACCAAATGCCGCCAAAGCAACTGCGACGCATGAAATCCGTGAACCCATTCGCATAACCATCCTCCGGAAGTTGTAGGTGACGTGACTTGCCGACGACGGCAAGGGCGTCAGACTGTGAAATGTAGACCGAACTCTGCTGCGGGACCGACGACTCGTCGCCGGTCTCGCGGCCGCTCCGCTATCAACGTGACGGGCGAGAACTGCCACTTCAGTTTAACCGGTTTATCTAAAAAAGCAAATTAGAATTTTATAGAACGCCAATTCATCGTTGATTCTGCGGCTTTAAACGCCATCTTTGAGGGGGAACCCTTAGATCATTTGCATTTGTTAAACTGCGAGGTAAACTGTTTTAACTGATTCGGAGAGATGTTCTAACTTTTTGGTCAACAAGCATTCTGTCCCGAGGCATTGCCGTGGTTCCCAGCATAATGGATAATCTCGCCGCTCCTGTGGGGATTAACGACTCCAGTGACGACGCAACCGCCGCGAGCCCGTCCGTCCGGCCGGACCGCCCGGTCAGTCTGCGCGACGTGGCCAAGCTCGCTCAGGTGTCAGTCGCGACCGTTTCGATGGTGCTGAACGACAACCCGCGCATCAGCCGTGCAACCCACATGCACGTCCAGCGGATCATCGACAAAGTGGGGTACCGCCCGAACCGGTTGGCCCAATCCCTGTCAAGCAAGTACACGCAGGTGATAGCGATCATCATCCCCGCGCTGCGGCATGCGTTCGCCGATGCGTATTTCGGTGAGGTGATCAGTGGGGTCTGCGATCGGGCGGGCAAGCTGGGGTATAAGGTTATTCTCGAGCAGGCCAAGCCTGACTACATCAAGAGCCAGCAGCACGTTGAGATCTTCGAACGCCGCTACGTCGATGGCGTGGTCTGCATGGGCGTCAACGACCGCCATCACTTTCTCAGTGAGTTTGCCGACCGTCGCTACCCTGCGATGGTGGTTGACAACTACTTTCCACAGTGGGGTTTGGACCACGTCGTGTGCGACTACCGCGCCGGCACCGAGCAGGCGATGAACTATTTGCTGCAACTGGGCCACCGCAAGATCGGTTTAATTTACGCTGCGCCGGAAATCCGCACTGCGCGTGACAAGATCGAGGTCTACGAGGAAAAGCTGCGTGCGAACGGTCAGGAACCGCTTGCAACCCTGCGGGCCGACGGAAAGTTCACCGAGGCCGGCGGTGCAGAGGCGGCCGAGGCAATCCTGGCCAGGCATCCGGACGTTACGGCTCTGTTCGCAGCGAATGACAAGATGGCGATCGGGGCTCTACACTATCTGTCGCGCAAGCGCATCAAGGTGCCCGAGCAGATCTCGATCGTCGGCTTTGACGACATGCAGCAGTCGGCGTTCGCCAACCCAAGCCTGACGACGGTGCACCTGCCTTTGTACGAAGTTGGCCAGCTGGCCTGTGAGCGCCTCGTCGAACGCATTCGCGGCAAGCCCGATCGCGTCGCGGAACTGCTGCCGACGCATTTGGTCGTCCGTGAATCGACAGCGATGGCGGCGGGGCGAGTGACTGCCTGAAGCGAATCGAATTTTGTAATAGTGAACCGAGAAGACACGAAGGCACGAAGAAGGCACATCAATTGATTGGTTTTACTTCGTTCGCGCCTGCGCGTGTTCTCGGTTAATGTGTTGTCCCAGGATCATTTCTGTCCGCCGGAGGTTCATTCGATGTCCATTGAAAATAATTACGCCCGTTTCGTCCTCTCTGCCGCGATTGTCGCGGCGTGCGCGTCGTTCGGTCATGCCGAGGCGATCGTCGACGGGAAGAACGTCACGTTCCGCCTCGACGCCCGTGAATGGGACGAAAAGCCCAAGCGCGTGAACGTCGCCGGCGCATTCCAGGGCTGGAACAAGGATCAGAACGCCCTCACGGACGACAACGGTGATGGTGTCTGGGAGGTTACCGTTCCGGTCACCGACGAGGGTCAGTTCGGCTACAAGTTCGTTATCGACGGTGAACGCTGGATAGCCGACCCCACCGGTGACAAGGAACTGGAAATCGACGACACCTACGGCGGGAAGAACAGTGGCGTTATCGTCGGTTACGACGTCCGCAAGGCCCCACCCGTTAAGCCCGACGACGTGAACGCCAAGGCCGTCTTCCACAATGCCACCGATGTTCGCGACGCCGACTATCTGGGTGACGGACGGGCCCGGATTGCGATTCGCGTGCAGGCTGGCGACGCAGACCGGATCGAGGTCGTCCCCATCCAAGGCCCCGCGCAGTCACTGGCGCGCGTCGGCACCGCCAACGGTCTGGACACGTTCGCTGCCATTGTGAACCTCGCCAAGGTCCCCGGTGTCGCGCCAATCCACCCTGAATTGGCGAACGGACCGGAAACCGAACTGCGATATTTCTTCCGCGTGCGCGATGGTTCGCACACGCTGGTCTTTGACCACGCCGACGGCAACGGTGCCACGGTGCCTTACACGCTTGCCGCAAAGTCGATCATCGACACCCCTGACTGGGCCAAGTCCGCCGTCTGGTACCAGGTCTTCCCCGAACGCTTCCGCAACGGTGATCCGTCGAACGATCCGGGTGAGGCCAAAGGCGAGCACCTCGTCAAGTGGACGAGCGACTGGTGGAAAGCCCAGCCCAACGAAACGCCGGGCGACGAGAATTTTTACCAAGGCGCCGGCAACGTCTGGCAACGCCGTTACGGTGGCGACCTGCAGGGCATGAAGCAATCACTTCCCTACCTGCGCGAGCTGGGCGTCAACGCGATTTACTTCAACCCCATTTTCGAAGCCGAGTCGATGCACAAGTACGATACGGCCGACTTCCGGCACATCGACGACAATTTTGGCGTCAAGGGAGACATCGCCAAGCTCAGCGGTGAGACCGACGACCCTGCGACCTGGCAGTGGACCGAGTCGGACAAGCTCTTCCTCGATTTTCTGGCCGAGGCGAAAAAGCAGGGCTTCAAGGTCATCATCGACGGCGTGTTCAACCACACCGGTCGGGCCCATCCGTTCTTTCAGGACGTCCTCGAAAAAGGTAAAAACAGCAAGTACGCCGACTGGTTCGAAATCACCGATTGGGGTGATGAATCGAACTGGAAAAAGATGGAAGACCCGTACACGGTCCACGGCAAGCCGGGTGGCGTGCAGTGGAAGGCGTGGGACCAGGAGAACGGGCATCTGCCCGTCTTCAAGAAGGATGGCCAGCTCGGTCTGGCGCCGGGGCCGCGCGATCACATCATGGCGATCACCAAACGCTGGCTCGCGCCCGACGGTGACGCCAGCAAGGGCATCGACGGTTGGCGCCTCGACGTGCCCGGCGACATTCCGCACCCGTTCTGGATCGAGTGGCGCAAAGTCGTGAAAGCCGCCAACCCCGACGCTTACATCACCGGTGAAATCTGGCCGTGGGCCCAGCCATGGTTGAACCAGGGCGATCAGTTCGACGCCGTGATGAACTACCAGTTTGCCATGCCGGCCCAGGAGTTCTTCATCAATGAGCAAAAACAGATGAAGCCGACCGACTTTGTGTCGCGGCTCACGCAGTTGCAGATGGCGTACCCGTTCGAGGTCGCGCTCGTGCAGCAGAACCTGTACGACAGCCACGACACCGACCGGTTGGCGAGCATGTTCGTCAACCCCGACCGACCGTACGACGGCGCCAACCGCCCACAGGACAACGCCGCCAGTTGGCCATACTCACCAGCGAAGCCGACCGACGAGCAGTGGACGCGGCTGAAACAGGCGGCTGCGGTGCAGTTCGCGTACGTCGGCGCGCCGATGATCTACTACGGCACCGAGGCGGGCATGTGGTCGCCGGACGACCCGTCGAACCGCCAACCGATGGTTTGGCGCGAACTTCTGCCCTACGAGGACAAAACCGTCACGTTCAAGGCTGATCTGTTCAACTTTTACCAGCGGCTTATCGCGATGCGCTCGCGCGTCGAGGCGCTGCAGTTGGGCTTCTATGTTCCATTGACGGCAAACGACGCCGAGAACACGCTCGCGTTCCGGCGCAGCCTTGGTGATAAGAACGTATACGTCGTGGTAAACCGAAGTGGCGAACGACGTATGGTGGAGGTGCCCGTCCAGGCTGTCGATGCGGACAAGCGGTTGATCAACTGGTTGGACGAGGCGCAGGTGAAGCTCGTTCAGCCAGACGTCAACGCGAACGTCGAAGCGCGGCCAACATTGAAGGTGCTTGACGGAAACGTAAAGGCGGCCGATGGCAAAGTAAGGGTTACACTGCCGGCCTATGGCACCACCATCCTGTCCGCAGAGTGAATCCGGCCCCTCTCCCGGCACGCCGGGAGAGGCTGGGTGAGGGTATTTGATCTTTGGGCGACTTTCCAAAGACGAAATCACCTTCACGCTGACCTCTCCCATGAGTACATGGGAGAGCCGCCGGAGAACGTGCATTGGCGCGACCAGGGCAGTGCTGTTTCAATGACGTGATCCTTCATGCATATCGGTCAAGTTCTTCGATATCTTCTCGGACTTGCGACGCTGCTCATCGTCGTCTGGGCGTTCGTGGACGTCGGGGCGCGTATTTTTCGAAGTGACACGCGGGGCTATGACGCGACCATCTCCGTCCTGCACTGGGGCGACCCCAACGAGGGCCAGATTATGGCCGACCTCGTGGCGGCGTTCGAGCGCGACTACCCGCGCGTGAAGGTTAAGCGCATCCACGTCAGTGCCGGTGAGTTCGACTCGAAGCTCAAGACGATGTTCGCTGCCGGTGATGCGCCGGATCTGTTCTACCTGAAACCCGAGTCGACGCCTGAGATGGCGAGCATGAGATTGCTGACGCCGCTGGACGCGCACGTGTCCAAGGCCGAGTTGGCGGAATATTTCCCGAAGTTACTGGAGGTCTTCCGGTACGACGGTCAGCGATCGGGCGCGGGGCCGCTGTACGGGTTGCCCAAGGATTTCACGACGGTCGGCATGTACGTGAACCTCGATCTGTTCGCGCGGGCGGGCGTCGCCGTGCCGTACGATGGGTGGACGTGGGACGAGTACGCGGTCGCGATGCGGAAGATTACTGATCTGTCCACACCCGGGCAGCGGCGCTACGGTGGCATGCTGCAGCTGTGGGACTCGACACTCCTTAGCATCATTTGGACGTATGGCGGGGATTTCTTCGGCAAGGACTTTCGCGACGTTCGACTCGACGAGCCCGAAGCCCAAGCCGCGCTGGAGATGATCCGGCGGTTGCGGCTGGAAGAAAAAACCGTCTACAACGCCACGGGCATCGCCAAGGACGGTGGACAGGAATTCGTGCTCGGCAACATCGGCGCGATCGGGCCATACGGCCGTTGGATGACGCCCGTCTATCGCTCGATTGAAAATTTCAAAGTCGATTTCGTCCCACTGCCGCACGCGAAGGAAAAGGCGTCCCCGCTGTTCACAAATGCGTGGGCGATCGGTGCGGGGACGAAGCATCCGACCGAATCGCTGCAACTGCTGCGTTACCTCGTCAGCCCTGAGGGCCAAGCCAAGGCCGGACGGCTCGGCCTGGCGATCCCGAGCAATCGGGCCGTGGCGTATTCTGAGGCGTTCCACGCGCCCGGCCAGACACCTGCCAACAGCAAGGCTTTTCTGGACGCGATCGCGCTCGGCCGGTTGCAGCAGTACCCGCGCGAGCCGGAGTTTCGCCAGATCGTCGGTGAGGTGACTGAACAGGCGCTACAGCAGGGGACGATCAACGTCACCGACGCAGCGAGGGAAATCGAAAGCCGCTGGCTCGCCAGTTTGAACAGCCCGTTGAAGACGAAACAGTTTGCGCCGATGAACTGGTCGACCATCGGCAGCATCGCGCTGGCGGTTATCGCGGCACTCGTCGCGCTTTTCTGGTGGAAGGTCCAGCGAGAAAAGATCGGTGCGCTCGACCGGGCGCAGCAACGCGCGGGCTTTGCGTTCGTATCACCGTGGGTGCTGGGCTTCGCGCTGCTGACGATCGGCCCGATGGCGCTGTCGCTCGTGCTGGCGTTTGCCAAGTGGACCGCGATGACGCCGTTGAGCGAGGCGCAGTTCGTCGGGGGGGCCAACTTCGAGCACCTTGCCAAGTATGATGCGACGTTCGGCAAGAGTTTATGGGTCACGTTTTACTTCGTACTGCTCGGTGTGCCGTTGACGCAGGTCGCGGCGCTGGCGGTTGCGCTGCTGATGAACGCGAAGGTGCGCGGCATTACGATCTTCCGCACGATCTACTTCGTGCCGTCGGTCGTCAGTGGTGTGGCGCTGGCGACGCTTTGGTTGAAGTTGTTCAACAACGACTACGGCTTGATCAACACGGTGCTGCTGAAACCGTTGACGTGGCTCGGGATTGACGCGCCCGACTGGTTCGGCCTCGACGCCGCCTGGGCCGCAGTGCCGGCGTTCGTCGTCATGGGGCTGTGGGGAGTCGGTGGGGGGATGGTCATCTACCTCGCTGGCCTCAAGGGCGTTCCCGAGAGTTTGTACGAGGCTGCGACGATCGACGGCGCGGGCCCGATGCGCCGGTTGGTTAACGTGACGTTACCGATGCTGTCGCCGTTGATCTTTTTCAACGTCGTCATGGGCATCATCGGCAGCTTCCAGATTTTCACACAAGCCAAGGTAATGACCAACGGCGGGCCGGGCACCGACACGCTCTTCTACGTGCTGAACCTGTACCGCCAGGCGTTCGAATTCCACAACATGGGCTACGCGAGCGCCATGGCGTGGGTCTTGTTCCTGATCGTGCTCGCGTTCACGGCGATGGTCTTCCGTGGCAGTAAGAAGATGGTGCATTACGAGGGACTTAAAGCGTGAGTTGGGACGAGGAGGAATGAACGCCAAGACGCCAAGGACGCCAAGTGAATAGCGCCAAGAAATGCGGAGAAAATTGAACTACAGAGAACACGGAGAACACAGAGAAAAGACACTCATGTTTGAATTCTTCTGTGTGTTCTCCGTGTCCTCGGGAGTTCGCGTTGTATTTGGCTTTCTTGGCGATTTGTAACTTGGCGTCCTTGGCGTCTTGGCGTTCCTCAGATTTTGAGCGGCGATAAACAGATATGACCTCAGCAAGTAACCAACCCGGCCCGTCGACCATGCCCGCGGGGTACGTCGCGGCGGCGAAGGAGACAGCACCGCGACTGACCGAGCAGCGGCGCGCCTCCAGCGATCGGCGGCGAAAGCGGTGGGGCAGTGTCTTCACCTATACGTTGCTGATCGCCGGCAGCGTCCTGCTCATCGTCCCGTTCATCTGGATGCTCGCGGCCAGCCTCGACACGCAGCAGAACGTGACGGGTGGGAACGTCGACTTCACGTTCCACGACCCGCAGGTGCAGAATTTTCCTGAGTCCCTGAAACTGATGGGCGCGGCAGCCGACGCGAACGGGGATGGACGCGTTTCCCTGCTGGAAATCGTTCGGCTGCGCTTCCCGGCGCTGTCGAACACGATCGTCGTTACCGTCGCGTGCATCATCGGACAGGTCGTCAGCTCGAGCCTCGTCGGCTTCGGCTTTGCCCGCTTTAACTTCCGCGGGCGGGGCGTGTTGTTCGCGCTTATGCTCAGCACGATGATGCTGCCCGCACAGGTGACGATGATCCCGGTCTTCGTGCTGTTCCGTTACCTGGGAATGATCGACACATTCTGGCCGCTCATCATCCCTGCGTGGCTGGCGAGCCCCTTCTTCGCGTTCATGTTTCGCCAGTTCTTCGCGCAGGTGCCCGAAGAGCTGATCGAGGCGGCGAGAATGGATGGCGCGAGCAACTTCCGCATCTACTGGCAGATGATGCTTCCCCTGAGCGGCCCGGTGATCGCGATCGTGGCAATCTTCACGTTCATGAGCACGTGGAACGATTTCCTCGGCCCGCTCATCTACCTCAACAGCCCCGAAAACCGCACGCTCGCACTGGCCTTAGCGCAGTTCAACGGGCAGTACGGTGTGCGCGACGCCCACCTGCTGATGGCCGCCAGCTTCGTAACGATGCTGCCGTGCATCATCCTGTTCTTCGCGGCCCAGAAGTACTTCGTCGAAAGCGTCGCGACGAGCGGGTTGAAGGGCTGATGCGGGCGAAAGAGCACAGGCCACGATATACGTCGTCGGCAACGTTGACGACTACCTGCGGGCCCGGCGCGCCAACGGCATGCGAACCGATTAACGGACCGGGACGCACACCTGCAAGAGATCATCCCCGTGCGTTGTCGCTGGGCACCGCCCTCCCCACGGCTGCCAACTGCTTGGCGATCTCGTAGCCGATACCTTTGGAATTACCGGTCACAACCGCAAATTGTCCGCTCAGTAACCCGTTCGTAGCCAGGACAACTGCCTTTCTTTCTTTTTTTTGCCTCGCGGCCGGTGCACGCAAATCCAGCACTTAAGGCGAGTGATAGGACCGGCGGCTCAGGTAATCGCGATTTCGTGGCGCGGTTCATCCGTTTTTGCGGGTGGTTCCTCAGAACATGCTGGAATGTTCGTGCGTAGTGCGTTACAAGAACGTCGGGCATCGACGTGTCGGCGGATGGATGGATCGATCCGTGCACGGCGTCTGATCAGTTCGTTCCTTCCAAACCCGGAGCCAAGGATGGCGATGAAGACTCTGCTCGTATTGGCTGGCGCGATCGCGCTGGTCGGATGCACCCAAACCCCGAAAACCGTTAAGTCTTTGCCAGCGGCGTCGTTCGCTGCGCCGTCGATTGTCGCTGCTGCGCCACAGCAACAGGTCGTCACGGTGACACCGATGCCGGCTCAGAAGACGCCCCTGCCCCAGTCGCCCACTGCGCGTCACACGACACCGCAAACCGGGCCCAAGGAATGGACACCGAAGGTCGCCGCCAGGCCGTGGAAGTGGATCGTCGTCCATCACAGCGCCACACCCGCCGGTGGGGCGGCCGCGTTCGACAAGATGCACAAAGCCAAGGGTTGGGATGGTCTCGGTTACGACTTCGTCATTGGCAACGGCACCGACACGCGCGATGGTCAGATCGAGGTCGGTTTCCGTTGGAAGCAGCAGTTGACCGGCGCCCACGCGAAGACGGCCGACAACCAGTACAACGATTACGGCATCGGCATTTGCCTCGTCGGCAACTTCGACATCGATAAGCCCACACCCGCTCAGATGCAATCACTGGCGAGGCTGTCAAGCTTTCTGATGAAGAACTACCGCATCAGCCAGACCAATGTGCTCGGTCACGGTCAGACGAAGCCGACCGATTGCCCCGGCAAGTTCATGAACATCGCTGCCATGCTGAAACTCGCCCGCCAAAATCTCGCCGACGCGACCGGTTCGACGCCCGAGCCCGACGCGCACGCAGCGGTCGAAGGTGAACTGCTGGTTCCCGTGTCACGGTAAAGTCCAACTCAATCGCGAAGGCGCAACCGACACGACCCCGCCGCCTGCGCCTTCGCGTTTCCGGCATTTCGGCACGCTTGCATCTGCCCGACAGGCGGATATCTTACGCGACTCGCGTCACCGGCCAGCCTAAACGGTCAGCGAGTGAATTCCGGGGCGTAGCTCAGCTTGGTAGAGCGCTTGGTTCGGGACCAAGAGGCCGTAGGTTCAAATCCTATCGCCCCGACTTGATGAGACTTTCAGCCCTTCGACGAGCATGTCGAAGGGCTTTCTCATTGTGGGTACAAGACTTACGTCGTCGAGCGAAAAGTTCAATACAACGAATTCGAGAAGACGACGCTTTTCGGCCAAATCTGACGTAAGCCATTTTCCGGTCAACGATTGTGAAAGTTCAAAAGTCTTGAGCGCCAAGTCGGCTTGCTCTTGCTGGCCACGATCCGTCGCGTCGAGTTGCTCGTTCAATGTGGCGATGCGGTCGCGAAGCTCAGTCGTCTAGGCGGCGAACGTCGCGGCTTTGATCTCTTCCAGCAAAGCATGACCGCGGTACTCCTGGACCGACTTACCCATCGATACACGATCTTCGAAATGAACGGCGAGCGCTACCGGTCCAGAGAATCGGTGAAGTCAGCCAAGCCGGCGAAACAGAAGAAAACACAGGAAGCCTGCCACGGTGGTGGGATTGATTTGCCGTCGTCAGTTCAGACGGCGATTTGATGGTCCGCAGTGCGGGCAACATCCAACCCAGCGACATCGCGACGAGGTCGTTCAGCGATGAACCGCTACGAGCGACAAGGAGAACCAGAGGTCGTCGTGACGGCATCGGCGTTGATCTTTTGTAAGCAAACCGTCGGATCCAACGACGCCTTGCGGCTACTCGAGTCGCCACGGAATTTCGGTCGTCGATCCGCTCGCCCAGTGCGGCTGAAACACAGACAGATCGGACTTGGCGGCACCTCGACCGGTGGCGCTGGAGAGGCCGGTCCAGCGGCTGGTCGTCAGCTTCAATTCGAGCCCGGCGATGGTCGTGCCGGGGGCGGGTTTGATCTCGGGAAGGCTCGCCCAGGGGATCGCGATTTCGTAGCGGGTGGACTTGGCGGCTTCGTCGTACTGAACAATCACCTTCGCTTCCGAGAATAGCCGGTTGGACTTCGGCTCTTGCGGCGAGAACGGATAGCGGTGAAGCGGGAGCATTTTATCGCT
>JBBRHE010000125.1:0-11136 GCA_038223165.1 Tepidisphaerales bacterium
AAACTGGGGCACGTTTCAATCGCGGTAGCTGCGACACCTGCGTCGCCTTCGTTTGCTGAAAGAGGCGACGCAGGCGTCGCAGCTACAGAAGAGCGCGTCGGGTACTGCATCGGCAACGATCAATACTTCAAGCGCGACGACGTGGGCATTATCTATCAGATGAACGTGATCCCGGAGATGCGGCGTTCGCTGGTGGCGGCGACGTTGCTGAAGGCGCAGTTTGAGCGGAGCGCGTGGGGGTGCAGGCTGTATTGCTGCTGGTGCGCGCAGGACATCGAGGCGAACCGATTCTGGGAAAGTATGGGGTTCGTGGCGTTGGCGTTTCGGAGTGGCAGCAGGACGAAGGGGAAGCACGGCACGCCGCGCGTGCACATCTTTTGGCAGAAGCGTATTCGCAGCGGTGACGAGGCGACGGCTTGGTGGTTTCCGAGCAAGACGGCGGGCGGGGCGCTGAATGAGGATCGCATTGTGTTGCCCATTCCGCCGGGGACGCATTGGAGCGATGCGAAACCGATCGTCTTGCCGAAGGCCGAATGCCACTTGCCGGATGAAGCGCGCGGATTGGTGGAGACCGAGACGGCGACCGTGGCGGAGCGGCCTGCGAAGGGGAGGCATTCGAATGCGAAATCGGCGCGCGGCACGTCGGGATCGCCAGCGTCGGTCGTGCCGATGGTGGAGCAGCGCAGACCGATGGACATCGCGCGGTGCGGGTTTCGGTACGGGGAAGTGGCGCGGGCGGTGGAGCCCGTGGTGACGGTGAAGCCGAAGCGCGAGGCCAAGCCGAAGGTGAAGCGGCGGGCGGACCCGGAGATGGTGACGGCGGCGCGGGAGCTGCGCGACCGGTGGCTGGAGCACGTGAACGGATCACCGTTGATCGGGCAGGGAAAGTACGACGTGACGCGGACGATGGCGGCGGAGGAAAGCGCGTCGCGCGGCCGTACGTTCGTCGCATCAACGGTACATCAACCGCTGTTGCCGGCGGCGTGAACGGCGCGCGCGGGTCGAGGGCGCGACCGGTGGCGGGAGCGGACGAGCGCGACACGGGTGAGCGCGACACCATTGCAGGCGACGCCGAAGTGCCCTAGTCTCAGCGTGTCACCCTGCTGGGCAGGGATCTGGGCACGCTATGAACAGCTACACGTTAACTCACCTGAAGCAGCTTGAAGCCGAGAGCATCCACATTATCCGTGAAGTGGCGGCGGAGTTTCAGAACCCGGTGATGCTTTATTCGATCGGCAAGGACTCGGCCGTCATGGTCCGCCTGGCCCAGAAGGCGTTCTCTCCTGGCCGACTGCCGTTTCCACTGCTGCACATCAACACGACGTGGAAGTTCCGAGAGATGATTTCCTTTCGCGATCAGTTCGTGAAGGACGCGAAGCTGGATTTGATTGAGTACATCAACCACGATGGCATCGCTGCGGGGGCAAGCCCGTTCGCGTGGGGCAGCAACAAGTACACCGGTGTGATGAAGACCGAGGCGCTCAAGGCCGCGCTGAACAAGTACAGTTTCGACGCCGCGTTTGGTGGGGCGAGGCGCGACGAGGAAAAGAGCCGCGCCAAGGAACGCGTCTACAGCTTCCGCGACAAGCTGCATCAATGGGACCCGAAAAACCAGCGGCCGGAATTGTGGAATATCTACAACGGCAAGGTGAACAAGGGTGAGAGCATCCGCGTCTTCCCGCTGAGCAACTGGACGGAACTGGACATTTGGCAGTACATCCACCTGGAAAAGATCCCGATTGTCCCACTGTATTTCAGCGCCCCACGGCCGGTCGTCGAACGTGACGGCACCCTGTTGATGGTCGACGACGATCGCATGCCATTGCACCCCGGTGAAAAGCCGCAGACCAAGGTCGTCCGCTTCCGCACGCTCGGCTGTTACCCCCTGACCGGCGCCTTCGAAAGCACCGCGACGACATTGCCGGAGATCATTCAGGAAATGCTCGTCGCGCGCAACAGCGAACGGCAGGGGCGGATGATCGATCATGATGAAGCGGGATCGATGGAACAGAAGAAGCGCGAAGGATATTTCTGATCTGCCGTAACACGGGCGGCCCGACCGCATTTAGTTTTGGAACAAAGACACGGGCGAGCCGCCCGTGGTACGACAATGCAGCAACTAGATACGCCAATCGAAGACATCAACGCCTACCTCGCGCGCAACGAGCGCAAAGAGTTATTGCGCTTTCTGACGTGTGGGAGTGTCGATGACGGGAAGTCCACGCTCATTGGTCGGCTGTTGCACGACACGAAGGGCATTTACGACGACCAACTGGCTGCGGTGCGGCGCGACAGCGCCAAGCACGGGACGACCGGGGCGGGTGAAGTCGATCTGGCGCTGTTGACCGATGGCTTGAAAGCAGAGCGCGAGCAGGGCATTACGATCGATGTCGCGTACCGGTACTTCAGTACCGACAAGCGCAAGTTCATCATCGCTGACACACCCGGGCACGAGCAGTACACGCGCAACATGGCCACGGGCGCGAGCACGTGTCAGCTGGCGATCATTTTGATCGACGCCCGGCACGGCATCATGCCGCAGACTCGCCGGCACTCGTTCATCGTATCGCTGCTGGGCATCAAGCACATCGTTGTCGCGATTAACAAGATGGACCTCGTCGGATACTCGCAGCAGGCGTTTGACGAGATCGTCGAAGCGTACAGTGGGTTTGTAGTGAAGCTGGGCATTCCGGACGTCCGGTTCATCCCCATGTCGGCGCTGGCTGGTGACAACGTCGTCGAGCGCAGTGAGCGCATGCCGTGGTATTACGGTCCGTCGCTGCTGCAGCATCTGGAAATCGTTCACATCGCTTCGGACCGAAACCTGGCAGAATTGCGGTTTCCTGTTCAGTATGTACTGCGCCCGAACCTGAACTTTCGCGGCTTCAGTGGGACGATCGCGTCGGGCATCATTCGCAAAGGCCAAGAGGTCGTCGCGCTGCCATCGGGCAAGCGGAGCAAGGTCAAGTCGATTGTTACCTACGATGGTGAACTGGACGAAGCATTCAGCCCGCAAGCGGTGACGGTGACGCTCGAGGACGAGATCGACATCAGTCGCGGTGATGTGCTGGTGCATCCGAGCGATCCACCGCACGTGTCGGCTCAGATCGAGGCGATGGTCGTCTGGATGGGGGAAAAGCCGTTCGTTTCCGGCAAGACCTACACGATTAAGCACGCGACACGAACAGTGGGCGGTGAGATCGCCGAGATCCGCGCCGCGGTCGATGTGAACACGCTCGACCGTCGACCGGCGACGCAGTTGCAGATGAACGAGGTCGGGCATGTGCTGCTCAGCCTGAACCAACCGATCGCGTACGATGCGTATAAGATCAACGCCGCGACCGGGGCGTTCATCATTGTCGACCGCTTGACGAACAACACCGTCGGTGCCGGGATGATCCTCGAGCGAAGTGAAGCGCGCGGTGGCGACCTGTGGGGCCAGACGCCCGTCGCCGGTGAACTCAAGACGCGGGCCAGCCAGATCAGCCTCACCGACCGCGAACGCCGCCTTCAACAGCGCGGCGCGACGGTTTTGCTGTACGGTCTGACCGCCAGTGGCAAGGGAACGACGGCCTACGCGCTTGAAAAGGCGTTGTTTGACGCCGGTCATATCGCGACGGTGCTGTACGGACCTGACATGCGCCAGGGCATCAGCCGCGATCTTGGTCACACCGCCGACGACCGCAGTGAAAACCTCCGCCGGGCCGCCGAGGTGGCCAGGATTCTTAACGACAGTGGGCTGCTGTGCATCGCTGCGTTTGTCGCGCCGCACGATGTGGTACGCGTGAAGGCCCGGCAGGTGGTGGGGGACGACCGGTTTGTTTCCGTATATCTGTCTTGTCCGGTCGACGTCTGCCGGTCTCGTGATACGACCGGTGGCTACAAGCAGGCCGACGAAGGCAAACTGACCCAGTTCCCAGGCGTCAGCGCGACTTTCGAAGAGCCGGGCGACAACGTCGACCTGGTCCTGCAGACCGACCGATTGTCGGTCGACGAATGCGTGTCGCGAATTATGGGACTGCTGAAACAGCGCGGCATCATTAATCCGTAAGTTGCATCCGGCTGCCGTCCCCGACACAATCGCGACCCACGATGCATCCTGCGACGAAAAAGTGGCTCAAATTCTCGCTCAGGTGGGGGATCGCGGTCCTCGGCGTCTGGTTCGTCATCAAGAACATCTCGCTGCACGACACCGTGCGCGTGTTGGACCCCGTGCAGCAGCGACCGGTCTCGGTGCGGCTACTCGAACCGGCAGAGCCGTCCAGCCAGCAGTTCGTGATTGAAGACCCTGCCGGTGGGCCAGCTTCCAAGACCGTCCGGCGGGATGAGCTCATCGCTCGCAGTCAGTACGACCATATCCAGATTAAAGCCGACGATGGTTCGACAACAAAAGTCGACGTGCTCGGCCTGATCGTCCCCGCCAAGTCGTCGTTGGCCGTCACCGAGTGGGACCTGCTCGTCAGCAAGCCGCGTTCGATGATCGCCAAGTTCCTCGGGCAGTTTGACGGGTCACCTTGGACGATCTCACCATCGCGTGTCACCGGGTCGTACAAAGAGGATTTGCTCTCCTACCCACTGGTCGACGCAGGATTAATCAACGTTGTGAAGCGCGCCGATCACACGTACCTCTGGGCGGCGTTGCTGATCTTTCCGCTGAACTACCTCATAACGTCCCTCCGGTGGAAGAAACTGCTGTCGGCCCTGTCGATTCCCATCAGTACAGCCAAGGCATTTCACATCAACATGGTGGGGGCGTTTTACAACACGTTCATGCCGGGCTCGACAGGTGGCGACTTGCTGCGGGCGTACTACGCAGCGAAACATTCGACGAATCGCACGCATGCGGTGTTGTCGGTCGTCATCGATCGGGCAGTGGGATTGATGGCCCTTATCCTGTTGGGTGGCACGGTCGCGGCCATTAAAGGCTTGTCATCAGGTGACTGGCACGACCCGGTCACCCGCCGGTGCCTGCAGGTTGCGATCGGGTCGGCGACGATCGTGGTGGTGACGGCGATTGGGTTGACGATCTACTACGTCCCCGTCCTCCGCCGGGCGGTCGGGTTGGACTTCCTGCTGAAAAAGCTTCCCATGCAAAAGCAGGTGCGGTCGGCTCAGGAAGTCATGGACATCTACGGCCGACGACCGCTGCTCGTTTTGTTCACACTGGCGATCAGCCTGCCGGTCCATGCGATCACGGTCATCTCCGCAATCTTCGCCGGGCAGGCATTCGGACTGCCGATTCGACCGGAATATTACTGGGTCGTCGTGCCCGTCGTGACGCTCGCCGGTGCCATTCCTGTTTCACCACAAGGGGCAGGCGTGATGGAATTTTTTGCCTACCTGCTGATGCGTGGCCAGAAAGCGACCGTCGCCGACGCGTTGGTTTTGACGATGTCCTTGAGATTCGTGCAGATCTTCTGGAACCTGCTGGCCGGTGTGTTTGTCCTGCGAGGTGGCTATCACGCTCCGACCGAGAAGGAGGCCGCTGAACTGCAGGCCGATGGACCGACGGATACGACCGGCGAGATGAAGGCAACGTAAGATTAGATTTTGTACGTAGCGTTGGATGTCACTCCACGGAGATGCTCCGTAGGTCGCCGTCCACGGTTACGTACATACGGCCCTGTCGCCACCCCATCGCCATATGGCCCCACGGCGTGCTCGTAGGTAGAATGAACGGTCTACCGTCTGGCGGACGGTCGCACCGGCATCCCGCAAGGAGTCCTTCGAATGCTTGTATCGTCAGTGTTGGCGGCCATCGAGGTCGGGCCCTATATCAGCCCGTGGAAGCTCATTCCGCTGATCGTGATCGTCCTGGTCTGGGCCAAAATGCTCGCCTGGGCCGACAAGGACGCCGTCGCGGCTCACATGCCGCGAAATGAGATCAACCTGGGGTTGATCGGTGGCCTGCTCGCGGGCGTGGCGATGTTTTTCCTGCTGCCGAATTTCTGGATTGCACTGGTAGCACTCATCGGTTTCCTCGCGGTTGATATCGGGGTTTACCTCGGCATTCGAAACGCGAAGGTCGGGCTCAAGGACCTGCCCGCCGAGCTCAAGGAGATGTTTTCCTTCGGCTCGAAGAAGGAAAAGCTAGTCAAGGAAGTCACCGACCAGGTTCAGTTTCTAGATCCCGGTGGTAAAATTCAGCCGTCACCGGGCGCTGAGGACCCCGTTCGACCGGTGTTTGATACGCTGCAAGAAGCGTTGGTCGACCCACTGCGGCGAAGCGCCGAGACGATCGAGGTCACCCCCGCTGGTGAGGATGGCGCCAACGTTCGCTACGTCGTCGACGGATTTGGATACCGTTCCAAGCAACTCGACCGCAATACGGCTGCGGCCGTTATCGCGCTGGCCAAGAAGTACGCCGCCATGGACGTCAAGGACCGCCGAAAGCCGCAGAGCGGTAAGGTGAAGGTCTCCGTCAACGGTAAGAAGCATGAACTGACCGTCAACACCGCCGGCAGCAGTGCGGGCGAGACGATGAAGATCCTCGTCGACGCCAAGGCACGCCACGGTTTCAGGCTCGATGCCCTTGGCTTTACCGCCAGGCAACTCGAAGTCGTTACCAACATCATCAAGGACGGCGACGGTGGCGTCGTGCTCGTGGCGGCGCCGAAGAGTCAAGGGCTCACCAGCACGCTTTACGGCATCATGCGGGCGCACGACGCCTTCATCGAACATCTGCAGACGATCGAGCGCGACCCCTCGCTTGACCTGGAAGGCATCAACCAGAATCCGTTGCCCGAGACCCCGCCTGCCGGTGAGGAAGCAAAGCTGACGAGCTGGGTCGTCAGCCAGCAGCCGGACGTGGTCATGGTCGCACCGCTGGAAGAACAACAGTCTGCTGCACTGTTGATCGGATACGCCAAGGACAAGCGCGTCTATGTCGGCCTGCGGACCACGGGTGTCACCGAAGCGATCGGCGCGTGGCGCAAGCTTGTCGGTGACGATCGGCTGGCGATCTCACAGTTGAAGATGGTCATCACGGGTCGGGTCATTCGGAAGCTTTGCTCGGCGTGCAAGGTCGCCTATACCCCTGACCCCGCCACCCTTCGCAAAATGAATATGGACCCTGAAAAGGTCACGCAACTGTACCAGAAGCGCGACCAGCCGATGCGCAACGAGAAGGGGCAGGTTATCCCCTGCACGTTCTGCAACGAGCTGCGCTTCAGTGGCCGTGTAGGTGTGTTCGAGGTGCTCAACGTTGACGACGACGTGAAGGCCGCGCTGACGGCTAACAGTGGCAGTCAGCTCAAGGCTGCCTTTCGCAAACAGAAGGGCAAGTACCTTCAGGAAGCCGCACTCGAAGTCGTCGAGCGTGGCGAGACGAGCGTCCAGGAAGTGCTTCGCGTGCTACGTGGGCCGGATGGGTCGAAGACCGCACCGTCGGAAGCCGGCGCGGCGTAGGTAAGTGAGTCATCGTGTTAATGGTTAATTGTTAATGGTTAATTGGAAAGGCTCTTCAGCTCATCCAGTTCACCAATTAACCATTAACCATTAACCATTAACATCCTGAGATATCCATGATCTTCAGCATCATTATCATTCTGCTCGTGGGCATCGTCGCCTATTTCCACTACCTGCAGGGGTTGTTCAGTTCCACGCTCAGCCTCGTCTTCGCTGTGGTGGCGGCCGCGTTGGCGATGGGGTGGCATGAGAAGGTCATCAGCTCACTTCTGGCCGGGCGATACGCCGACCAGGCCAGCGCAATGGTCGTCTGCGGACTGTTTGCCGGCATCTACCTCATTCTGCGCATTATTAGCGACAAGGTCGTTTCAGGTGCGGTGCTCGTGCCCGTGCTGGCGGACCGGGTGGGTGGCGGTGTGATCGGGGTCATCGTCGGGCTAATCGCTGGTGGAATCGTGGCGTTCGCGGCTCAGACGATGCCGTTCGGCGCCGCGATCGGTGGGTACAGCCGATTGCCGATGAATGACGAACGATCGGTCGTCATCCCACCGGCTGCGGGTCGGTCCCAGAGTCGTGACGCGATGGTTTATGATGAGTTGACGGCCGAGAATCTCGCTGCTGCCCAGACGGGCATGTTCGTTCCCGCCGATGACTTTCTCATCGGCCTCGTGTCGACCATGAGCAGTGGCTCGCTGTCGACCGACACGCCTCTGTCGGCGATTCATCCCGACTGGTTGCTGGAGCTTTTCGGACAGCGCATCGGTGTGGAGCCAGGTGGCAAGCACACTGCCGTTAACAGCGACAAGGGCCAACAAGTGAAGGTCGATGCGACGCTGACCTTGTTGCAAGGCATTGCCCAGCGTGACGGTGAGATCAAAGACCTGCGGCCCATGACGCTGGACAAAATCCGCCGACCTGAAGCTGGAAAGATTTTCGTCGTCGTGCCGACGACATGGACCAAGGAAGCGGCCGACGGGGATTGGCTCGTTCGATTCAGCGCAGGTGGGGTTCGGTTGGTCGCGAATGGTAAGAATCATTTCCCGCTTGGAACGGTGGAAGCGTCGGGCCAGCTTGTCGTCGCCAAGCCTGACGACTACCTGTTCGCCAGCGCTAAGACGCGTGATGCGCGCATCGCATTCCTGTTCGAGGTCGATCCGACCGATCTGCTGGCCGCTGGCACCGCTGCGGTGCGTGACGGTGTGTTATTTGAAGGCAAGCGGCTGGCGCGGGTCGACCTGTCCGGCAAGGTCGCCGAGCCCAAGTCCAGTGTGAATGTTCAGGACGATGTCCTGCGTAAGACCTCCGCCGCCGGTGCCCCCGCGCCCGCGTCGGCGACGCCCGCAGCGGCACCGGTTCCGACGCCAACTCCCGCACCAACGCCCGCACCGGCCGAACAGGGGCGCGATGTGATGCCGGTTCCGTGATCATCGACTCGTGTCATCCATGGCCGACCAATCCACCGTCATCGCGCTTGTGCGGGACCTGATGTTCGTCGGCCGCCTGACCGCCGAGGCGCGGGCTGCGGGTGTGCCACTGACCGTCATCCGCGATCCGGCCAAACTGGGTGAAGCCCCCGCGAGCCTGCTGATCGTCGACTTAAACCTTCCCGCAGCGCTCGAGGCCGCTGCGGCGTGGAAGCTCGTTTTTCCAGCGCGGTCTGTCATCGGCTTCGTGGCGCACACCGATGCCGCAACGATTGCCAGGGCGCGCGAGGCAAAATTGGACCAGGTGCTGGCCCGCAGCGCGTTTGTGACGCAATTGCCCGCACTTCTGCTGCGTCCCAACGCGTGATAACTCGGGAAGATCCAAGATCGCAACCGCCAGTGACGTTGCTCGCGTCGTCGCGATCGTGGATCTTCGTTCCTCGTGCCCCGCGCCTGACCTGTTGTCGATTGAAACTAGCGCTGGTTCGCCTACACTATTGGTCTGTTAGCCTGCTGCCACATGGACGATTCGCGTCCCAAAGGCAGAGGTTTCGGGCCAACCCTTGATCCCTGATTGGGATCGCGGCCCGACAGATAGCTACTCGAAAGGACGCAACAGATGCCGCTGATGACCACCAAGCCGATGTTCGACCTCGCCTATGACGGTGGGTTCGCGATCGGAGCGTTCAACGTCAACAACATGGAACTGGCCCAGTCGATCATCGAGGCCTGCGTGAAGGAAAGCTCGCCGTGCATCCTGCAGATCAGCAAGGGCGCCCGCAAGTACGCCAACATTCGCTACCTCAAGGCGATCATCGATGCAGGCGTTGCCGAGAACCCGACGATCCCGATCGCGGTCCACTGTGACCACGGTGACACGATCGAGCTGATCGACACGTGTATCGCCGATGGATACACGTCAGTGATGATCGACGGCAGCCACCACGAGTTCGACCACAACGTGAAGCTGACGGCCGAGGCAGTCAAGCACGCACACGCCGCGGGCGTGGTCGTCGAGGCTGAGCTGGGCATGCTCGGTGGCATTGAAGAAGACGTCGTCGGCCTGGACGCCGAGGAATACGCCAAGAACATCGAAAAGTTCCTGACCGACCCCATCGCCGCTAAGGACTTCTGGGACAAGACCAAGTGCGACTCACTGGCCGTCGCCATCGGCACGAGCCACGGAGCGTTCAAGTTCAAGCATGAGGCGCTGCTGGCTTTCGACCGCATCGAGCAAATCATGAAGACCTGCCCGGGCCTGCCACTCGTCATGCACGGTTCGTCGTCGGTGCCTCAGGAGTTCATCGACCTGGTCAACAAGTACGGCGGCAGCATGCCCAACGCCAAGGGCGTCCCCGAGGACCAGATCGCCATGGCCGTACAGAAGTACGGCGTGTGCAAGGTCAACATCGACACCGACCTGCGCCTGGCCATGACCGCCAAGATCCGCGAGGTCTTCGCGACCAAGGCCGCCGAGTTCGACCCGCGCAACTATCTCGGGCCGGCGCGTGATGCCATCACCAAGATGGTCCAGCGCAAGCTCCACATGCTCAACAGCGCCGGCAAGGCCGACGTCGTCAACAAGCACTGGGAAAAGCTCGGCAAGCCAATGCCGGGGTTTTACAACAAGGGCGCGAAGGTGGCATAAGGCAGCCGCCAGCCTGATTGTCGCACGATCACAAACGACCGCCCTCGCCTATGGATGGGGGCGGTCTTTTTGTTCTCGGTACGCGTGATGGAGGGATGACGCCGTGGCAAAATTGTTGCAGAATAGCCTTGATTGGCCAACGTGCGCGAACAAGCACTCCAACGGGCGCAACAAAGACCAGAGTGACCTCAGGAGATTTCTGCAATCGTGAGCGCCTCGACGCCAATCATCCTCTTCCTTTGCACTGGCAATTTCTACCGCAGCCGGTTCGCTGAGCTGTTGTTTAATCGGTTGGCCTTTCAGCGGGGGTTGGACTGGCGGGCGATCTCGCGCGGGCTCGCGACCGAGTTGGGGATGTTCAACGTCGGACCAATCTCACCGCACACCGTCGAACGATTGGCCGCGTTGGGAATCACGTTTGACAAGCGGCATCGCAAACCACAGGCGTGCAAATCCGAGGATTTCGGCAGTGTGACGCGCGTCATCGCATTGAAGGAAGCGGAGCATCGACCCTTAATGGCGGCCCGGTTCCCGGCGTGGCAGGAGAAGATCGAATACTGGCATGTCCACGACCTCGACGCCGCAACGGCGGTTGAGGCGCTGGCGGACATCGAGCGGTTGGTGGCCGCACTGGTTAACGAACTGGCAGCGGTGGGG
>JBBRHE010000126.1:0-11135 GCA_038223165.1 Tepidisphaerales bacterium
GTGCCCACGGCATTTCCCCGGCCGTTCGCCAGGCAGCCAAAGCGCGCAACCTGACCGAGGTCGACGCCAGTTGTCCGCTGGTGATCAAGGTACACATGGAGGTCCTGCGCTACGCACGCGAAGGCTACACGATCATCTTCGTCGGCCATCGTAATCATGACGAGGCAGTCGGCACCGTGGGGGAAGCGCCGGACCGAATCATCGTCGTCGAGTCGGCCGAGGAGGTGGAGGCTTTGCACGTCCCCGACGAAAGCAAGCTCGCCTTCGTGACACAGACGACGCTGTCAATTACTGACTGCAACCGCGTTGTCGCAGCGTTGAAGAAGCGGTTTCCCACAATCCGTCATCCTGCCAAGGACGACATCTGCTACGCCACGACAAACCGCCAATCTGCCGTCACGCAACTTGCGAGCGAGGTGGACGTCGTCCTGGTCGTCGGCAGTCAGAACAGCAGCAACTCGAAGCGGCTCGTCGACCGCGCCCAGGAAGCCGGCAAGGCGGGTTACCTGATCGATGACGCCTCGGAACTGAAACCAGAGTGGCTTGCCGGCAGGGCCGCAGTCCTCGTAACCGCCGGCGCATCGGCACCCGAGCGGTTGGTTGAAACACTCCTGAATCGCCTGCGAACGGAGTTCGGTGGTGTCGTTGAGACACGCACGCTTGTCGAGGAAGACGTCTTCTTCGACGCACCCAAGTCCCTGCGAAGCCTGGCGGTCGTTGCTTAGTTGTCCCCGCACAGTCCAGATGTAATCCATGGAAGTTATTCAAACCGAAATTCCCGATGTGAAGGTGTTTATCCCGAAGCGTTTCGGTGACAGCCGTGGCTTCTTCGTCGAGACGTATAATCGCCGGAAGTTCACCGACCTTGGTGTGACCGAAGAGTTTGTGCAAGCCAATCACTCACTGTCGGCCGAAGTGGGTGTCGTGCGCGGGCTTCACTATCAGTTGCCACCGAACGCGCAGTCAAAACTGATCCGCGTCGTGCGCGGCGCGATCTTCGACGTCGCAGTTGATATACGAAAAGGTTCACCAACATTCGGGAAAGTCGCAACCGCGGAAATCTCTGCTGCTAACGGTCGGTTGATCTACGTGCCGACTGGCTTTGCGCACGGTTTTGTCACGCGTGAACCGAACACCGAAGTCGTCTATATGGTCAGCGCCTATTACGCACCCGCCGACGAGCGCGGCATCGCGTGGGACGATGCGGCGCTGAAGATTCCGTGGGGTGTTGATCGCGCACACGCGACGCTCTCAGAGAAGGACACTCGCTATCCCGTGCTCGCAAAGACTACCGACCTGTTCTGACGTGGGGTGGGCACGGCCCACCGTTGCATGTGTATATCGTCGACGCGAAGGTGGGCCGTGCCTACCCTACCAAATTAACGACGGAAGAGACGAATATGAAGGGCATCATTCTCGCAGGTGGCGCAGGCACTCGGTTGTATCCATTGACGCAGTGCATCAGCAAGCAACTTTTGCCGGTCTACGACAAGCCGACGATCTATTACCCGCTATCGGTGCTGATGCTCGCGGGCATTCGCGAGGTGCTGATCATCTCCACACCGCGCGACCTGCCGATGATCAAGGCCTTGTTTGGAACGGGTGAACAACTCGGCATGCGCTTCGACTATTGCGAGCAACCGCAGCCGAACGGCATCGCCCAGGCGTTTGTGCTGGGTGACACGTTCATTGACGATTCGCCGGTCTGCCTCATTCTTGGCGACAATGTCTTCTACGGGCATGACCTGACCGCACTGCTCAACGAATCATCCAAGCTTAACAGCGGCGCGCGGGTCTTCGCATACCAGGTCAGTGACCCCGAACGCTACGGTGTCGTCGAGTTCGACAAGGCCGGCAAGGCCATCAGCATCGAGGAAAAGCCCAAGCAGCCCAAGAGCAACTGGGCGGTGACGGGCCTGTATTTTTACGACAGCTCCGTCGTATCGATCGCCAAGAGCCTCAAACCTTCCGCCCGCGGAGAGTACGAGATCACCGACGTCAACCGCGCCTACCTCGCCAAGGGCACACTGACCGTTGAACCCATGGGTCGCGGGGTCGCATGGTTGGACACAGGGACGTACGACTCTCTTGTCTCAAGCTCCCAATTCGTCCAAACGCTGGAACAGCGTCAAGGCCTGAAGGTCGCGTGCATCGAGGAGATCGCGTTCGCCAAAGGCTTCGTCGACGAGCACCAGTTCAAGAAACTGATCGAACAGGCTGGTAAGAGCGACTACGGGAAGTATCTCCAGCGGGTCCTGAAGGAACACCAGGATGCCAAGTAGTTGCGTAGGGTGCGCAGTGCCCGCGGTAGCGATTGATGGTGCGCAATACCCACAGATGAGAATCAGCATGAGCGAGATCATCGGAATTCACCACGCCCAGGTCACCGCTCCTAAAGGCAGCGGTGATGAGGTGCGGCGGTTTTACGGGACAGTCCTTGGGTTGACCGAAATCCCCGTTCCCGAGACCATGACTAAATACGGGCTGATCTGGTTCCAATGCGGGCCCAGTCAGCTCCATGTAGGACAGGAAGACGGCATCGAACGCGCCAAGACTGGCGCCCATTTGGCGTACCATGTCATCGACATGAAAGCATGGCGGGCTCGCCTGTCGCAGCAAGGATTGGAACTGGTCGAGCAGCCGAAGATTGCTGGCTACGACCGATTTCACATTCACGACCCATTTGGCAATAAGATAGAGATCATCGGACCTGAATGAAGACCGGGTAACCAACCGGCACCATGAGAAAGCACCTAGTGACCACCACCATGATTCTCGGATTACACCACGCTCAATTCACCATTCCCCCCGAAGGGGAAGCCGAAGCGCGCCGCTATTACCTGGACCTGCTTGGCCTGAAAGAGATCCCCAAGCCACCCGGCCTGCGCCGTGGGGGGTTTTGGATGCTCGTCGGCGCGCGTGAGGTTCACGTCGGCACACAAGAGGGAGGCAACCGCTTCCAACTGCGGTCGCACTTTGCGTATGAGGTCGATAGCCTGGAACACTGGCGCCGCAAGATCGCTGAAGCGGGTTACGGCATTGAAGAACCGCCGGCGTTCGACGGGCACATTCGCTTCCACACGCGCGACCCGTTTGGCAACCTGGTCGAGTTCATCCAGAGAATCGGCTCCAACGCCGACGCCGCTGCGGGTGTCGGTCACGCGTAGGATTTAGTTAGAGAAGGACGACATAGCACGATGCGAACGATCCTGGTCACCGGCGCTGCAGGCTTCATTGGTTCGAACTTCGTCCGCATGCTAGTCGGCCGGCGTGAGCCGGTGCGCCTCATCGCGTTCGACAAGCTGACGTACGCTGGCAACCTCGCGAATCTGTCGGACCTGCTCAGCGACAACGTCGTCTTCGTAAAAGGCGACATCTGCGACCCGGTTGCCGTCCAGAAGGCGTGGGACGAGTACAAGGTGACCGAGGTCGTCCACTTCGCCGCCGAGAGCCACGTCGACCGTAGCATCCTGGGCTCCGGCCCATTCGTGCAAGCGAACGTCATCGGCACGCAGGTGTTGCTCGACGTCGCCAAGACCAAGGGCGTCGAAAAATTCCTGTACGTCAGCACGGATGAGGTCTACGGGACGTTGCCGGAAGATCGACCGGAGATCAAGTTCACCGAAGAGACGCCACTTCAGCCCAACAGCCCGTACAGCGCCAGCAAGGCCGGCGGTGACTGTCTCGTGCGGTCTTACTTCCACACGTTTCACCTGCCCGTGCTGACAACCCGCTGCAGCAACAACTATGGGCCGTACCATTTCCCGGAAAAGCTGATTCCACTGTTCGTCACCAATCTGATGGAGGGGAAGAAAGTCCCACTGTACGGCGACGGGTTGAACGTACGCGATTGGCTATATGTCGAGGACCACTGTGACGCGATCTGGACTGTCCTTAACAAGGGCACGATCGGCGAGGTCTACAACGTGGGTGGGAATAACGAAATCACGAACCGCGTCATCACCGAAACGATCCTGCGCGAAATGAATAAACCGTGGGACGAGTTCGTCACCTACGTCAAAGACCGCCCCGGCCACGACCGCCGGTACGCGATTGACGCGACGAAGATCAAACGTGAGTTGGGCTGGGAACCGAAGTACCGGTTTGAGTCGGCCATTAAGACGACAATCCAGTGGTACGCGGACAATGAGAACTGGTGGCGGGCGATCAAGAGTGGCGCGTATTTGAAATACTACGAGACGCAGTACGCAGGAAGATGATTTAACGGGGCGTGAGAGGGACCAGAGCAGATCACGACTACTCCTTGTCTGCTTTCCATTCGACTGAGATTACCTTCGTCTCTGTCGCCCCGAGTTTGATTCCACCCAGTTCAGCGATCCACTTGAGCTTTTCGGTTGCTTGCTCGTAAGCATCGACGGACTTGAAACGTTCCCGCCGGACAATCTTGTTCTGCTGTTGGACCTTTTCCCAGCCACCGTACTGGAACTTGAAGTAATAGAGTTCGACGCGCCAGACGACGTTGCCACCACTGGCGTGGAAGTCGGTGTCGCGGATGAGTTGAACGAGACCGACGGCCCGCGAGTGGTCACCTGCAAGCAGAAGGATGTCACTCTTATTGTAGAACGACGGAACGTCCTGGACGATTGCCCGGATCGCTTCGCGATCATCGTCAGTCAGTGGGCCGGCGTCGGCAACCGGTGGCTCTTCGTTGTACCAACTCAGGTCGACACCCTGTAGGACCGTGTTGTCCTTCAAGGTGAGCTGAACATTGACTCCCACGTCACCGGGGACGCTTTCAAAGATGGCCTTGTTGCTCTCGGTGCGAGCGGTGACGTTGGACTTGTCAGCGGTTGTGGCGGTGGCGGAGGATAACGTTGTCGCGGGGGGTGCGTTGACGATCAGCGTCGCGGCGTGGATGGCCGAGGTGGTCAGCAGGGTGATGGCGAGCAGGCAGAATCGTTTCATGACGGTGCCACTACAAACAAATATCGGTTCGTTCGCTAAACGTTGAAACAAAAGAAGCCCGAGGACGAATCCTCGGGCTTCCTTGTTTTGATCGGTATCGGCACCGAATTCCAGATTTATCGCTTGCTGAACTGGAACTTACGGCGGGCACCGCGTTGGCCGTACTTCTTACGTTCCTTCATGCGGCTGTCGCGTGTAAGGAAGCCACCCTGACGGAGGGGGACTTCATGGCTGCTGTCGAACTTGGCCAGGGCGCGACCCAGACCGAGGACGATCGCGCCGGCCTGGCCGGTCGGGCCACCACCGGTGCAGCGGGCGAAGACGTCGATCTTGCCACCGGTGTTGGTGACTTCCAGCGGGCCAAAGATGCTCTTGCGGTCGCGCTCTCCGGTCAGGAAGTCGTTGAGTTCCCGGCCGTTGATTTCGACCTTGCCCGTTCCCGGTGCGATGCGCACACGGGCAACGGCGGTCTTGCGGCGGCCAACACCCCATGTGTAGTTGGGCTTGCCGGCGGGGGCTTCAGTTGTTGCAGTGGTGGATTCGGTGGTTTCTGCCATGTCGTTCGATCTCGGATTTCCCATTTCAGATTGCAGAATTAAATCCACAGTCCGAAATTCAGAATCCGCAATTCCTTAAGCGAGTTTAAGTTCCTTCGGTTGCTGAGCGGCGTGCGGGTGCTCGCCACCGTTGTAGATCTTCAGGTGGCCCAGCAGGTTGCGACCGAGCTTGTTCTTCGGCAGCATTCGCTTGACGGCCAACTGAACGACGCGCTCAGGATGCAGCTCGTTCATCCGCTTGTACGAATAAAGATGCCGACCACCGGGGTAGCGCGAGTAGGTATCGTATTCGATCACGTCCGCCTTGCGACCCGTGACCTTCACCTTGTCGGCGTTCAGCACGATGACAAAGTCTCCAGTGTCAACATGCGGCGTGTAGGTCGGCTTGTGCTTGCCTTGCAGGATGACCGAAATCTTGGAAGCCAGACGACCCAACACCTGACCGGTGGCATCAACCACGTGCCAGTTGGGGGCAACTTCGCCCGGCTTTGGAAAATACGTGCTCATGAGCGATCCTCATCTAAACGAAACAACTTCCGTCATCTGACGACGAACCAGCAGCCGAGAAAGTCAGCCTTCCTCGATCGCCGGCGGACAGTCGTCCGGTGCGGAAGAATCGAAAAGTTTACTGGCAACGAGTCGCATGTCAAGATTTGGAGCGCGTCTGGCTGGATTTTAACGGACGAGCGGTCTTCTTCATCGGAGTGCCAAGTCTTGATGTATCGCGTAGCACCGATCAAACGCGAAATCGTTGAACTTTCTGCCAAATTAATTTTCGATTTTTGTGAGTTCTTCTGTAGCATCAGTATAAGGGCTTGTTATACTTTTCGAAACGAGGTCGGAGAGTGGGCTTTGAGGTCAAAGAGGTTCAGCCCACCCCCAATCCTAACGCGGTTAAGTTCATCCTGGATCGACAGATTGCAGAGCGTCCTATCAGTTTTCTGAAGGCGGCCTCTGCGGCGGAACATCCGATAGCCAGCAGGTTATTTGGTATCTCTGGTGTGAGTAGCGTGCTCATGCTGGGAGATTTTGTCACGATCAACAAAAGTCCTGACACACGCTGGGTCGATATCACACCGAAGGTGAAACAGATCCTGGCGAAGGTGACGGAATAGACGGAAAATTTTCCCCCTCTTCTGAACCTCGTCGAGACGCCAACGTAATATTGTCTGACAGCTTTCTTCCCTCCTTACCCCGTAGGTCTCACCCACGCCTACGGGGTTATTTTTTGCGCATTGTTTATCATAGTGATCTGACCTCGCGGCGGAGTTAACCGTAGACCGGCACTCCATTTATCCGACGGGTTGGCATGACGTTATTCATTGTCTCCCTGCGCGAGCCGACAGTTATGGGAGCCACAACCACGGGCACGCCGATGACGGTTTGCAGGGTCCTGTGACGCGGCCGTCACCATTGGGCTACTTTTCATCTGGAAGTTCGTCGGTGGGCATCATCTTGCGGATCTCGGGAGTGATAACACCGGTGGGGAACAGGACGGTCATCTCCGCCTGGTCGTGAGCGATGCACAGTCGACCCGCAGGATCGATCCAGAATCGGCGAATGGTTCCGCTGGGAATCTTGCGGGTGAAAACGCCGTCGACGGTCAGCTTTTGCTCCGGTTTGTCAATTCCGGTCAACCGCACGATCCGGCCGGGCGCATTCATTAGGAAGAGCGTCTTGTCGGCCGTCTCAGTGAGGTAGGCGGGACCGACGCCCCGCGCGTCAATCGGAAACTCGTACGTGTGGGCGGCCTTGTCCTTTGGTTGCCGTTGCAGCGTGACGATGCCGTCGAAATAGCGCGTGCCGTCGCGGGTCGTCAGAATGCTGGAAGGTGTGGTAGTGGGCGCTGGGAGGGCGTCGATCAGTTTGTCCTTTTTCGGATCGAGACGCTCCCACCCTTTTTCCTTCAACCGCCAATACTTGTCGTTTACATTGACGGCCGGCCAGCCGTCGAGGGTCCAACCGGATTCTTTGGTGTTGGGGATCGTCCAACCCGGCAGTTTGGGCGTTGGGTCGGCGAGCGTCGGGTCGAGGATCAGCACGTCACCCCGTGATGGGGGGGTGGTGGTCGTGGGAGATTGGCCGGACCGTCGGAACACCCATCGTCCGCGCGAGTCGATGCCGACCAATTGGTCGTAAGCCCTTTCGTCAGCCGCCAGCAGGCCTTGTAGCTTCTGGCCAATTAGCCTCCGCGGGCCGTTTACCGAGTCGGTCACGACCCAGAAGTTGTTGTAGTAATTGATCGTATGTCGATCGGGCCGCAGGTCGGTTGTCATCGCGGTGGGCAGCAATTCAGGCGTGCGCCCGGCACGGATCGAAACCCACGCAGGGCTGACGAGTTGTGTTTTACCGTCCGCGTCGGTCGTCGACACACCGGCGTCGCCGTAGAACACGACGCCACCGGTTCCGTCGCGTCCGACAACGCGCAGCGTGTCATTTACCGGCTTCATCCCGCCGAGTGTGGGCGCGATACGGTTGCTTAGTAGTTGACCCATGCGAAGCTGTGCCTCGGGGGGTTGTTCGTCGCGCAGCCGTTCAAGGATTGGCCACATGCCCGGGCCGTAGCGGGTCAGCTCTTTGTACGCGGTCAATCGGTCGCGTGGGTCTGCTTCACTGAGCTGTTCGACGAGTTTTTCGATCGCTGCCTCGTCGACCGCGCCCGCTGACAGAGTTACGAGCGACATCCTGATCTTTGGCCCATCACCAATCAACCGCAGGACGCTACCGTCGACAAGCGGGACAAGGTGCACGATGCTCGTGGGCCAGTCTTTCTCATCCAGCGTCTGCCACTTTCCATCGATGTAACGGGCGACATGCGTGCCTCGCGGGCCATCCGTTGCTGTCGGCACCCACGCGAGCACGCCCTGACCATCTACGAGCATTTGTGGCGCGTTAAGGGCATCACTGATCTTACCGGGTGGAAGCAAGTCGACCGGCTCGACGGACGGTTTCGGCGTAGCGCGTACAACCGCGACTCCTCGAGAGGTTGGCACCGCGAGCGCATCGTCATCAACGAACACTGCCCGCGACCAGTCGAGGGTCTGGTCGGTCGGCATTTTCAGTCGCGACTTGGGCGTTACCCACTCGTACCCATCAACTGTTCTGCACGCGAGCCACGCGGCCCAGTTGCCCTCACCATCGTCGCGCCACCAGACGAACTCGACCGGTTCTCGCGTCAGGTGGGTTTGCTCGTCGTAGGACTTGGCGAGCACGGCCGATGTCTCCGGCGCGTCGTTGCGTGTGATCCAAAGATCACCGCGACCGCAGACGTAGACAGAGTCAGTTAGGAAGAGGTGGGCGGCTTCAGTCAGGTCGAGAGGAACCGACAGTAGCTCGGTCTGCTTCACGGCCGGGTTGGTGACACGGATGGCATCCAGGTAGGTAACCGGTGGCATGGACGCGGCACCATTTGTTGCCCGTGTGGTCGCGGGAGCCGTGCCTGACGCGACCGACGGGCGCGTGGAAGGCTCAGAGTTTTTACCGGCGACGCGGACGTTGTCGGGGCGCATCGCATACCAACCGATACCAGCGCCGGCGATAACAAGCACCGCGACGACCAACCCACCCGTTTTCCGCTGCATGACGTTCCTTGCAGAAATCCAAAAAAATTACGCAGGACCGGCGTTATGGTGCATAATAGCAGAGTCACGTCTTGTACGGTGAATCTGACCCCGCAGCACCTGGGTGAACTTCCCCCTGGGAATGAATAGCGCTGGGAGGTTGACATATGAGCGAATCGGCCGCCCCGTGGACGCTTCTTCTAGCCGTCGGCACGATCGATGCCGACCTAGGGCAGTCCCTCTCGAGTCGTACCGATTGGCGCATCCTGCGAGTGACTGGCGACGAACTCGTCGACCGATACCGCGACATCGCGCCAGACGCCGTCGTGCTGGACGTCGAAACTTTGCGATTGTCGGTTGCCGAGCTTTTCAAGATCCGCCGTAGACCGATGATTGCCGTGGGCCCAGACAGCGTGCCTGTCGCTCGGGACGCGATGACCATCGGGGCTACTGGTTGGCTGACGCTGCCCCTGACAGTCGACGCGATCGCGACGCAGGTTGAGTTGACGGTGCGGGCGTTCCAGCAGATCGAGAAATTACAAAATGAAAAGCAGCTGCTGAGCCAGACGCTCGAAACACGGAAGCTGGTCGAGCGCGCCAAGGCTATTTTTATGCGCCGCATGAAGCTCGATGAGGCAGCGGCCCACCGCCGATTGCAGCAAGAAAGCCAAAATCGGCGCATCGGGCTGGCGGAACTGGCAAAACGCATCATTGAATCCGAAGAGATAATGGCAATGGCAGAAGGCGTCGAACGACGTGCCGACACGCCGGCAGTGTAATTTCGGATCCATTCGCAGATTGTTGCAGCGGGTCTATGGGTCCTCGCACGCAGGTCGTCGTGCTTGAGCAAAGCTTTGTATGGTCGACGCCTGATACATATCAGCGCGACGCACATCCACTGGTTTAAATAGGCGGTCACATCGTTCAAGCAGCGTTGCCAGGCGCTTCCCTAGTCCCCCCTCGTTCCGCTCGCTATGATCCTTCCTCGTTTCGATTCTTGACAGAGAGTCCGCGCAGGGAGAACCGACCCATGGCATTGAAGAACACCGACCCGCAGATCGCCGAACTGATCGTTCTGGAGCAGAAGCGTCAGGAAAGCACGCTGGAATTGATTGCCAGTGAGAACCATGTGTCGACAGCAGTCATGGAAGCTGCGGGCACGGTTTTGACGAATAAGTACGCAGAGGGGTATCCGGGCGCTCGGTACTACGGTGGATGTGGGTATTACGACCAGATCGAAAACATCGCGATCGACCGCGCCAAGCAGATGTTCGGCTGCAAGTTCGCCAATGTGCAGCCGCACAGTGGCGCCAACGCTAACCTCGCGGCGTTCATGGCACTCATGCAGCCGGGCGACAACTTCATCAGTCTGAGCCTCGCCAGTGGTGGGCACCTCAGTCATGGTATGAAGCTCAACGCGTCGGCGATGTATTACAAGCCGGCCCACTACGATCTCGATCCGAAGACCGAACAGATCGACTTTGACAGTGTCCGCAAGCAGGCGAAAGAACTGAAGCCCAAGGTTATCATCTGCGGTTACAGCGCCTACCCGCGCACGATCGACTTCGCCAAGTTCCGTGAGATCGCCGACGAGGTCGGCGCTAAGGTAATGGCGGACGTCGCGCACATCGCGGGACTTATCGTCGGTGGGGCACACCCGTCGCCTTTCCCGCACGCCCACGTCGTTACGACCACGACCCACAAGACCCTGCGCGGCCCGCGCGGTGGGTTGATCCTGACCAACGACGAAGACCTGGCGAAGCTGATCAACAGAAGTGTCTTTCCGGGCAGTCAGGGTGGACCGTTGATGCACATCATCGCTGCCAAGGCGATCGCGTTTGGTGAAGACCTTAAGCCCGAGTTCAAAACGTACGCCGCCCAGGTGGTGAAGAATGCCAAGTCGCTCGCAGCGGCGTTGCAGGCAAAGGGTTATCGTCTGACGAGCGGTGGGACGGACAATCATTTGATGCTGGTTGACCTGCGTGCTCGGTCAGCCGACCTGACGGGTGCCGACGCCGAAAAGGCGCTCGAAGCCGCCGGAATCATTGCCAACAAGAACGGCATCCCGAACGACCCGCGTCCCCCTAAGACG
>JBBRHE010000127.1:0-11115 GCA_038223165.1 Tepidisphaerales bacterium
GACCGCCTCGGTGCCAACCGAGGTGATGCCCAAGCGTCGTGGGCTGCATAGCATGGGTCGATACCAGGTCAGCACGAGCTTCCCGTTCGGGTTCATCAAACGAGCCGTCGAGCGGAACCAGCCGGACACGATCGTCGTCTATCCCCCCATCGCGCAGCTAGACAATCGCGTGCTGCAGATGGCCCGCTCGGCCGAGAAGACCGGTTCGACCATGCGGCCTCGCCGTGGGGGTCAGGACGAGTTCTACGGCGTGAAGGAGTATCGCAGTGGTGAGAACCCGCGCTGGATTTACTGGAAGCGATCGGCCCGCACGGGCGTGCTGGTGAGCAAGGAAATGACGCAGGTCTCACCACCGCGGCTGGTGCTGCTGGTCGATACGCATGTGCGAGACCGGTCGCAAACCGAGCACGTGCGCGTCGAACGAGCGATCGCGATGGCGGCCTCTGTCGCGGCGGCGGCGCTGCAACAGGGCATTTCGGTGGGCATGTGCGCTAAGGGCGAAGGGGACTGGGTCGCGATCCCACCCACGCGCGGCAAGCGACAATCGCGCGACATTCTGACCGCACTGGCGCGCCTGCCGTTGAACGCATCTCACGACACGCAGGCACTGCTGGACGAAAGTCGCGACGTCGTCGGCCAGGGCACGACGGCGATGCTCTTCACCCCACGCGACATGCAGGCCGGCCTCAGTGAGCGTACGCGCGGCGCGATGCTCGTCTTCCCTGCTGACGAGAACGCCGGTCGCGGGATGTTCCGCTTTAAACCAGAGATCGATTTCGCGACCTGTATGCCAGCCGATCAGCAGCCTAAGATTGTGGAGAGTAGGCAGTAGGCAGTAGGCAGTAGGCAGTAGGCAGAGGATGATCCAAGAAAGGAATGAGCGCAAGTTTTTTCTGAGTTTAATTCCGGACAAGGCCACGTGCTTGCGTGACTGCTCTGCCTTCTAATTCCCCATGTACGACATTCGACAATTCAAACCGACCCTCTATGTGCTGGTGATGCTGGGCATCATCGGCTTCGCATTGGCAGCGCAGGCGCCGGCGATATTCCTGCTGGCGGGTGGCGCGGTCGTTGCCAATGCGTGGTTGGTCGCAACGAATCGCTTTACACCGATGCCCCGATTGCTGGCCAACGGCATCACGCTGTTGGCTTTTCTGTTTGTCGCCCAGCAGGTGGTGGTGCTGCAGACCACACCGATCATCATCGTCGGGCAGTTCCTCGTGTTGCTGCAGGTCGTCAAGCTTTATGAACAGCGGTTGAATCGAGATTACGCCCAGTTGCTCGTGCTCAGCCTGTTGTTGATGGTGGCAGCGTCGATTACGACGGCCAGTCTGTTTTTCGGTGTGCTGCTGATCGCGTATCTGTTCCTATCACTCTACTGCTGCCTGCTCTTCCATCTGAAAGTCGAAACCGACCACGCGCGGTCGGCGTATGCGCTGGCAGAAGACAAGGTCAACCCCGCGATCCTGCGGCAGGACCAGCGCTACCTCTCGCGGTCTATGCGGCGGTTGACCGGGCTGGTGTCGGGTGTGGCGATCCTGACGGCGATCATTGTGTTCCTCATCTTCCCTCGCGGCACCGGTGCCAATCTGCTCGGCCCGCTGCAGATGCGGCCCAGTCAATCGCTGACCGGGTTCAGCGACCAGATGAACTTCCAGCAGATCGCCAACATCACGCAGAACACCGCTACCGTCGCTTACGTGAATGTGTGGAAGCAAGCCTGGAACAACAACGACAAGACATGGGACCCCGAACAAGCCTACGGCCCGGCGAGCATCTACCTGCGCGGAACCGTACTCGATCGCTATGAGGGCACCGCTGAGAGTGGCTGGCGCTGGTCACGATCGGCAGGTGGCGCATCATCCAGCAACAGTTCAGTTGGGCTCGAAACCTATCAGCCGGGTGAAGAGCTCGTCGTTCCGCGACCTGTGCCCGAGGGCGGCACGCGATTTCGACAGTATGTAACACTGTTACCGACCAACACACCCAACTTGTTCGCGATGCCCTATCCGACCAGCTTCACTCCGCGCAAGCGCCCGCTTCGCGTCCGCTATGTGAACCGTGGGGGATTGCTGCTGAGTGGTGAGCCGCTGGTGCAGAAGGTGGAGTACGAGGTTACGTCTACGGAACAACAGGAAGCCCTTAGCCCATCGTACTTGCAAGCGCTCGAGCGCACGCCCTTCCATGAGTACCAGTCCACAATCGACCCGCGCATTAAGCAGTACCTGGACGAGATTAAGTTCGGCGATCTTCGCGATAAATTGGCGGACCCCAACACCGGTAAAAAGGGCTGGGCGCCAAACGCGCTGGATGAAGAGATCGCCCGCAAGATCGAACAGCACTTGCAACAGAAGTTCGGCTATACGCTGGACCTGACCGAGTTCGGTTTAACGCACGGTGACGACCCCATCGTCCGATTCCTGACCGAGTTCAAGCGCGGCCACTGCGAATACTTCGCCGGCGCGATGACGCTGCTGTGCCAGAGCTTGAACATCCGCAGCCGGGTAGTCATCGGATTCAAGTGTGATGAATACAGCGACTCGGGGAACTTTTACAACGTGCGACAAAGTCACGCACACGCTTGGGTCGAGGTGCAGACGCCGAGTGGTTGGAAGACGTTCGACCCGACGAGTGGTCGAGCGTTCAACGATGCGCGGTCCGGATTGCTTCAGCGGATGCGCTCCATGCTCAACTTCATGGAGTTCACCTGGGCGACGTCGGTTATCGCGTATGACAACGAGAACCGCGACAACCTGATCTCGAACGTTAACACGCGACTGGATCAGACTGCCGTCAACTCTTGGCCGAAGGTGCAGGGCATCATCCGCTGGGTGCAGGCGCAGTTCGAGATCTTCGCGTCACGCATCGTCGGGCCGATCATGGTGCTGCTGGTGCTGGGGCTTGTTTGTTCGGTTATATGGTTCGCGTGGGAACGCTGGCGTTTGCGACGCCGGGCCGAGCGGATCGGGCTCGACATCCTGCCGACGACCGACCAACTGCGTCTGGTCCGCCAGCTCGGTTTTTACGATGATCTGCTTCGACTGCTCGAGCGTCACAACATGACGCGCCCCGTCCACCAGACACCCAAGGAGTTCGCCGACAGCCTTGCGTTCCTGCCAAGCGAAACGTACGACACCGTTCGCCGGTTGACGCAGATCTTCTATAAGATTCGCTTCGGGCGAATGAAGCTGACAGGTCCTCAACAGCGCCGGCTGCACACGGTGTTGCACCGCCTGGCCCACTCGCTGGGGCCGATGCCGGAGAAGCGGTAGTAGTGTTCATCTACTGATCAATCACCGCTTTCCGACGACCGTCACAACACCGTAGCCCGGCACGTCGATCGTCACCTTTTCAGACTCGACCTTGACCGTGCTGGACTGCCACAAAGCGTTGGTCGACGAGGTGTAGACGTCGTACGAAGCGTAGTCGTCAAATGGAGCAGGAAGCGCGATTGTCGCCGGTTGCGTGTCGGCGGCGCGGTTGACGAGGACGAAGACCACCGACTTGTCCACATCGTGAACATAAGTGCTCGCCGTCACGCCGTCCGGGTCGTCGCTGGTCGTCTTGACCGCGACCGCATTCGGGCGGATGTACTTGAAGAAATGCTTGGCGGCGATGTACTTCGGTTGAACCGTCGTATCCGCCTTGCGCGTCAGAGATTCGTTCGTCGATTCGTCGGCCTTGTCGGCGAATTGCCAGTAGAGAATCGCGCTCTGCCGGCCGGTGGTCAGCGCCTGCTGGGTCTTGAACGCAATGCTCCAGGCGCCGTTCGACGGAAAGCCGTTGTCGCGATCGATCCATTGCGGCTTTTCACCGGACGTTTCGGTCATCCAGCTCTTCTTGCCATACGCAGTGAAGCCTTTGACGTTTGCCGGAAGCGCCACGTGCGGCGCTTTGTCCCAACCACTGACCCACCATCGCCACAGCTTCGAGTCCGCGCCAGCGGAAGACTGGCCATCACCCGCGTAGCCGTGAATGCAAAAGAAACTGACGGCATCCATCGCCTCTTTATCCTTGGCAATCTCGGCAAGGTATTGAAGGTTTTTATGCGACGGGTTGCCGCCACCCCCCAGTTCCCACATGCCCCAGAAGTCGCCACCGAGCAGGTCTTCAGGGCCCATGATCTGAATGGGTTTGAGGTCGTTGTACTTATCAAACTCCCGCCGAACCGCTTTCAGTGCCGCGATGTACTCAGCCGACGTGCGGTAGACGCAACTGTTGTAGAACTCGGGAAAGTTAATCTCGTTCTGAATCGAGATCGCATGAAAGTTCACGCCATACGTGTCCTGAAACCCTTTGATGTACGCCGCGGTGCTGCGGGCAAATTGTGTTAGCGCGCTCGTTAGACCGGTGCCGTCGTTGAAGATGGCCAGTGGTTTGTCAGTCGTGTCGAGCTTGCCACCGGCAAAGTTTCCGGCCCAGATGAACGGAAAAGGCGTGTCCTTCGTAGGGTATGGCCAGTTGCCGCCCTCCCACTTTTGACCGTTCGCGACCTTCACCCATGGCGCCGGCGACCAGATCGAGCCGATCAATTTGAAATCACCAAGCTGCTCGCGCCGCTTTAATCCCGCTTGCGCCATGCGGCCCTGGTCGGTCACGCGCTTGTAGTTGAAGAACTTGCTGTTCTTGGCAATGTCCGGCGTCATCACTGCGATCTGCGGGGTTCGACCGGCGAACGGTTTGACGTAATCCGCAGCCGACGTATACGTGCGCACGTTGTTGCGATCAGGTCCACCGCGCGTCGCGGGGTCGTCGATTTTTAGTGGTGGCTTGCTCGAGAACCAGGGACTGACGTAGTTGTCATCCGAATACGGCGACACGAATCGCGGGGTGAGGTCGACACGCAGGATCGATGCGCCCAGGTCGTCGTAATACGCGTTCTGAAACCACTCTTCTTTCGAGAATTCGTTGCCGATGCACGTGCCGAACCCATCGATCGTCTGCAATGTTCCCGCGGGTGATGCGTCGATCGTAATGTTGGCCGCAGTGGAGATGGACGATGAAATCAAGACCGAGACAATCGCAATGCGAGTCAGCATGATTCTCCCGGAAATTATTACGGCTGCGTCGTCGGTTGCGTCGTTGCGGCTTGGCCCGCTTCGATGGCCGCGGTCGCGAACTGGCGGACCAGCGGTTCCTCATCGTCGGTGGCAACTGCCTTGAGACGATCGAGATGATCCGGCCCCGCACTGGAAGCCGCGACGGCGCCCATCAGGCGCGTCGGCCATTCTTCACTCGCAAGCATGCTGCGAACGGCGCGATCGAACTCATCGCCCTGCGGTGTCGCCGTGGTAGATAGGAACGCCGCCCAAGTTGCCACCGACGGTTGCGGGTCGTTGCGCGCACGCATCACCACACTTGCAAACTGGTTCGCCATGGACTGGCGACGCTCGGTTTCCTCAGCGGGAACCGACGCCCCTTCCCGCGGTGCCTGTAGCAGTAAGCCACCCAGTCCCTGCAGGAGCTCGAGCGCGTTGAACTTTTCACTTGGCGAGCCCGTGTCGACGGACGCAGTCAGCTTCGATCGAGCGCTCTCGTCATTGATCGGGAACGGGTTGCGCGCAAACACCCGTGGGAACTGGACCTTTAGACCACCGGCACCCGGGTCGATCTTTCCCGCAACGCTCGTGGGGTTCGTCATCACCGAGACGAACAACTGCAGCGCCGGCGTCGGGTTGCTGCGAAGAATCTGTGCCAGTTGTCCCTGGTCGACGCGCACGAACATCTGGATGCTCTGCTTCGGCCGCAACACGCGCACCTGCGTGATTCGGTCGTAGGTAATTCCTGGGAACTGCTGCTGCACCATGCCGCGCAGTTGACCGTCGAACCACAAGTCAGGTTTAATGACGCCGTTGGGCCCGACGGTGATGTCGAACTCGGAGTTGTTCGTGATGATAATCCGACTGAACATCGGCTCGCCGTACGCATACGAGCCTCGCATCGGCTCACCGCGGATCGAATAGAACGCGGTCGCGTCCTCGACGATGTTGAGCCACGTCCGCGGAAATTTGTCGAGCTGGGCCAGAATTAACTCGGCGGCGTTTATGCTGCCTCGCTTGACGCCGTAGTCCTTCAACACGTCCCACACCACAGCGCCCAGCAGCCCGGCTGGCGCGTCGGTCAGCACCTTGCGAGCGGTGGTGTTGCCATCCACCTTCGTCTTCGCATCAGACAACTGAATGCGTGCGACCCCCGCGGCGCTGATCGGGTCGCGATCGGCCACCGCGCTGAGCTTGACCATCGCTTCCTGAGTGCGACCTTGAACCAGCAGCGACCACCCTTCGAGGCGCGACAGTGGCACGCTGTCCTCAGCAACAAGCTTGCGCAGAATGTCTATGGTCTTCGTGGTGCCTTGCGTGTCGTTGGCGAAATAGATCTGAAACCACGCGAGATCGCTTAGCGTTGCAATCAGCGTCTGTTTGCGGCGTTCGTTTTCGGGCTGCTCCGCAGCGGCGATGTCTTCAGCGAGGTCGGGCAGCGCGTCTTTGAAAGGTTCAACGGGTTTGGCCGCTTCCTCACCCGTTCGCCGGGTCGCCACCACACGACCCCGCAGGATTGCGCCGGCCTCGTTGACGTAAGACTTGAACGCATCGGCAGGACCAGTGCGCTTAGCAATTAGACGAAGCAGAATCGCATCGACGTCAGCGCTGTCGACGCTCAGCAATTGCTGCGCAAGCGCGTCGGCATCTTCCGGTCGGTCAGCGAGGAAAAACTGAGACGCATACGACACGACAAATCGATGCGACGGTGCTTGCCCCAACCGATTCCAGACGCGCACCGCAAACGCGTACCACTCAAGTGACGGCCGGATCATGCCCGCGTTCGCCAGTTCGTCAGCAAGATCGGCCACGCGGTCGGGCTGCGATGGATTTGCCATCAGCATGCGCATCAGTAACGCCACCCGCTCAGCAGCAGTGGCGGTGGACTCGCTCGTCGCAAACTGCAACGTCAGCGCTTCGGGGTTTAACGGGTTCAGGCGCAGCGCCTGATCGAGCAGCGACTTGGCCTGTTTCACCTGTGACCGCTCGCGATACAGCTCCGCTGCCGACAGCGCGGCGTACGAACGCACCTCGGGGGGAATCGTCGGATTTTCAAGGATCGACGTTAGATAGCTCAGCCGTTTCTCGGCGACCTGGAACCGACCGGTGTAAAGATCAATCAGTTTGATCTGCGCGTCCTGGTCACCGGGCGCAAGGGTGCGGAATGCCTTCAGCGCCTCGATGGCGCCGTCGGTGTTGCCCGCGTTGAGCGCCACCTCGGCGAGCAGTTGGGGATACCGTGGTTCGCGCGGGTCGAGCTTGTGCGCCGCTGACAGCAATACCGACGCCTGTCGCCAAACCGCTGGCGTCGGTGTGACGCGAGATAGCCCGTCACGCACATACCCCGCGATGCGCTGGGCCAACAGCGCATCGGCAGTCAACTTCGCGATCTCGGCGGGGCTTGGTTGCGAGGTCGGCGCCCGTCCTGCCGTGGGTGGGTTCGTGGCGGCCGACTGGGCCAGCGCAGGGGTCGCAATCAGCATGGCAACGAGGAACGGACGGAACGTTTGCATGGATATCCTTGATGCGGACGGACGAAGCTTGCACGGACAGAACATGTTTTTCAGCCTTCAACGGGACTTGCTCGTCCTTGTCTTCCTATCGGCCGGCAATGGCCAACGTCACCGCGCTGACGATCGCAATTGTGCAGACTGCGGCGGCAGTCATGCCATAGGCGACTTCAAATCGGCCGGCTACCTTGGTTTTGTACACCCGACCGATCACGCAGCCAAACAACACCACCTGCGCACCGGCCGCCAGCGCCACCGCGGCGCAACGGACCGCGTTGGCCGCAACGTCAGGTCGGTTCCATTCTTCAACGACCATCGTCGCGTGCTGCCAGCCCCACAACGCCGCGAGCATCAGCCCCAGCGTCATCACAATCCCAAACACGATCGTCCCTGATCGCATAACCGTTCTCCATTCAGACCGAATCATGCCCACAGCTCGCGCAACAGCGGCATGCGCGTCGTCAACTCACCGACGTCTGTCAGCATACCGACCCGCTGACAGAGCCACTCTTCCCATTCCTTCTGACCTGTCTTCCGCGCCGCCAATGCGAGCAACGCCTGAACGGCAGCTGCATCTTGTGTCGGCATCAGCTCGGCCAGTTGCACTTTGACCGGCAAGCCGTTGGCCATGTGCGTCCAGGCACCGATGCGCGATTCGTAGTCGAGCTGCGTTCGCAGTAAGTGTAACGCTTCACCCAGTGAAAGCCTCTGCGCATACAACTGCGAGATCGCAGTGTACGCAGCGGGCAGATCGTTCAGATGCACCGAGGCGCTGGCCAGCATCAAGCGAGCCGACTTGGTCAGCGCCCGCAACGGCCCTAATCGATGACCGAGCAACGCTCGCGACAATTGGGCCGATTCGTCAAATCGCTGCTGGGTGTGACGCAACAGCGCCAGATGATGGATGCTGAGAAGTTTGGCACTGCGGAACAGACTGAATTTCCCGATCGCGTGGGATAGTTGAACCTCGGCGGCCTCGTGCAAGCCGGCGGCAATCAGGGATGAAGACCCGGCAGCCAGCTGACTCCCACGCCGACTGCCCATCGCCAGCGCAACCCACGCAATACCCACTGCAAAGAATGCGGCGGTCTGGGTCGTTTCGTCACCACCGATGATCGCGACGATCAATACGACTGCGATCGTCACCTTCAAAAACCAACCGAGCGCCAGATCGCGCCGCAACCGTGCGATCGCAGTGCGCGCCGTGATCGGGTGCGTCGTGGGTGGTGGAACAGTAGTGGCGGTCGTTTCCATGCGTGGTTCGAGCTTTATTTACATTCCAACGGGCGCTGCGGACGGGCCGAACCGGTTCGCGGTCGCGGTGATTTCGGGATAGCGGCGGGTCAATTCGACCGTCGGTGCCAACATCGTCGCCCGCCGCCAGGCTTGGCGTGCGTCGTCCTCGCGGTTCAGCAGATCGTAGGCCCTTGCCGCCAAGGCATAGGCATCGGCAACGCGGTGCCCTAGCTTTTCGCGTAGGGTCGGCAATCGGCGTTCAAACATCTGGACGGCCTCAGCCGGGTGACCCGTCTTTACGTCGCGATAGATCTCGACGAGCGTTACACCCGCCCCCTCGCGGTCTCCCATCCTGCGAAGCTCGGCAATCGCGCGGTCGGCATCAAACAGGTGGTCTTCCCGCAACATCGCGATCGCCCGACCGGCCCGCAGGCCGTTGTCGGTTGAGGGGTCCATCGCCACGTTCTCAAGCAGGTAATCCTGCACCATGATCGCGTCGGCGTGTCGGCTGTATCGGGACAGAACGCTCGTAAGAAAGATGAGTGCCTGCACCCGCACCGTCGTGCTTCGTGGGGGGGACAGCAGCAGTTGCTCGACCGCGACCGCGGCGGCGGTCCAGTTGCGCAGCAGGACGAACTCTTCGATCGCCTCGATCTGCCGCCCTTGAGCCCGGTGCTTCTGCACGGTCAGAAATGATGCGACCAACATGCCACCGACCAACAGCATCAGTACGAGCGGAATCAGCGCCTGCGTCATACCTTCCGACATCCCCACCGACGCCAGGACCGCCATCCCCATTATCACCAGCAGGAACCCACCGACAAAATACCACACGCGAGACACCTGCGCTTGTGGGACACTGCGGTCGAGCAGCGTCGGCACGTCAAGAAACGGTTCTGGCAGCGAGGGTTGAGACGGTGACGCGGTCATCAGTACTGGAATTGTAGACAGGACGATGGGGATTGAAAGGGGCAGCTGGCCCGACCGCGCCTATCGCCGCAGCTTCGCCAAAGCGGCTTTTTCGATCTGGCGCACGCGTTGGACGGAGATGCCCAGGCCCAGAGCAAGCTCTTCAAACGACACTGCCAAACCGCGGTCATTAAGGCCGAAACGGGCCTTGAGGATATTCGTCTCGCGACCGCTGAGGCGGTTAAGCAACTGGTTCACCTCGTCACGGTCGACGAGGCGGTTCGTCGCGAAGGTTTCACGACGGTCGGGGAAGTTCTGCAGGGTTTCCACGTCGCCCGTTCGACCGCGACTAGCCGACTGCATCGCGGGCACACTGCGGGCAAAGCCCTTCATCAATGCGAGCGTGGCATATGTACTGAACTTGTGACCGTGGTGGACGTCGAAACTCTCGACGGCCCGCATCAGGGTGATGTTGCCGTCACTGGCCAGTTCCATTATCGACAGGCCATTGCGCAGGTGTTTGCGGGCCACACTGATAACCAACCGCAGATTCGCGCGGACGATCGCATTCTTGGTTTCCGTCGCGGCGGTCAGATGACCTTCCAGAACCTTTAACTCGCGCGCCCGCGCCAGTTGTGGATCCAGCCGCCGACGTGCGGTGGCAAAGCGGAACTTGTGGTAATTGAACTTCAGAAACAGCGCCCGCTCCTGCGCGACCGAGAGCAATGGTGTGCGATAGAGCGCCTGCAGGTACGGGGGCAAGTCGCGCGGCATACGAGCGTCGGTCGATGCACTGTCGGACAACGCGCCATCGAGCTTGGCCAGCCCGGCGATCACGTCATCCGCGCCGTCCAGGTGATACAACGGATCGTCGATGAACTTCCCCTTGCGCCGAGCGAGCTTCGCGACGCGCTCGTCGAGTAGAACGCGATAAACCCCAGCCCGAGAAACCGAAAACCGACGGGCGAGCGAGCGGAGCGAGCGGCCATGCTTGTGGGCACGGACAATCTTCGCGCGGCGAACGTCATCGGTCTGCGAAGCGGCAAGCGGCAAGACGGCGGCGTCGACATGCTCGGCATCGTGCTTGCGAAGCGTGTGCAGGATGGTCAGGGGTGAACGATGGAACCGCCTGGCGAGCCGACGGCTGATCTCGTCGATATCGCAGCGACAGTCGACCGCAAGCCGGCGAGCGTTGCGGACAATGTCGGCGATCTCAGATTTTTCGACTGTCGTCGCATTGACCTCACCCGCGACGCCGTTGCCCTGATGTTGGATGAAGCGTTCGACACTGCTTAGCAGGAAGCCCACGCGTCGCTTGCCGTCGTTGAACACAAACCGCCTGGCCGGCAGCCCACGGCGGCGCCAGCGCTGGATGGTCTTGCTGGCGACATTGAATTTTTCCACGACGTCATCGATCGACA
>JBBRHE010000128.1:0-11055 GCA_038223165.1 Tepidisphaerales bacterium
CGGCCGCCGATCAGTGAGGCGTGTCGGGGCGTTATAACCGTGTTGAAAGCGATCGGATTCGAACCGTCAGCGACCCTTCGACTGGAGGATGCCCGTTCGTATTATCGTGAACGTTCATCGCAGCGCGTGCTCGACGATTCACTCGCAGCAGCGGGTGTGCGATCGCTGGTGATGACCAATGATCCATTTGACGCCACCGAGCGCCCCGTGTGGGAGCGGCGGGTTGATATCGATCGACGATTTAAGGCCGCGCTGCGAATCGATCCACTGCTGGTCGGTTGGCCCGATGTAGCCGAGCGACTGACGGCAATGGGTTACCACACCTCTGGCGACCTGAGCGCGACATCACTGACGGAAGTGCGGCGATTCCTCACCGACTGGATTCGGAAACTGAAGCCGATCTACGTCGCCGCTTCATTGCCACCGACGTGGCGCTACCCAGACACCGGTAGCGCGACATCACGCATTTTGGACGAGGTAATCATCCCGGTCTGCCGTGAGCATCGGTTGCCGATCGCGCTAATGATCGGTGTGACGCGCCAAGTGAACCCGTCGCTTCGCCAGGCCGGTGATTCACTGGCCCAGGCCGACGTGCCGTCATTAGAGCGATTGTTGGCGGCGCATGCCGACAATCGATTCATGGTGACGTTCCTATCTCGTGAGAACCAGCACGCGTTGGCGGTGGCAGCGCGGAAGTTCCGCAATCTCCTCCCTTTCGGCTGCTGGTGGTTTTTGAACAACCCGAGCCTCATCAGTGAGATTACGACGATGCGCACCGAATTGCTCGGCACGACGTTTGTCCCGCAGCATAGCGACGCACGGGTGACCGAACAGCTGATCTACAAGTGGCTGCACAGCCGTGCGACCATTAAGGCGTCACTGAAGTCGACCTTCGACAATCTCGCTGCAAGTGGCTGGGCAGTGACGCAGAGTGAAGTGCAGCGCGTGATCGACGGCTACTTCCAAAGCAACGCCCAATCATTCCTTGATCCGGAGACTTGGTGAACAGCGCCGTGCCGTCAACACCGGCCGAGGCTTATCGGTTTGGTCGTTAACACGCACGTTGGGCACTTCTCCGCAACATCCTGCATCGGCAACAGCAACGACAAAACCCTCAAAAAATGCCGTATTTCAGACATTTACGAGGGTTTTTGCGTATGCGGCTGACAGGAGTTGAACCTGCACCTAGTTACCTAGACTAGAACCTGAATCTAGCGCGTCTGCCAATTCCGCCACAGCCGCGGCGAAGAGAAAACAGTTTATGCAGCACGCCTGAACTGTCAAGATTAGGCCGCTGGTTGGTTTTTCGGGCGGTAGGGTCCCAACCGAGCGTCGATTGAGAACCGACCGCAACTTCGCGGTCTCGGCGGGGACTAAGGGTGCACGCGTCGGGAATGCGACTATGATCTGGCAGCCAAGCCGCCTGACGAGGGAAGGGCTGGCCAGAAGCGTGAGCCGATTGCGGTGGACCATTGACGAAACTAATAGCGACCGTCCCAACTTCGACCGCGCTGGCCGGTACCCCGCGCACGCGCGGGCTACATGTAATGGCCAAACCGATCGGGCCGATCTGCAACATCGACTGCAAGTATTGTTTTTATCTGGAAAAAGAAAAGCTTTACCCCGATACACGCAAGTGGCGGATGCCGGACGACGTGCTTGAGGAATACGTCCGCCAGTACATCGCGCAGCAGGACGTGCCCGAGATCAGTTTCGCCTGGCAGGGTGGTGAGCCGACGTTGCTTGGCGTCGACTACTTCCGCAAGATCGTTTCACTCCAACAGCGATTTGCCAACGGCAAGAGGATCCACAATGCCTTTCAAACCAACGGCACGCTCCTCGACGATGAGTGGGGCGAGTTCCTCGCGCAGGAAGCATTCCTCGTCGGCCTGAGCATCGACGGCCCGCGCGAACTCCACGACCGGTATCGCGTCGACAAACAGCAGAACGGCACTTTCGACGCCGTGATGGGAGGTTTGGGCTTTCTGCAAAAGCACAAGGTCGAGTTCAACACGTTGACGGTTGTCAATCGAGCCAACAGCCAGCATCCGCTCGAGGTTTACAACTTCCTGAAGCAAATCGGCAGCGGGTTTATTCAATTCATCCCACTGGTAGAACGTACAGCGTCGACCGGACCATTGGCAGTGCTGAACAACCACTTCAAACTGGATTTCGCCGAGCCACCGGTTGCAGGGGAAGCGCACGACCCGATGTCGCCCGTCACACCGTGGAGCGTCGACGCGAAGCAGTACGGCGAGTTCCTCGTGCGCATCTTCGACCAGTGGGTTCACCGCGACGTCGGGCGCGCGTTCGTGCAGTTGTTCGACGTGGCGCTGGGCATCTGGGCCGGCGCCGGTAGCAGCAGTTGCGTGTTCGCCGAGAAGTGCGGCCGGGCACTGGCGATGGAGCACAACGGTGACGTCTACTCGTGCGACCATTACGTCTACCCGAAATTCAAGCTCGGCAATGTGATGAACAGCTCACTGGCGTCGCTGGTCGACAGCGTGAGACAAGAGCAGTTTGGAAACGACAAGCTCGACACGCTGCCGAACTACTGTCGCTCGTGCGACGTGCGGTTTGCCTGCAACGGCGAATGTCCGAAGCACCGGTTCATTGACACGCCCGACGGGCAGCCGGGCTTGAATTACCTGTGCCCCGCGTACAAGCGGTTTTTCGCGCACATCGATCCGCACATGAAGACGATGACGCGCCTGCTGCATAGCCAGCGACCACCGGCCGAAATCATGCGGATGCTCGCCAGCGCCAACCATGCTAAGGTCGCCCGCAACGAGCCGTGTCCATGTGGCAGTGGGCGCAAGTTCAAGCATTGCTGCACCTAGGGAAGTCAGCACGCACGCACAAACTGATCGTTCGGCCCGGCGTCGTTAAGGGCATCCGTGGCGGAAGTGGTCGGACATCCTGCCGCATGGTCCACTCGCTCTAACAAATTCTGAACGATAACCGCACTTCGCGCCGAGCGTTGCGCGCGTAAGTGCGCGCCGGCGCGCAACTTGCATTGTATGCCCTTGGGCAATTAAGCGTACGTCAGGAGGACGAATAGAGATCGAGCACCGCTCGGACGCGGACGTTATGCGCCTCGACCGTGGAATGCGGTGAGAAACATTTGTCATGGAGGACCTGAGCGAGAACAGTTATGTCGTCCGCCATCGCATCACAGCGCCACCGATCATCGCAACAAGTGACCAAAGGATCGCGCATGCGCTTGCCCGCGACTGTCGCACCGATGCTGGCGACGGGGGGCGTTCTTCCAGTCGACGTTGATCGCTATGCGTTTGAATACAAGTGGGACGGCGTGCGAGCATTGTCACTGATAGACGGGAAGACAATCAAACTTCTCAGTCGCAACGGCTTGGACATCACGTTCAAATATCCAGAACTTCATCCGCTCGCCAAAGCACTCGGTGGTCGGCGTGCGATCCTCGATGGTGAGATCGTCGCGCTGGACGACGTCGGGCGACCCAGCTTCTCGCGGTTGGCCCATCGCATGCAGGTTAGTTCACCCGCCGCAGTCAAGCGCGTCATCCATAGCGATCCCGTCTGGTACGTCCTGTTCGACGTTCTCTGGATCGACGGCCAATGGGTGACAGGCCGGCCATTGCACGAGCGACGTGCGTTGCTCGAGGAGCTGACGATCGAGGGGCCGAGCTGGCAGACTAGCCCTTCGCACATCGGTCAAGGCGCAAACATGCTCGACACAGCAAGAAGCCATGGTCTCGAGGGCATCATGGCCAAGCGCCTCGACAGTGAATACCTCCCCGGGCGGCGCAGCAGTGATTGGCTGAAGATCAAGATCGTCCACGGGCAGGAGTTCGTAATCGGTGGTTGGGTTCCGGAACATTCCACTACGGCGGACCGCGTCGGCTCGATGCTGCTGGGCTATTACGACTGCGATCGCAAGCTTCGCTATGCCGGCCGCGTCGGCACGGGCCTCAACACAGCTTGGCACGCGAAACTAACGAGCCAGTTTGCGAAGCTATGTCAGACCGCCAGCCCGTTCGCTGACAAGGTGCCGCGGGCGGGAGTTGAGTTTCTGAATCCAAAGCTCATCGCTGAAATCGAATTTCGTCGCTGGCCTGACGATGGTCTCGTCCAGCAAGGCTCATTCAAAGGTCTGCGCACCGACAAGAAGGCCATCGACGTCGTAAAAGAATTTATTTTGTAGTCAGCGGCGACAGAACGTGTTGCCAACCCCGGCGTGACGGATCGCGCACAACAGGAGACCCATCATGCCAAAAGCATCATCCGCCCGTCCGATCTGGACCGGCTCGATCAGTTTCGGGCTTGTCACTATCCCCATCAAGCTCTACACCGCCGTGCGCGAACACCGCATTGCGTTTCGCAGTTTGCACGACCAGGATCAGGTTCCCTTAAAACAAAAAATGGTCTGCCCGGCCGATGGGAAAGAAGTGCATCCCGAGCACATCGTGAAGGGTTACGAAGTCGAGAAAGACCACTTCGTCATCATTCAAAAGTCGGACTTGGAGGCCATTGCGCCCAAGGCGAGCAAAGCCATAGAGATCCAGGATTTCGTCGACCTCGACCAGATCGACCCGATGTATTTCGACCGGCCGTACTATGTCGCGCCGAAGCCCGAAGGCGCTAAGCCCTACAAGTTGTTGATGGAGGCGATGGTAAAAACGAAAAAAGTAGGCATTGCGTCAATCGTCATGCACAACAAACAATATCTGGCGGCCCTGCGTCCGCTGGATGATGCGCTCTGTCTGGAGACGATGCACTTCGACGACGAGGTCATCCCAAGCAACTCATTGCCCGACCTGCACCAGAAGACCAAGGTGGACGATCGCGAGCTGAAGATCGCCCAGCAGTTGATCGAGTCGCTGACGACAGAGTTCAAACCCGAAAAATACAAGGACGAATACCGGGAGCGTGTGATGGAGCTGATCGAGCGAAAGAGCAAGGGTCAGAAGATCGTCAACCGCCCGGAGCGCGAGTCGACCACACCGCGCAAGGCCAATGATCTTATCGCGGCGCTCGAGGCGAGTCTGGCGAAGACCAAGACCGCCATCACCGCGTCGCGAACGCCTCGTAGAAGGAAATCCGCATGAGCAAGGTGGCTCGCCGAACGACGAAGAAGACCACGGCTAAATTGGCAGCGAGACCCTCGGTATCGACGCGCGCATCGAAGGTGCCGATCTCGAACCCGACCAAGCCGTTGTTTCCCTCCGGGTTTACGAAGGGAGAGATGATCGACTATTACGAGCGGATGGCACCGATCCTCCTGCCACACCTGCGTGGCCGGGCGTTGACGCTTAAACGGTATCCGAACGGGTCGGACAAACTGTTCTTCTTCGAAAAAAACTGCCCGTCGCATCGACCGGACTGGGTTGAGACGGTCCGTGTCGTCGGCCGCAGCGCCGATAGCACCAACGACCATTGCAACATTACGACGCGCGACGGGCTGCGATGGGTCGCCAACCTGGCCGCGATCGAACTGCACGTCCCGCTCGGTAAGGCGGACAAGCCGGACGTTGCTGGCGCGGTGGCGTTTGACCTCGACCCTGGACCGGGTGTTTCGCTGATCGACTGTGCCCGGTTGGGCATCCGTATGCGCGACATGCTTGCCAACATCGGCCTTCAGTGCTTCGCCAAAACGTCCGGCGGAAAGGGGTTTCATCTCTACGTCCCACTGAACGGTTCCACGACGTTTGCACAGACAAAAGCCTTCGCCAACATGGTTGCCGTCACGCTCGCCAAGGACGACCCTCAGCGCATCACTGCGTCGATGAGCAAAGCCGACCGCCCGAAGCGCATCTTCATCGACTGGAGCCAGAACGACCGCCACAAGACCACGGTCTGCGTCTATTCGATCCGCGCGCGGCAAACGCCGTCGGTCAGCTCGCCACTGACGTGGGACGAACTGGAGGAGGCGATCGCCGGCAAAGACGAAGCGAGCATCCGCTTCGACGCAGGGGCGATGTTGAAGCGGGTGGAACGGGTGGGGGATCTGTTTAAGCCGGTGCTGACGCTTAAACAGAAGCTGCCTGCGTAAGTCGGATTATCACCGTAGCACGGGCGTCGCTTCCGTGGCGCCTCGGTACACCGGCGTATCGGGACGTACGCGGCCCGAACTGAAGAGCGCAAGCGACCTTACCCAAGCAACGGTGAGGATCGATGTCACCCGACCTGGGCCAACTGCAACGTTTCGCCGAACTGCTTTGCCATGGCCTTGCGAAGCGCGGCGTTGTCGCGGAGGGAGAGTTTCGGATCGTTGGCGAGGATCTCCAACGCGTCAGACTTGGCTTGGTGCAGCAGTTCCAGTTCGCTCGTCACGTCCGCAAGTTTGAACTCGGGCAATCCGTGTTGTCGCGTGCCGAAGAATTCACCGGGACCGCGAAGTTGCAGGTCGCGCTCGGCGATTTCGAAGCCGTCGCCGGTCTCGCACATGACTTCCATGCGCGCCTTGGCCGATTCGGAAGCCGCTTCGGACAGTAGAATGCAATAGGATGCATGCGACCCGCGACCGACCCGACCGCGAAGCTGGTGAAGCTGGGACAGGCCGAATCGCTCGGCGTTGTCGATGAGCATGACCGTCGCGTTCGGCACATCCACACCAACCTCGATCACTGTCGTCGCGACGAGTACGTCGATCGACCCCTCGCGAAATGCCGTCATTGCAACGTGTTTTTCATCTGCCGACATCTGACCATGCAATTGTGCAATGCGCAAGCCGCCTAGAGGGCCCTTCGACAGGCGATCGAACTCCTTTTTGACGGACTTGGCGTCGTCGACGCCACTGTCCTCGATTTGCGGCAGCACGATGTATGCCTGGCGACCACCCGCTACTTCGCCCTTCACCAATTCATAAGCGGTCATTGCCTGCTTCGGCGTCACCCAGCGCGTCTTGATCGGTTGTCGACCCGGTGGCAGTTCGTCGATCACGCTCACATCGAAATCGGCAAAGTAGGATAAGGCCAACGTTCGTGGGATCGGTGTTGCCGTCATCACCAGATAGTGTGGCGAAAGCCCCTTGTCCTTCAGTACCGCCCGTTGACGCACACCAAGCCGGTGCTGTTCGTCGACGACGACCAGCCCAAGGTTTGCAAACTCGATGTCTTCCTGAATCAGTGCCTGGGTGCCGACGGCCAAGTGCACTTTGCCGCTGGCCAGTTCGTCCAGCATCGCGCCCTTCGCTCGCTTGCTGCGACCGGTGTACAGTCCAACCTTCACGTTCGATTTCGCCATTGCACGACTTAGCGTATGGAAATGCTGTTCGGCCAAAACCTCTGTTGGCGCAAGGATCGCCGACTGCAGATGGTTCGCCACGCCGACTAGCATCGCGTAGAGCGCGACGACGGTCTTGCCGCTGCCCACATCTCCCTGCAACAGGCGATTCATCGGTTGGCCACTCTGCAGGTCTTTGACGATCTCCCATACGGCGTTCTGCTGTGCGTTGGTAAGATGAAAGCCGAATCGCGCCCGAATGCGTTCGTCGAGCAGTTTGTCGACGCGCATGACCGGTGCCGTCAATCGGCCATCGCGCAGGCGCTTGCCGAGGCCCAGGCCCAACTGCATCATCATCAGTTCGTCGTAAATCAACCGTCGGCGAGCCCGCAGGGCTTCGTGGAGGTCGGCGGGGACATGGATCGACCGATACGCCTGCCATCGACTCATAAGTTTATGCTTTGCGAGAAGCTTTGTGTCGAACCACTCTGGCACATCCGTCGTCAGCGCGTCGATGTTTTCACCAACCGTCCGCGCGATCGTGTCACTCGGCAATCGACTGCTCGCGGGGTAGACGGCTCGAAAAGTCGATGCATCAATCGTCGCGGCGTCGAGCTCGATGGCCTCCCATGTGGGGTTGCTCATCGCAGGCATGTTGCGGAAGAATTTAACACGCCCTTTAACCCGCAGGTTCATCCCCGGCCGGAGTTTGGACCGCAGGTAGGCACCGTTGAAGAAGACGAGCGAGAGCTTCCCACTGCCATCATCTAGCGTAGCTTCAAACCGCGGCCGACTACCGTGCGAGATGTAATCGACGGCTACCACTTCTCCCCGCGCGGGTTGGATTTGGTCAGACACCAGGTCCAAAATCCGCCGCTCAGCGGATTCGAATCGGTAGTCTCGCGGGAAATATTCGAGCAATTCTGCCAGCGTGTTCACACCGAGCTCGGCAAACGCCTTAGCGCGGTTGGGGCCGATTCCCGGCAGGGTGGTGATCGGTGTGGTCGAGGACATTTCGCCAGACGAGAATTGTCAGATGTTTTTAGAATCCAGCATTCTGTTAGATCCCCGCCCCCTCGTCGTTCCAACCCTCTTCGCCAATCAGTTTGACGAAGCGGACCGGGCAAACGTCGACGGTTTCCAAGCGGTCGCCATAGCGTTGGACTTCGGTCAGCATCTGGTTTTCGAGCGGACCGATCGGCAAAAGCGCGATGCCACCGTCAGCGAGTTGGGCCTTGAGCAGCTTCTCTGGTATCGCCGGTGCGCCAGCTGCGATCAGGATGCGGTCGAAGGGGGCGGCCTCGGCCCAACCGAGCGTGCCGTCGGCGTGGCGGAAGTGGATGTTCTTCACCCCCAGGGCCAGCACGCGTTCGAATGCCGAGTCGAGCAGTGGTTTTACCCGTTCGATCGTGTACACCTCGCGGGCGAGCTTACCGAGGATCGCGGTCTGGTAGCCACTGCCGGTGCCGATTTCAAGGACTTTGTGGTTCGGTTGCACGTCGAGCCGCTGGGTCATCAGCGCGACGATGTAGGGCTGACTGATCGTCTGCCCGTGCCCGATCGGCGCAGCACCGTCGGCGTACGCCTTGTCGCGCATCTCCTTGGGCATGAACAGCTCGCGCGGGATTGCCCGCATAGCATCGATCACGCGCGGTTCGCGCACACCGCGGTCCATCACCTGCTGCCGCAGCATCTTTTCCATCGGTGAAAGTTCTTCCAACTGCTGATTCATCGTGGGGGCATTGTAGCACAGGTGGGGCCGTACCGCACATTGACCGACCGTAAACGGACAAAAGTTTTGCAGGCAGCTCGGCGGAGTTCAAGGAACTGCTGCATGGTGATTCACATTCAACTATGATAGGAAGAATGCGGCTACGCTCGCACACCGACGCGCTCCGTGCCCTCGATCGCCAGCACGTCTGGCACCCGTTTACGCACATGAAGCTGTGGCAAGACGACGAGCCACTGGTCATCACGGCGGCGGAGGGCATGCACCTCATCGACAGCAACGGCAACCGCTACCTCGACGGTGTCAGCAGCCTCTGGTGTAACGTGCATGGTCATCGCGTGCCGGAGATCGACGCGTCCATCCGTGCGCAGCTCGACAAGGTTGCCCACACGACCATGCTCGGCCTGGCGAGCGAGCCGGCGATTTTACTGGCCGACCGGTTGATGAAGATGGTGCCGCAGGGGCTGACCAAGATCTTCTACAGCGACGCCGGCGCGACCGCGACCGAGATCGCTTTCAAGATGGCGGTGCAGTACTGGTACAACGTCGGCCGACCTGAGAAGAACGAGTTCATCGGCTTCACCGAGGCCTATCACGGCGACACGGTCGGCGCGATGAGCATCGGGAGGACCGAGGCATTTCATCGGCCGTACTATCCACTGCTGTTCAAGACACACTTCGCGCCGACACCGTTCCCGTATCGATGGCGGTCGCCGGGTGAAGAATCGATGTCGCTCGACGAAGTGCGACGGCAAGCGCTCGTCACGCTGGCCGACCTACTCGAGGGAAACCACGAGCGAATTGCGGCGGTTTGCATCGAGCCGATCGTGCAAGGTGCGGCGGGCATGATCGTCCACCCACTAGGCTTCCTGCGCGGCGTGCGTGCGCTCTGTACGAAATACGACGTGCTGCTGATCGCCGACGAAGTTGCCGTCGGCTTCGGTCGCACGGGCAAGATGTTTGCCTGCGAGCACGAGAACGTTTCACCCGACCTGATGTGCGTAGCAAAGGGAATCACCGGCGGTTACCTGCCACTGGCGGCGACCTTTGCGACGCAGAAGATCTTCGACGCGTTCCTCGGTGACCCATGGGAAGGAAAAACGTTCTTCCACGGCCACACGTACACCGGCAACCCGCTAGCGTGCGCCGCGGCGCTCGCGTCGTTGGAGTTGTTTGAGAAGAACGACGTCGTCGTTAAGGTGCAGGCCAAGTCGCAGTGGCTGGCGGCCGAGTTGGAGGCGCACATTCGTCCGTTGAAGCACGTGGGTGACATCCGACAGAAGGGATTGATGGTCGGCATCGAACTGGTTGCCGATCGGGAGACGAAGCAACCGTTTGACTCGCGCCGCCGGGTTGGTGCCGCGGTGTGCACTGCGATCCGCATGCACGGCGTCATCATCCGACCGCTGGCCGACACGCTGGTACTGATGCCACCATTGGCGATGGAGCGCTGCGAATTGAAGCAGATTGTGGACGCGGTGGCGGTCGAAGTCCTACGGTTGCAGCAATGATCCGCACTCCCAAGCTACCCACACTCTTTGTCACTGCCACCGATACCGAGGTGGGCAAAACGGTCATCGCCGGCGCGATCGCCGACTGGTTCAGGCGGCGGGGGGCGCGGGTGGCGGTGTTGAAACCCGTCGCGACGGGATGCGTGCATCGCAGGGAAGGTCTGGTGTCGGAAGACGCCGAGTTCCTCGCGCACTGCGCCGATGCCGCCGCACCGCTGGATGTGATCTGCCCGCAGCGATTTTCCGAGCCGCTCGCACCGGCGGTGGCCGCCGAGCGGGCGCATCGGCCGCTCGACTGGGAGGCCATCGACCGTTCTCTCCGCGAGATCTCCGCGCAGAGCGATGTGCTGATCGTCGAAGGCGTGGGCGGGGTGATGGTGCCGATGGATGGCAAACATACCGTGCGCGACATGATGCAGTGGCTCGGGCTGCCCGCTGTCGTTGTCGTCCGCCCGGGGCTGGGGACGATCAACCACACGCTTCTCACGCTCGACGCCCTGCGGCTGGCGAAGGTGCCGATCGCCGGCGTCGTCGTCAACCGCTACCCAGCGGACAGCGCAAGCGTCGCCGAAGAAACCAATCTGCGGATGATCGAGAAATGGGGAAAGGTGC
>JBBRHE010000129.1:0-11021 GCA_038223165.1 Tepidisphaerales bacterium
CGACGTCACGCCGATCGGCCCGACGAATCTGCTGGTGACGGCCAAGAAGCCGGGCACGACGCAGATCATCGTCTGGGACGACGACGAGCAGTCGCAGACGATCGACATCGCTGTCGAGTTCGACATCGAGGCGCTGGTCGACCAGCTTAAAAAGACGTTCCCTGACAACCAGATCAAGGTCGACAGCGCCAACGGCGCGGTCATCCTGCGCGGCACGGTGCCGACGCTGGGCGTTGCCGAGCAGGCAGCGTTGATCGCCTCCCCGTTTGCGCCGAAGGTCATCAACACAATGGAAGTTGCCGGCGGACAGCAGGTTTCACTGCAGGTCCGGTTTGCTGAGGTGTCGCGCACCGCGGTGAACAACCTGGGCGTGAACTTCGGCATCACCGACGGCACGAGCGTGTTCGGAAACAATGTCGGTCTCGTTGCCCCACTGGGGCAGACACCGATTGGTGGCCTTGGCTCACCCAGTGGTCAGACCGTGGCGCTGTTCGGGTCGACGCAAATCGGTGGCACGTCACTGTCGTACTACATCCAGGCCCTTCGTCAGAACAGCCTGCTTCGCGTGCTGGCCGAGCCGAACCTGATTGCGATCAGCGGTCAGCAGGCCAGCTTCCTGGCTGGTGGTGAGTTCCCGATTCCCGTCCCGCAGCAGGGTGAGGGCAGCTCGACGATCACGATCGCGTACAAAGAGTACGGCGTCCGGTTGAAGTTCCTGCCCGTCGTCCTGGGTGACGGCACGATCCGCCTGCAGGTGGAGCCCGAGGTCAGTGACCTGGACTTTGCCAACTCGGTCAGCGTCGGTGGCTTCCCGGTCCCGGGTCTTCGCACGCGTCGAGTCTCGACGACGGTGAAGCTCGCTGACGGTCAGTCGTTCGCGTTGGCTGGTTTACTGAACGACACGACGTTCACGCGTAAGGAAGTCACACCGCTGCTGGGTGACATCCCGATCCTGGGCAGTCTGTTCCGCTCGAGTCGTTTTGAGCGTCGCGAGACGGAACTCGTCGTGCTGGTCACGCCGCGCATCATCGCCCCGATGAATCCCGGTGAGATCCCGGCCATTCCGGGTGAGCGCTGGCGTACACCGACTGAGCTGCAGTTGTATTTCAAGGGTGACCTCGGCGCCGGTCAGAAGCCGGAGAACGCTGCCGAGCCGTCCGGTCCACCACCGGTGTTTATGGGTGAGTACGGTTTCACCCAGGCTTCGGCCGCGCCCGCAGCGACGGGTCCGACCGCCACGATTGCCGAGCCGGTGACGGGTGAAGACGCGATGTGGCAGTAGCCATGTCGCGGTGGGGGGCGGGTCGCGTCTAAACGGTGCGCACGCGGGGCATGCAAAAGTTGTTATGAGAGTTGTCCGCAGTCCGCGGGATCAGACTGGAGTAAGAGCGAAAATGTACACGCACTTGAATTGCATAGTCGTCGACGCCGACCAGACCAATCGCACGGAGTTGGCGGGTTTCCTGACCCAGTACGGCGCGAACGTGGTCGGCCAGCATGGCAACACCGACACACTGCCCGGTCTGTTGAGCCGTCCCGATGCGCCTCAGTTGGTGATCGTGAACCTCGACCCCGGGGCGCACGAATCCCTCAAGAAGATCTCGCACCTGCCACGTCAGCACCCGAACGTCAGTTTTTTCCTGATGAGCCAGATGCTCGACGCGAACCTGCTGATGGAAGCGATGTCACTGGGCGTGAAGGAATTCATCCCACTGCCCATGAGCGTGGAGAAGTTCACCAACGCCCTGGACCGTGCCGCGGCGCAGTACGGCGCTGCCAAGCGGGCCAAGGTCATCCACGTCATTCCGACGATCGGTGGCTGCGGTTCGACGACGGTCTCGTGCAACGTCGCCGCCTCAATGGCCAAGACGGGTAAGACTGCGATCATCGACCTGGATTTGATGCGAGGCGGGGTCGCCAACAGCTTTGACATCCGCCCGCGTTACACGATCGCCGACGTGATGGACTCGGCCGACAAGGTCGATCGCCAGTTGCTCGACAACGCGCTGACGATGCACAAGAGCAGCAGCCTGGCCGTCCTGGCGAGACCGGAACTGCCGGAAGACACCCAGCGGGTGAACCAACCGGGCGTTTCACGGTTGATCGGTGTGCTGAGCCGCATGTTCGATTTCGTCATCATCGATTCGATGATGAGCATCGCGCCGATGTACACGACCGTCGTGAACTCGGCGGACGTGAACGTGGTTGTCATGCAGTTGAATGTGCCCAGTGCCAAGAACGCGGAACGATTTGTCGGCGCGCTGCGTCGGATGGGCATCGAAAGCAGCAAGATCAAGCTCGTGGTCAACCGCTACGAGAAAAAGAACCGCGACATCGAACCGGACGAAGTCGAGCGGGCTTTGGGCCTGAAGATCTCGTGGCTGGTGCCCAACGACTTCAAGAACGCGATCGCGGCAATCAACTTTGGTGAGCCGGCGGTTATTCGATCGCCCAAGGCGGACATGAGCGTCAGCCTGCGGGATCTGGCAACCATGCTGGCGAACAAGGAACCCGGGACCGCGGCGCGGTCGGCGGCGTGACGAAGTCCTGGTGAGGACGACGGGCTAAGACGGTAGCGCAACAGGGCAAGTCAGTACGAGGGAAGGGTTCTATGGGACTGTTTAATCGAACTAATTCAAACGCGGCCACGATCACTCCACTGCCGTCGTCGGCGCCGAGCAATGGCAACGGCACGTCCAAGGGTGGTCTCTTTACCGCAGCGGGGCAGGAAGCCACGTTCAACGCCGACGGCACCGCCACACCGGGCACGCCCACCCACAACGGCAGCTCCAAGCCAGTCATGAACAAGCTGAGCGCGCCCTCGCGACCCGGGCCAATGGTCGTGACGCCGTTGACCGAGCGCCAGATCTACCTGCAGCAGTTGAAGGTGCGCTTGCACCAGCAGCTCGTCGATCGGCTGGACATGCAGAACCTCAAGACCATGCCCGCCGAGACGGTGCGGTCTGAGGTTCGCAATCTGGTCCGCACACTCTGCGAGCACGAGAAGGGGCTGATCACCGGTCCTGAGCAGGAAAAGCTCATGGACGAGGTGATGGACGAGACTTTCGGCCTCGGGCCGCTCGAGACGCTTCTGAAGGACCCGGGCATCAGCGATATTCTGGTCAACCGGTTTGACCGCATATACGTCGAAAAGAAGGGTCGGCTGGAGCAGGTCGAGACGCGCTTCCGCGACAACAATCATCTGCGTCAGATCATCGACCGCATCGTGGCCCAGGTGGGTCGCCGCGTCGATGAGACCAGCCCAATGGTCGACGCCCGCCTGCCGGATGGCAGCCGTGTGAACGCGATCATCCCACCCCTGGCACTGGACGGCCCGGCGATGAGCATTCGTCGCTTCGGGTCCAAGCCTTTGCAGCTCGAAGACCTGATCCGCCACGGCGCGTTTCCCCCGGCGGTCATGGACTTCCTGTCCGCTGCGGTGCAGGCGCGCTGCAACGTGTTGATCAGTGGTGGCACTGGCTCGGGCAAGACGACGCTGTTGAACTGCCTCAGCCGTTACATCCCGACCGACGAGCGCGTCATTACGATCGAGGACGCAGCCGAAATTCAGATGCAGCAGCCGCACGTGGTGCGACTGGAAACCCGCCCGATGAACATCGAAGGCAAGGGTGAGGTCTCGCAGCGCGACCTCGTGAAGAACTGTCTGCGTATGCGTCCCGATCGCATCATCATCGGTGAAGTCCGTGGCGCTGAAGCCCTGGACATGCTGCAGGCGATGAACACCGGTCATGAAGGGTCGATGACGACCGTCCACGCGAACAACGCCCGCGACGCCCTGGCGCGTCTTGAAGTGATGATCGCGATGGCGGGGTACGAGATCCCGATGAAGGCACTTCGCACGCAGATCGCAAGCGCCATCCAGATCGTCATCCAGGCCCGCCGGTTGCCAGGTGGTCGCCGTAAGGTGACCAGCGTGAGCGAGATCAGCGGCATGGAAGGTGAGAACATCACGATGCACGACCTGTTCACGTTCGAGCAGAGCGGTGTCGACGGGGACGGTCACGCGACCGGTCGCTTCGTCGCAACGGGCCTGCGTCCGCGATGTGCCGAGCGAATCGAACACCGTGGCATCTCGCTGCCGAACGATTTGTTCAATCGGCGGTCGATCGAGATGTAAACGAGGCTGGCAGGTCCGATATTCGATATCGGCCAGGTGGTCCCGAACAGCTAAGTCGGTGTCCGAATATGCCGATGAACCGAATATAAGGCCTGTGAGGCCCAAAACGATATGACCGCACTGCTACCCATCATCATCGCCGCCGCCGTGGGCTTACTGGTCTGGGGCTTGATCGCTGTCGTGGTCAACCCTGAACGCGCTCAGAAGCGCCACCTCAGCAAGCGTCTGAGTGCCGAAGGTCGCTCCGGTGGCGCATCGGCGCTCAAGCAGCACATCAGCCTTACCCTGGAAGACCCGGCGCTCCCGGCCGTCCTGGCGAAGATGGTGCTTGTCCGCAAATTGCAGCGGCACGTGATCCAGGCGTACCCGGATTTGGCGCTCAGCCGTTTCCTGTTGTTTGTCGTCGGTGCCGGCACCGTAGGTGGCCTGATCGCCGGTGGTGCGACCGGTTCGATGCTGATGGCGTTCGGCATCGGTGGAGTGATGACGTATGTCCCGTTCTTCGTCCTCAACAGCAAGCGAGCCAAGAAGCAGCGGTTGATCGCCGAGCAGCTCCCCGAAGCGCTGGACTTCCTGTCACGAGTTCTCCGCGCCGGTCACAGCTTGACGACCGGTCTGCAGATGATGGGCGAAGAGCTCCCCGAACCTTTGTGCATGGAATTCCGCCGCTGCTATGACCAGCACTCGCTGGGCATGCCGCTGGAAGATGCCTTGAAGGACGCGATCACCCGCGTTGAGTCGACCGACTTTGCCTTCTTCGTCACCGCCGTGCTCATCCAGCGCAGCACGGGTGGTGACCTGTCGGAAGTGCTCGGCAACATCAGCAACATGATCCGCGGTCGCGTTCGCCTGCAGAGCCACGTGAAGTCCAAGACCGCCGAAGGCCGCTTCACGGGCTACATCCTGGTCGCGTTCCCCGCGGTGATGTTCGTGATCTCGTTTTACATGAGCCCCGAACACGCCGGCAAACTGATGTACACGTGGCCGGGCCAGAAGATGCTCATGCTGGCGTTCAGCATGCAGGTGCTCGGACTGTGGTCGATTAAGAAAATCACAACGGTAAGGGTGTAACGGGAAGTTGACAGCTGTCAGTGGACAGCGGGCAGTTAGAAAGCATTGTTTTTCACTGCCCACAGTCGACTGACAACTGTCCACTATTTGAGAGACAGCCATGGACAACCAAATCCTGCTCATCGCATGCATCTTCGGTGCCGTCTCGCTGACGGGCTACTTTCTGACTCGCGTTGTCATTGGTGACCGCAATGACGACAAGCTCCGCGACCGCTTGAACAGCCCGGCCGTCGAAGATCCGAAGGAAGCCACCAAGCGCGAATTCGTCCCACTGTTGCAACGCGTGGGTCAGGCCGCCGCTGAGCCGTTCATGCCGACCGACCGGGCCAAGGTCTCGGATCTTCGTACGAAGCTCGGCAAGGCGGGCATCTACGCCCCGAACGCCATTCGAGTGATGACCGGTTGCAAGGTCATCGCGATGGCGTTGGGCGTGCTGATTGGCTACTTGCTCGGCAGCTCGACCGGATTCACGTTCCTGGGCCTGGCGCTCGGTGGCCTTGCCGGCTACATGGCACCGGCGGTTTGGTTGAAGTGGGCGATCGGGAACAACCAGAAAATGCTGGGCTATGCCTTGCCCGACGCGCTGGACTTGATGGTCGTCTGCGTCGAGGCCGGCCTGACGGTTGACGCCGCGATGCAGCGGGTTGGCGCCGAGCTGTCCGTGGCGCACCCGAGCATCAGCCGTGAACTGGGCATCTGCCACATGGAAATGCGCGTCGGCCTGACGCGCAGCGAATCGATGAAGAACCTGGGCATTCGCACGGGTTCCGAGCCGCTGCAAGCCCTGGCCGCGATGTTGATTCAGGCCGACCGATTCGGCACGAGCATCGCTCAGGCCCTGCGAATCCAGGCCGAGACCCTGCGTCTGACGCGTCAACACGCCGCCGAGGAAATGGCTGCTAAGGCATCGGTGAAGATGAGCTTCCCGCTCGTGCTCTTCATCTTCCCTGCGACGTTCATCGTGCTGGCCGGTCCGGTGGTGCTCGACGTGTTGAACAGTGAACTGATGAAGTGACCGACGGAATGAACCGAATCTACTAGTGAGGACACATGACTATGAACCGCAACATCACGCTCCTGATCGTCGCCGCCTCTTTTGTCGGGGCCACCGGCTGTGAGAACAACCGGGCAATGTTCCCCGACAACACTTACCGCCTGCCGACCCAGCACGCCGACACGCAAGCCGCCAAGGGCGCGCTGGCCGACGGTACGCTGTACCTGCGTCACTTCTCGGGTGACAAGCTCAACTCGCTGGGGCAGGACAAGCTCTCACTGATGGCCCTGGGCGCCGGCTCGTCGACCGACAACGTCGCGGTGTATTTTGATATGCCCGAACCGATGGCCACCGAACTGCGTAAGGAAGTCGTCAAGCAGTTCCTCGCCGAGCGCGGTATTGGCAACGACCGCCTGCAACTGGCGATCGGACCCAACGGCAACGCTAAGGAATTTTCGACTGTCACGTCCGGCAAGCTCTACAAAGCCAGCGACGTCAAGATCGAGCCGTCACCTGACGTGAATCTCTACGGTCAGGACGAAGCAAAGTAAGTTCGCGAACCGTGTCTTCCGGAGTGGGACACCCCGCACGTTCGTCAAGGACGATGCCGAAGAACGGCGACCCCCACGGGTCGCCTGTCTTCGTTTTGACGCCGACGCCGATATTGACAGATGTTCACTTCCAGTGTTTCGTCAGCGTCCTCACCTTGTCATCCCGATGGGAGCGGAAGCGACCTGAGGGATCTCAACAGTTCAAAAAGCCGTCGCATTTCAGACGGTGTTCTGCTTCACCCCGCGATCACACCAACACCGGCCTGCTGAGTTTAAATAGGCTATGCGGTAAGCTTTCAAACCCATGAACTCGACCCCAGTGGCCAAACAGAAGATTCTGATCGACACCGACCCCGGTCAGGACATCGACGACCTGCTGGCGATCTGGTTCGCGATGCTGCGGCCGGAACTGGATGTCGTCGGCATTACCACGGTCACATGGCCCACCGACGGCCGGGCCAGACTTGTCAAACGGCTGCTGCGCTATCTGAACCGAACAAATGTTCTCGTCGCCGCCGGCATGGCCTATCCACTGCGACCGTTCTCGGCTGACGAGGAAGCAGCGCAGCACAACCTCGACCGGGTAATGAACCACCGCTCGTTCGCCGAGCCGCACGACCCTGCGGATGCACCCGATGACCTCGACGCCGTCGACTTCATCATCCGCACTGTCGAGCAATATCCCGGTCAAATCATCCTCGCGTGTATCGCGCCACTGACAAACATTGCGACGGCGTTGCGGCGTAAGCCCGAGATCGCGAAAAAGATCAAACACATTGCGCTCATGGGTGGTGAGACCGCGCTCAACCGCCGCGAGCACAACATTGCGTTCGACTACGTTGCGTCGAGCATTGTCTTCACGAGTGGTATCCCGATCGTCATGGGAACCTGGAGCGTGACGCGCCAGTTCACGATGACGCTCACCGAGTGCGACACCGCGTTCCGCCACCATCGTGGTGAACTTCCCATCGCGATGGCGGAAGCGATCAAGCAATGGCACCCGGCACAAAGCTGGAAGCCGGGCCCGGTAATGTACGACCTGTTCCCGATCGTGTGGGCGTTCGACAAGACGTACTACAACACCTTACCGATGTCGGTTCGCGTAGAGACCACCGGTGAGTTCACAAAAGGAATGACCGTGCCGTGGGGCGATTCAAAAAACATCGAAGTGACGACAGACGTGCGAGCGGAGGAATTGAAACAGTTTTACCTGTCGACAATTCTGGGATGATCTCCGGCCCGTCTGCCATGTACCCATGAGAGAGGTTGGGTGAGGGTGATTTCGAACTCCCGAAAGTGATTTGCGCGACAAATCCACCCCATGTCCGCTCATCTGGGCACCGTCTGACGAATCATAGTGCCTCCAGATTGTCATCCCGAACGGAGCGGTAGCGATGTCAGGGATCGGACATGCAAGAAACGCGTTGCAGACCGATCCCTCAGGTCGCTTCCGCTCTCATCGGGATGACATGCGATGCAGGCTGGTCGGTTGCCAGACGATCCGTCCGACAATTCCAAATCCTGTCCCGGCACCCTGCGTCAAGGCAAAGAGGGGACCAGATCACGGCTTCTCACACTTTCAGGCGGTTCGAAATCACCCTCATCCAGCCTCTCCGGGCGTACCGGGGGAGGAGTCGGAGCGCGGCACATCCTGCTTTTGATTCTGTTGCCGTTCGTGGCGTTTGATGGACAAATCGATCGCCATCTCGATCGCGGCGCGCATGCTGCCGGGGTTGGCGCGATTGCGCCCGACGATGTCGAACGCGGTGCCGTGGTCGGGGCTCGTGCGAATGATTGGCAACCCGACCGTAAGGTTGACCGCCCGATCAAACGCGAGCAGCTTGACCGGGATCAAGCCCTGGTCGTGATACATCGCGACGACGGCGTCGAACTTCCCGTCGCGGGCGGCTAGGAAGACGGTGTCGGGTGAATAGGGGCCGGTGCAATCGATCCCCAGTTCGCGGGCCATTTGAATGGCGGGGGAGATGATGCGCTCTTCCTCATCACCGAACTGACCGTTCTCGGATGCGTGGGGATTCACACCCGCCACGGCGATGCGCGGCTTTTCGATGTCGAACCATTCAACCAACGTTTGGTGCAGCAGTTCGATCGGGTGGAACACGGCGCCGATGTTCAGTCGGCCCCACAGGCTGTTCAGTGGAATGTGGACCGTCGCGAGGATGACCTTCAGTGGTCCACCGGCAAACATCATCGCGTAATGGCGGGCGTTGGTCTTGGCAGCGAAAAGTTCTGTGTGGCCGGGGAAACCGTAACCCGCCAGCTTCCAGCTTTCCTTGGCGATAGGGGCGGTCACGACGGCATCGACGAGTTTGCGCTGGGCAGCTTCGATCGCGTCGACACAGAACCGCATGCTGGCTTCACCCCCCATTTTGCTCGGCGACCTAATCGCGCTGCCGAGCAAGCTGTACATGTCATAGTCGACGACGACGACATCGTGCGGATAGCTGCGCAGTCGGCCGTTGTATTGGTCGCGCCACCAGAAGACGTCAAACTCGGCAAGGTCGGCGGCGTAGGCGAGCAGCTCGTTCATCCCGTAGATGATGTACCGCGCGCGGTGTCGCAGCACGGGGTCTGACAGCGCCTTGACGACCACCTCCGGGCCGATGCCCGCAGGTTCGCCCATGGTGATCGCGATGGTAGGCCGGTAGAAACTGTTCGGCATAAGGTTCGCCTGTTCAGCCGTTACGACGGCAACAACGTCCGTGTCATTGCCCTACTTATCATCGGCAAGCCGCCCGTAGTGAGCAAGATAAGAAACAATCGTTTTACCGATAATGTCGGCTTCAAAGTTAAATGGCCAACCGATCGGGCGTTGCGTAAGGCGTGTCAGTTGAACGGTTGTCGGGATCAGCGCGACCTCGAAAAACACGCCATCGAGCGCCGCGACCGTCAGGCTGATACCGTCGATTGTCACCGAGCCTTTGGGCGCGACGTACTTGGCCAACTCGCGCGACAGTTGCAGTCGAAGCCGCACCTCGTCACCGGTCGTCCTGTGCTCGACCAGCGTTGCCAACCCATCGACGTGACCTTGAACGAAATGCCCGCTGATCCGGTCACCGACGCGCAGCGACCGTTCCAGATGCACGCCGTCACCGGCCTTGAGCAGTCCCAGATTGGTCTTCGCCAAAGTCTCAGGAATAACATCAAAGTGAAGTTCACCCGGCGAAAGTTCCGCGACGGTCAGGCAGACACCGTTGATCGCGATGCTCTCACCGTGGGCGACATCGCTCATGTCGGACGTGAGAATGAGCCGGACAAACCCCGGTCCCTTCGTGACGGCGATAATGCGGGCAGTGCGTTCGATGATGCCGGTGAACATGGTGGTAAGTGTAGGGAGGCCGGTGCCGTCGACAAGTCTGGCAGGCCTGATGCCCGCGATGGTGGTACCGCCGCCAACCGTTGTTCACGCGAAAAGAAAACGAATTCAAGAATAATGTTTGACGGGGGGGGGGGGAAGTTATAATACCATCCAGTAACCGATGCGGATCGTGATTGAAGCGCGCGTTCCGTGAACCACAAAACGGGACAGGTTTGATTATTGAAAGCGCCATCTGATTTGCTAAAGTACGCCGATGCCGCGAACCGCGCGAAAGGCCCCCGGCGGGATGATTTTCCGTGTGCTGAATCGTCGCGTCGGTCGTGCAGAGTTGTTTGCCAAGGACGAGGATTACGCCGCGTTCGAGCGGGTCATGGCGTACGCGTTGGCGGAAATCCCCGTCGCGCTGCTGGCGTATTGTCTGATGCCCAATCACTGGCATTTCCTCCTGCGTCCCGCGGGCGACCATGACTTGGAGGGGGAAAAGGGGGCATCACTGATATAGTATCAGTGATGCCCCCTTTTCCCTTTCCCCGTGATGCCCCCTTTTCTTCTCCCTTCTCCTTATCGTCACCTTTAATTTATCCACTCCTTCCTCGTATCAGCGATTTGGGTTCCCGAACCCGGTCATGGGAAATATGAAGATCAGGTATATTCCGGCCCCAACCGCGGTCAGGCCCAAGCCTATAAAGGCGCCGAGAGTGAATCCCTTCCATTTCCATCTCACATGTGCATAAACAATGAACCCTACGAAGATCAATGCGATGATCCACATAGTCAATTCATTAAGTCCGTGTAGCAGGCGCGACGCACTCAGGGAATTGAGTCGCATCAGCATATACCCCACTGTTGCATATGCGATAAAACCTGTTGTCGCGAGTACAACTGTTCTTCTTTTCAAAGGACGCGGATGTGTGACCCGTTCGTAAT
>JBBRHE010000130.1:0-10970 GCA_038223165.1 Tepidisphaerales bacterium
CGTGCGTGGTCGACTTCTTCGTCGAGCCCAACGAGCACGTCTACCCCATGGTGCCCAGTGGCAAGGGCCTTCACGAAATGGAACTCGGGACGCTGGCATAACGGCGGCTCTGTAATAGTTTCTTCCTGCAAGTATGCTGAGCGTGTCGACCCTTTCGACACGCTCAGCTTTTTTCAATCGCGCGTAACCGGCGGGTCATCGTATTCACGAGAACGCCAGATAAGCTGTGCTTCGTTGTGATCCGACTCTACTCGCGCTTTCTCTGGTTGCTCCTGCTCGTAGGCCACGTGCTTGCAGCGATCGTGTCGATGGTTGCCTTGCCGCGTGGATTTCGCATCGATCAACCCCAGTTCTGGACGAATCTGGCGTTGCCGGGCATTGTTGCCGTCACCCTCGTGTTGGCCATCGGACTGGCATGGCGGCAACGTTTTTCTCTCGCGCGTTCAGCGTTGGCAGCGATGTTGGTCACCTACATCACGCTGGCTATTTCGATGCGAATTCTCTATCCGCACAGCTATCGATTGCCCACGATCGCTGCGGGAGTGATGGCGTTTGTGATGGCACTGGCAACCGCCCAGACTTTATCACAGCCGGCACCGCGCCGTTGGTGGTCGCTTGGCATTGCAGCGATTGTCGGTGTATCCCTCGGAGGAGTCTTCCCTCAACTGCTGCGGTCGGCGGATGCTTCGACCGCTCCTTCGAGCGCATCTTTGCCGCCCATCACCTACGTTGCGCCCATAGAGTCGCCATCTCGCGCGGCAATTCGACTTCGCCCAGATGTCAACATCCATCCCGGCGACGGTTCTGCCAATGTGCTCGCCGGTCGCGCGATCATCACGGTGCACCCGCTGCTCACGTTCATCAGCCGCTCGCCCGACCGATTTTGGACATGCTTCGCCGCACGCGCCGCGCGTGAAGGACCGCCGCGACGATTACTGGGTTTCCAACGGGCTGCAGATGATGATGTTGAACTCAACTTTGCCGATGATGCAACAAGCCGATTGCAAGGAACCATCGGCGATAACGGAACGCTGAAGCTGCATGCCGAGAGCTTACTGCCTGTTGACGTCTTTTCGCATTTGAACACGTTCACGGAAGTGCACATCGCGGGACACGAGCGATTGTCCATCTCGTTCTCTCCCTGCCCGGCGGAGGTGATCGCGCTCACGCCTCAGGATGGCGCGCCTGCACGGTTTGCCTACGTAGATGCCGATCGACAATTTCACGTCGTCGAAGCGTCGCAGTCCGAGAAAGGTCCGTTTCGATCGTTGGCGACAGGACGGCTGGCGAAGGGCGCGGCGCTCACGATCACGTTGTTTGACTCCGGGAACCCATTGGCCACGATCACCTTGCACGACTGGGCCTCGCAGGCAAGCACCGCGCCGTCGCCGACGGCCGGTTGGGGGGTTCCGCAGAATGCGATCGAGTTTTCACTGGCGGGGTCGTCGCCTCGATCGACTGCCAGCTTCTACATCACTCTAGCGGCCACGAGTGTCGGCCGGGGCTTCGATAGCGTCGGTCACACCGCGGGGACGTACGTCAACCGTGTCGACGTGCAAACGGAGAAGCCAATCCCTGCTACTCGATGAACATGTCTTCGGTGACCTTGAGGTCGAGGCCATTGCTGATGTCGAACAACCGTCGAGTAAGATCCGTTCAAACTAACCCGAGGCAATTACCGATGAGTGAGACGATTTCCGTGCTTCTCGACACCGACCCTGGCAGTGACATCGACGATGCCGTCTGCATCGCGTATCTGCTGAAGCAGTCACGCTGCAAGTTGGTGGGTATCACGACGGTCAGTGGTGACGTCGTGAAGCGTGCCGCGCTCGTGGAAATGCTGTGCAACGCCGCAGGCCGGCGCGACATTCCGATCCATGCGGGTCTTCCCGGCCCGTTGCTGCACGGGCCCGGGCAGCCGAACGTTCCGCAGTACGATGCGGTGAGGGGCCGCCCGCACCGCAGCGACTACGTGCCGGGCAGCGCGATCGAGTTCATGCGGCAGACGATCCGCAGCCGACCCGGCGAGATCACCCTGCTGGCAATCGGACCGATGACGAACATCGCAGTGCTCTTCGCAATCGACCCAGAGATCCCTTCATTGCTGAAGGGAATGGTCTCGATGGCCGGTGTCTTCACGCCGGGCCATCCGTGGGGCGAAGCCGAGTGGAACTGCTGGACCGATTCGATTGCCTGCGCGATGACCTATGCTCACGTGCCGCGCGGGCACCTGAGCGTCGGGCTGGATGTCACCACGCAATGTCAGATGCATCGCGACGAAGTGAAACAACGGTTCGCGGTGCCGGTCCTCGACGTCGTCTATGACATGGCCGCCGCGTGGTTCCAGCACAGTGAGAAGATCACCTTCCACGACCCGCTCGCGGCGGCGTTGCTGTTCAAGCCGGAGCTGTGCGAGTACGCAACCGGCACGATCGACGTCGTCGTCGACAAGCAACACAAGGTCGGTGGGCGGACACCGTTCACACCGTCAACTGATGGGCCGCACCGCATCGCGACGACGGTGAACCCCGACGCGTTCTTCGAGCACTACTTCGGAGTGTTTGCGTGAGCATCGAAGAGTCCTCGCCATCATCCGATCCCTCAACTCACTTCATGGATGACGGGCGCCAACACTCGGATGCCGAGTACCTCATCCAGTTCCTGCGAACGCGCGACCTCCCCTGCCCGGCGTGCGGTTACGACCTGCGCCAGTTGCAGTCGGTGATATGTCCCGAATGCGGTCAGCATCTTCGTCTGACCGTCGGTCTGGCCGACTATCGCATTGGCGCGTGGGTGGCGTGCATTCTCGGCTGCAGTTTTCCCGCTGCGCTGGGTTGCATCGTGATTGCCATCTCGGTGATGAACCTCGACGACGTGATGCGGGACATTGGCAGGATGCCTTGGCAGGTCATGCTTCTGGTCTGCTATTGCTTCGTCATGCTCGCTGCGATCGTGTTGTTGCTCGTTCGCCGACGGTCTTATCTGTTGATGTCCCGCGAGAGGCAGATCCTCTTCGGCATCCTGCCGTGGGCGTCGATGGTCGTCGTGGCGGTCATCCTGTATGTCGGCAGTTGAACGGTTGATGCGAAAGCGTATGTCGTTCACGCTTACGGGAATGGCGACTACACCTCGACCGGCCCCACGCCCATTTTCATCGCGTTTTCCACCATCGCATTGTACAACTCGTCGGCAGCGCCGTCCTTCCACTTCCCGCGCCGTTTCATGTCCGCGAACGTTTCGGCTGCGCCCTGAGGCAGGTCGATCTCGCAGCGGAACTCGGGGACGTCGCGCTTGGCCTTTTCGCTGCTGTAGGCGCCGTGGAACTGTGTGATCTCGCGCAGCAGGCCGAAGCGTTTCGATTCCTGTGACAGCACCCAAGCCGCGGGCACGAAGAGCACTTTGGCTTTCTGTCCCAGCGCCGTCGCGATGTCGCTGATGTTTTTCGTCCAGGGCTGGTTCTGGTCGCGCGTGGCGTTGTACGATTGGCCATACGTCTTCGGGTTCATCGCGGCGTAGGCGAACAGCTTGCCGCAGTCGTCGCGATGCGTGTAGACCCACAGCCCCAGGCCATCGCCGGTGCAGAGGATGGGCAGGCCCCTGGCGACACGGTCCCACGATACGGCGTCTCCTTCGAGGTTGTCGATCAGCGCATTGCCCGGGCCGTACGTGCAACTGGGCCGCACAATCGTCGTCTTGAACTTGCCCGCAGCGTGGGCGGCGAGGAATGCCTTTTCGCTGGCGACCTTGTCCCGCCCGTAGCCACTGATCGGTTCCTGGGGGAAGGTCTCGTCGACGAGGACCGTCGGTGGCACCTTCACGCCGTACGTGCACACGGTCGAGCAGAAGATGAACTGCTCGCAGCGACCCGCAAACGCCGCAACGCTGGCATCGGCCTGCGCGGGTGTGAAGCAGATCATGTCGATGACGACGTCGTACGTCTGATCCTTGAACGTGCGCACAAACGCGTCGGCATCGTTGCGGTCGCCGACGATCGTCTTCACCGTGTCGCCCAGCCGGTTTTCGCGCTGGCTGCGATTGAAGACCGTGATGTCGGCCCCACGTGCCTGCAGGTGCTTGACGATACCGGTGCTGATCAAACCCGTTCCACCGATGAGAAGTGCTCGCATGGCCAAAGAGTAGTGGGTCAGACGTTTGCGGACAACCCGCAGGGGTCGACGGTCGTTTGCGGCTTATCGCTACCGTGGCAGCGCAAAGGCTCAAGCGACGATCGAGCCGTGTTGGCCTATAATGCGACCGGAGGCGATATTGAATCACGACCATGACGATCCATCTGACAAGGCCCCTCTTCCCAACGTGGACGTGCCGCGCATCGAGCGTGCCGTGCGCGAGATCCTGCTTGCCGTCGGTGAGGACCCCGAGCGCGAAGGCTTGAAGAAGACGCCCAACCGTGTCGCCCGCGCATATGGTGAGATGATGGCCGGGCTGTATATCGAGCCGAAGGACCATCTGAAGACGGTCTTCACCGAACAGTACGACGAGATCGTCCTGCTGCGCGACATTGAGTTTCACAGCCTTTGCGAGCATCACCTGTTGCCCTTCACCGGGCGGGCGCACGTTGCGTACCTGCCCAAGGGCAAGGTGGTGGGTTTGTCGAAGCTGGCCAGGCTGGTCGAAGGCTTTGCTCGGCGGCCCCAGGTGCAGGAACGATTGACGACGCAGATCGCTGACGCGCTGATGGAGGAACTGCACCCGATGGGCGCTGCGTGCGTGATCGAGGCCGTCCACACCTGCATGACGATCCGTGGCGCTAAGAAACACGGCAGCACGATGGTCACCAGCGCGCTCCGCGGCACGTTCAAGAGCGACGCCCGCAGCCGGTCGGAAGTGCTTTCGCTGATATACGCCGACCACAGGAACCGGTAATCTACAAGTGGTTTCGCATGCAACAGGAATTCCGAAATGCCCACGACCGAAGAACGCATCAATCAGTTCAAGAAGATGGCCGCCGACGACCCGAAGAACGAGCTCGGGCACTTTTCCCTTGGCCGAGCATATCTCGATGCCGGCCAGTACGGTGAAGCGGTCAAGTCGTTCGAGCACACGCTTGCGCTGAACAACAAGCTCTCGAAAGCCTATCAACTCATCGGCACCGCATTGCTCAAGCAGGACCTCAAGATCGAGGCGATCGATCGGTTGACGCAAGGTGTCATCCTCGCCGACGAGCGTGGCGACCTGCTGCCGCGCAACGAGATGGTCGCGATGCTCAAGGACCTCGGCGCCCCCGTCCCCGAGATGAAGGCCTCGGAGCGCAAGATCGAGCTCGGTGAAGGTCAAGTCCTCGATCGCCGCACGGGCCAGCCCGGCACGCGCCTGCCGCGCCCACCGTTCAACAACAACACGATGGGCGCGCTCATCTACGCCAACGTCTCGGCCGAGAGCTGGCGCGAATGGATCGGCATGGGCACGAAGGTCATCAACGAACTGCGCCTCCCCCTCAGCGACCCCCAGGCCCAGAAGGTCTACGAAGAACACATGCTCGACTTCCTGAACCTCAAGGATTTGTGGGAAGAGCAAAAGGCCAAGCCGTAATTCCATCACTTCCGATGGGAGTGTCGCGCCTCGGCCGAGCGGTTGTGTCTGATTGAATCTGCGGCGATCCCATTGGTGCGACGAAAGCGGTGCGCTGTGACTTCCCGTCATGGCGGATATTGCACGTTGCCGGCTTCTCTTGAGCCTCGGTTCAATGTCTCTCGTGTAACGAATCCCGTTTAACGAGAGGAACCAATCATGATCCTGAGACTGGACCGCCTTGCCGTCGATCTGCCCAAGCCCAAGAACCCATCGCCCAACGACGCCGCCGCCGTGCAGGAATTGCTCGGTGGCAAGTTCGGTGAGATGTCGACACTGATGAACTACACGTTCCAGTCGTTCAACTTCCGCGGGCGCGAGGCGTATCGGCCGTACTACGACCTCATCGCCAACATCGCCGCCGAGGAGTTCGGGCACATCGAGGCGGTGACGTATACCATCAACATGCTGTTGACCGGGACGACGCCCCGTGGTGATGACCCCACCACCGCGCCCCTGCAGGACGCGGCCAACTGGCGCAACACCTACCACACGATTGCCACCGGCCAACAGGCCTACTGTGGCGACAGCATGGGCAACTTCTGGACCGGTCAGAACGTGTTCAGCAGTGGCAACCTCAAGCTCGATCTGCTGCACAACTTCTTCCTCGAAGTGGGTGCCCGCGCCAACAAGATCCGCGTCTACGAGATGACCAAGGACCCCTGTGCCCGCGCGATGCTCGGCTACCTGCTCGTCCGTGGGGGTGTGCATGTCGTCGCCTACGCCAAGGCGCTCGAGAAGCTGTCGGGTGTCGCCGTCGGTGGGTTGCTGCCGATCCCCGACATCAGCAACAAGCGATTCCCCGAAGCGCGTAAGCACGAGGACAAGGGCCTGCATCGCATCCTCTACCGCTTCAGCCCCGACGACTACCGAAAGATCGTTGAGGTCTGGAACGGGCCCCACCCGGAGGACGGCCAGCCTCTGGAAGTACAGGACGGCCCGCCCGAGGGCTTCAAACCGCCCGACCTTGAGGAAGAGCCGCAACTGACGGCCCCCGGTGGTCCTGACGACGGCCCTGACCCCGCCATGCTCAAGGAGTACGCCGACCGCATCTTCGGCACGAGCGCCAAGGTCAGCATGAACGCTGGCGCGCCCAAGAAGGTGCCTGCCAAGAAGCGGTAAGCGCATTTCGTCCGGCATCCTTAGACGTACCTCACGCCGCTTGCAGTTTAGCGAAGTGGACGGCTCGCAACTCCGAGCTTCTCGTCCGCTAAACCGCAGGCGGTGTGGTTTGAATTCTCGAGTCATCTCACCCTCCCTGCTTGTCGCATTTCCACAAGATTTTTTCGCATTTCGCCGGAAACTCCCCCTCAATGCAGAGGTATATAGGGGTAGCAGAGCGTTAACCCCACGTTGTTGAAGGTCGTCGCACACGGCGTCTGTCGTGTGCCGGGGCTTTGCGTCCGCTACACGATTCTTCCGGAGACATGACCCAATGAAGATCCAGACGATGTTGGTCGCGGCCGCCCTGTTCGGTGCCGCCAGTGCATATCCCTCCCAGTACACGTTCGCCGCCGACACTGCGGTGGTGGCCACCGAGGCCAAGGAGCCGATGGCGCTCATCACGCCCACCGACCCCGCTGCCGCCAAACTGGTCAAGCCGACCAACGATGGTCAGGCGTCGGTCGCGTCCAGGACGCATGGCACGACCGAGGCGAACATCGAAGTCACCATCAAGCCCGGTGACGCCGGTTACCCCGGTGTCGTTATCGATGCCCCCGGTGGCAAGTGGGACCTCGGTGCCTACGGACGCATCGAAGTCACCCTGCTGAACACCAGTGAGAAGCCGATCACTGTTACCCTCCGTGTTGACGATGATGGTCCCTGGCAGTCCAACCCCTGGAACGGTGAGAACCTCTCGATCAAGCCCGGCGAGACCAAGACGGGCCTGGTCCGCTTCGGTTACTCGTTCGGCAAGCCGGGTCACAAGCTTAAGACCGACTCGGTCACCAAGGTCCAACTCTTCACCGGCAAGACGACGGAAGAGAAGACCTTCCGCATCATCAAGCTCGTCGCGACCGGCACGCCCGGGGAAGCGCCACCGGTCAACCCGGCGTCGATCCGCGTCGTGCCGAAGGATGGCATCCTCCTCGGCAACGGTGTTTCGCTCGACGGTGCCAAGCAGTTGTCGGCCAGCAACGGTGCCCAGGCGACCGTGGACGGCAGCACGCTGAAAGCGACCTTCCCCGCGGGCAAGGCCGACTCGACGGTGACGATCAAACCGTCCGAAGGCATGTGGGACCTGAGCCGCTCGTTGCAGACGACCGTCACGGTCCGCAACACCGGTAGCGCCACGGTCACGCCGCGCGTGAAGCTGATCTCCAAGACCGACCCGGGCAAGTCGACCGAGTGGATCGCCGGTGAACCGATCACCGCCGGCGCGACGGGGCAGGTCGTGGTCCCCTACATTCAGCAGGGCAAGACCTTCGACTTTGCGGTCAAGAAGTCCGACCAGCAGTTCGCCAGTGACGCCGCCAGCAGTGTCGTGCTGTCGACCACGGGTGACGTTGCTGCGGTTCGGTCGCTGGTCGTCGAGCAGATCAAGGCCGATGTCCCTCCCGCGCCCGACATGCCCGAATGGCTCGGTAAGCGCCCACCCACCACTGAAGGTGAGTGGAAGCTGACTTTCGAGGACAACTTCGAGGGCAACTCGGTCGACCTGACCAAGTGGAACATCTACACCTCCAACTATTGGGACAAGCGCACCCACTTCTCCAAGGACAACACGATCGTCGAAGACGGCTACGCCAAGCTTCGCTACGAGAAGAAGCGAGGCTTCGAGAACGATGACCCGTCTCTCAAGGAGACCGACTACGCCTGTGGCTTCCTCGACAGCTACGGTAAGTTCGTCCAACGCTACGGTTACTTCGAGTGCCGAATGAAGCTGCCTCAAGCGCCGGGTCTCTGGCCGGCCTTCTGGACGATGCCCGATCGTGGGGAAGCCGTCGGCCCGCAGTGGAAGCGCGCCATGACCGAACAAGGGGGCATGGAACTGGACATTCTCGAGCACCTGACCAAGTGGGGTCCCTACCGATACAACATCGCCCATCACTGGGACGGTTACGGCAAGAACCACAAGGCCAACGGTACGAGCAACGCTTACTTCCAGCCCGACAAGGAGGGCTTCGTGACCGCGGGTGTGCTCTGGCTGCCCGGTGAAGCCACCTACTACGCCAACGGTCAGGTCATCGGCACGTGGAAGGACGAGCGCATCGGTAGCATTCAATCGTACCCCATTGTCTACATGGTCTCCGGGGGTTGGGACAACAACGCCTTGGACGACAAGCAACTCCCCGCCGACCTCATCATCGACTACGTCCGCATCTGGCAAAGAGGTGACCTCGCTAGTGAAGTCGATGGCTTCCAACCCGCGTCCAAGCTCGCCCAACCGGGTAAGCAGAACGTGCAGTAACGCAGACGGCTCCCCAACTCACACCCGAAGCCCGATTGGCGTTGACGCCAATCGGGCTTCATCGCTTGGACGTCCCGAACCGGTCGAACGACAAATAAATATTTCGAGGCATTCTCCCTTCGCATGAAGACTACAACTGCATTCCAGTAAAACACTTAAAGATATTTGACGCATTGCCTACCCTCGTTAAAACGGCCCAAAACCGACATAGAAACGACATACAAACGACATAGAAACGACACGAAACAACAGTCGTCAGTATGAACCCCATCTTCACTTGTCAAAGAGCATCGTGAACGGATCACGCCGCACACCGGGCGCAGCGACCCGTTCCTACCTTTCACGACCTTGGTGCGCGCCAGAGCGCTACGCAGCGCTTTTTCGAATGGCGAACTTCGGTTTTATGGGAGAGTCTGAACGGAAATCTTCCGAAACGCGGGATATGTCAACGCGCATCCGGGCGATCAGCGGCGCACAATTCCCATCCTGATGCAGGAAGGGGTTGAACGCCAAGACGCCAAGTTAAGACCACCGAGGGAAAACGCCTGCCGCAGCAACGGCACGTAGTCCTTGTGCTCGTAGTACGCCATGCGAATCATGCGCGAGTAACCGTGATAGGAACCCTTGGCGTGGGGGATGGCGAACTGCTCGATCCCGAGTGCACGCACACCTCGGCTGGCGAGCTGGTAAAGCGTGGCGCTGCCCATAGCGCCCAGACCGATAACGATGACGTCGTATTTGTCTGGCATACGGTTTCTTAGCATCTTCCTGAAACCCTTTCGCGCCAAGATCATCCGGGACGCCAAGGAACTTTGATACGATTGTTTTGCTGTCTTTCTTGGCGATCTTGGCAATCTTGGCGCGACATTATCTACCCGAAGGACCGAAAAAGCCGGGAGGAGACACAGACAAGAATGTCGGTGCCACAAAGAGACTGTACAATCGGCCGACACTCATGATCTCCACCGTCGTCCCGATCTTCAACGAGGAACAGAACCTGCCCGAGCTTCGCCGGCGACTTGCTGCGGCGATGGAGGCCACCGGGGAACCGTGGGAGATCATCTTCGTCAATGACGGTAGCGCCGATACGTCGGCGGAGATGTTGCGGAAATTTCATCGTGAGGACGCCCGGTTGAAGGTGCTCGACCTCTCGCGCAACTGGGGTCATCAACCCGCAGTCACCGCAGGCATTCATCATGCGACCGGTGACGCCGTCATCCTGATCGACGGCGATTTGCAGGACCCCCCCGAGCTGATCGGCGCAATGGTCGCCGAGTGGCGCAAGGGCTTTCAGGTCGTGCTCGGTGAACGTCGCTCGCGCGCCGAGGGGGGCTTGCGCGGTGTGGGCTTCCGACTCTTCTACCCCCTGATGCGTCGTGTGACCGACCTGCCCCACGGACCCGACGCCGGCATCTTTGGGCTGATGGACCGCGTGGTCGTCAACGCGTTCAACCTCTTGCCCGAGCGTAACCGTTTCATCCCGGGTTTACGCACGTGGCTGGGTTACAAGCAGACCAGTGTGCTCTACAACCGCGAGGACCGGGCCGCGGGCAAGCCCAAGCAGACGGTGAGACGGCTCATCGAATACGCGATCGACGGCATGCTCAGCTTCAGCCACAAACCCCTGCGCGCGGTGGTGTGGGCGGGCTTCTTCGTCTCGGCCATCTCGTTCGCGCTGGGGCTGTTTTACGTCATCGACTTTTTCGCGCGACACAAGGAAATTACCGGTTTCACGACGACCATCGTCTGCGTCCTGTTCCTGGGCGGCGTGCAGTTGATCGCGATCGGCATTCTGGGTGAGTACGTCGGCCGAATCTACGACGAGATCAAACAGCGCCCGCTGTACGTTGTCGCGGATAAAGTGGGGTTTGAAGGCACCGACACCGCTACAACTGAACGCGTTGTCATCCCGAAGGGAGCGGTAGCGCGCCCCATGTCATCCCGAAGGGAGCGGTAGCGACCTGAGGGA
>JBBRHE010000131.1:0-10759 GCA_038223165.1 Tepidisphaerales bacterium
TAAGTTGCGAAATATGAACCAAACCACTTTCTTTCAACGGTGGTACATTATCCTCACTCCCCGACTCTGTAGCGCGAACGGCGTACGGCGCCCCGCATGGACAAGTCGGGGTTTTTTCTGCGCCAAACCCACCCAAGCCCGAGCCCGAGCCCCGGTCGCGTCCTGTGGCCGGATTCTCCAAGAAGGCCATCTCGCAGCGCCTCCTCGATGCGTACACCTCGCAGCAGGGTGGCGGCTTCGGATGACTCAAATGCCAATGCACGAAATGAGTAAATTCCACCGCGTTTCCAGCGCTCTTCCACTGCTGCAGCTTGGCATTTATCTTGCAGCTCGGGTGAAGGCCCCTGACGCCGTGGCGCACGTCCGAGAAATCGCCGATTCATCCTCATTGTTGCTTCAGTCGTAACCTTAATTGCCCGATCCACTTAGAGAGCGCTCGTCGTTGGCGCGCACACCATGATGTTCGAAGGTCGCGCGACCATGATCCTATCGTTCGCCAAGTCCATGCGGCCGTACGACGCGTCGCACGCGTTTGCGGTCGTGCTGACCGTCCTCGTCACGTTTGCCTTCGTCTCCCTGCGTCGCCGAAGCTCCATGCCCCAAGCTGCCCAGCGGACCGACCGTGTCGTGGCGGTCCTGGTTGCATTGGGATGGCTCGCCAACTTCGTCGTCGACGCCCTGCCCGGGCGGTTCGATATTGGTCAATCGCTGCCCCTGCACATCTGCGATGTCGTCGGACTCTTTGCCATCGCGGCGATCGCGGGGTCATGGCGACCCGCGCGGGCAATCACGTTTTTGTGGGGATGGAGCCTTTGCATTTTCGCGTTCGTCATGCCAGTGATCACGGCCGGTCCGTGGTACATCCTGTTCTGGTCCTACTTCGGTGGTCACGGGGCGATCGTGCTGGCAGCGGCCTACGACGCCGTGGCACGGCAGTATCGACCCACCCGCGCCGACCTTCGCTCGGCGCTCGTGGCCCTTGTGATTTACGTTTTGACCATCGTGCCGATCAACATGCTGCTGGGCGTCAACTACGGTTACCTGGGTAAGGTGGACGGGGACATCCGCCCTATCGAAATGCTCGGTCCGTGGCCTTGGCGAATCCCCGTGTTGATGCTGATTGCTGCGACGCTGGCAACCCTCCTCTATAAAGCGACCCGTGCCAAACAGCCTACCGCGCCCACCCTTGGGACCCCCATCGCGACTTCCGTGGTCCGGGTCGACGACGCAAAATTGAACGGTCCATCCCGCTCTCGTACCATGTAATCATGATTCAACGTCGCAGGACTCGCAAAGTGATGATGGGTGACAAGGCCCACGGCTTCGTCGCCATCGGTGGGGACGCGCCGGTCGCGCTGCAGACGATGACGAGTACGTACACCTACGACATCGACGCGACGGTCAAGCAGATCAACGCCCTGCACGCCGGTGGCGCTGACCTCGTCCGCGTGGCGGTGCCGGACAAGAAGGACACAGAAGCGCTCAAGGAAATCCTGAACCAGGTGAAGGTGCCGATCGCCGCCGACGTGCACTTTCACTTCGAGCGGGCGCTGGAGTCGATCGCTGCGGGCGTGCACAAGATCAGGCTGAACCCCGGCAACATCACCGACCGGCCCAAGGTCGAGAAAGTCATCGCTGCGTGCAAAGAGCGCGGCATTCCGATCCGCGTCGGTGCAAACGAGGGTGGCATCGTCGAGCGCAAGGACAAAAGTGCCCGTGCCGAGGAGATGGCGGCGCTGGAGACCGACTATCGCGGGCAGATGACCAAGATCATGTGCGACAAGCTGGAGGAGTACCTGCGCATCTTCGCTGACAATGATTTTTACGACGTCGTGCTCAGCGCCAAGAGCGTCGACCCGCAGATCGTGCTGATGGCGTACCGCGAGACATCGCGACGGTTCGATTTTCCACTCCACTTGGGCGTCACCCACGCCGGCCCACCCGAGACCGGCCGCATCCGCTCTATCGCGGCGTTGTCGGCGCTGCTCGCCGACGGCATTGGTGACACGATCCGCATCAGCTACGCGTCCGATCCGATCGACGAAGTGGTCGATGGCAAGGAACTTTTACAGGTCTTAGGCTTGCGCCTGCGTACCGAACCGGAACTGATCGCCTGCCCCACCTGCGGCCGGATCGAGATCGATCTGATCGCGATGATGGCCGAAGTGCGCAAGCGCATGGCCGACATCCCCGTGCCGGTGAAGATTGCGGTCATGGGCTGTGTCGTCAACGGCCCCGGTGAAGCCGAAGGCAGCGACGTCGCAGTCTTCGCGGGCAAACACAAGGGCGTCATCTACGTCCAAGGTGAACAGGTCGCGACGGTCCCGGAGGACAAAATCCTCGACGCGTTGTTCGACGAAGTAAAAATCTTCGCTGGCAAGGTCCAGCGTGGCGAAGCGCAATTGAAGAACGCTAAGGTCGACATCAAACCACCCGACCCCATCGGTGAACTGGGCAGTGGTTGGGGTAAAATCAAGAACGATCGATTTTCGCTGCCCGTAATGCGTTAGCAGCGGTTGACCCCCTTCGCATGTACCCGCTGACCCCCGGCGCGCCGATGCGATTAAATCATCGGCCGAGCGTGAAAGCCTCTTTAAGCCCGGTGGTGTGCACCCAGTGTGACCGCTTACGTTGCCACCACGCGCATGCCGCGCTCCCATGGCCGGCCGTTGCGAAAATCGGCCAAGGGCATTGGGCGCTTGCCTTCCGGTTGCAGTTCGACGATCTCGACCGCCCCACCGTCGCCTGCCCCAATTCGACCATCGGTGTCGATCGTGCCGGGCGCTGCGTTGGTGCCGGCGTGGGCGCGGGCACGAACGAGCGTCACCGTCGCGATCTCCTTTTCCGTGGCGTCGATCAGTTTCACGCGGCAACCGGGCCAGGGAAACAGACCGCGAATGGTGCGGGCGACGACCTCGGCGGGTTGGGTGAAGTCGATTGCTGCGGTCTCGCGAGACAGTTTTGGCGCGATCGTCGCGAGCGATTCGTCCTGAAGTGTTGCGACATTCGTCCCGTCGTTCAGCTCGGCGAGCACCTTAGCCACCAGCGGCGCGCCCATTTGTGACAAGCGGTCGTGTAGTTCGCCGGTCGTTTCCAGTTCACCGATCGGAGTGACGGACTGACCGAGCACTGCGCCGGCGTCCATGCGGTTGGCCAGGCGGATGACGCTATTGCCGGTGATCGTCTCACCCCGCAGGATCGCCCAGTGGATCGGTGCCGCCCCTCGGTACTTGGGCAGCAGCGACGCGTGGAGATTGAGGCTTCCCAGTCGCTGGCGGTCGACGACGGTTTGCCCGATCTTCTGACCAAACGCGATGACAACCATCGCATCGGCGTCTATCGCGGGCTCGGTGTTGATGTCGGTGGTCGGTGTGACGGACAACCCGATGGTCGTCGCGTATACCGTGATCGGCGTCGGTGTGAGTTTTCGCCCCCGGCCGGCCGGTCGGTCGGGCTGCGTGAAGACGCGCACGATCTCGTGACCATCGGTGATTAGCTGCTTCAGGGTCGGCAGTCCAAACTCACCACTACCGGCGAAGATGAGGCGTAGTTTCGTCATGCGTGACGCGCAGTATCGGCGCGTCGTCCCACCACGCAAGTCGCCGGGCAAAGCAAACCTGTTTCGGGCGCGGAATTTGATTGACATCAATCATAAAAAAAGTAGTCTGTGTTTTGTCGTGCAAAGCGGGCTCCCCGTGATGCAGGACGATTGGGCAGGATCGATCGCGACAGGGATGTCAAACGCGATCGATTCAGATCGAATGGGCTTCGGGGCGCGGTTCGCCTTGCTCGGCTCGCTACCCCGAATTTTTGACTGGCCTACTGGGTCTTCGGCGCAGGTTTCGATGAACGTCGTCACAGGGATGTGGCTGATGGTTTGTCGCGTCGGATCATGGATGATCCGCGGGGGTCAGTCAGGGTAGACGCACGTCATGGCACGAAATCCTGTGTTGGACCTTCCCCTCAGCGAGTTCATGCGATCGGAGATCGCGCTCCCGCTACAATACGTTCTCAACCTCTACACCGTCGGCAGCCTGTTGCGCGCCTGGCGCAACCCGAAGAACCACGCGAGCATCGAACGCGTGTTCGACAACCGCGCCCAGGCGCACCACGCGATCGCAGTGTGCGCGGCGTGGCTGGGCATCAACACGCACGCATCGGTCGAGCAAGTCTCGGCGTGGTGGGTGAACGACGCGGTGACATCACCGATGGCGGGACAACCAACCACCATGAACGCGTGATGCGTTCTGCCGTTCGCGCCGGTGAGTGACGAACGACACTCGACGAGGGAGCTCTGGCCCCCTCTCCCGGGCGTACCGCAAGTACGCGGGGGAGAGGGAGTGGATGGTCGTCTTACGCGAGATCACGCTCTCGATCGCGTCACCCCCGTGATTACATGGGGGAGGCGTTACGATTTCACGTCCGGTAGTTCCGCGTCAGTTCGACGAACATTTTGATCCCCACTTCGATCGCATCGTCGGTGAAGTCGAAGCGGTCGTTGTGCAGCGGGAAATAGCCGTTGGCGGTCAGGGGTTCGACGCCGATAAGGAAAAAACAGCCCGGGACGGCTTGCAGGTAGTACGCGAAGTCTTCACCACCCATGCTGGGCCGGCCGACGGGCAGATAGCGGTCGTTGCCGACTGTGGCGCGGGCGATCTTCGCGACATAGTCGGCCATCACCGGGTCGTTGATCGTTGAGGGATAGCCTTCGATCCACTCGAACTTCAGTGTGCATTCACCGGCGGACGCGATCCCCTGGCAGCGGCGCTCGATCGACTTTCGGATGGTAACGCGTTGTTCGGGCAGCAATGTGCGCGCGGTGCCCTCGATGGTCGCAATGTCCGGGATGATGTTGGTCGCGGTGCCTGCGTGGATCATACCGATGGTGACGACGGCGGATTCACCGGGGTCGGTTTCACGGCTGACGAAGTTCTGCAGGTTCAGCACCACCTCGCACGCCGTTACGATTGGGTCGCGACCCAGGTGCGGAAACGCGCCGTGACACCCCCGGCCATGAAACATAGCGCGAAAACTATCCGTCGCGGCAAGCAGCGCGCCCGGTTTGGTCGCAACCGTGCCGACCTTCAGGCCCGGCCACCCATGCAGGCCAAAGATCGCCGAGACTTTGGGCCCGACTCGACCATCCAACACGCCGGCGTTGCATAGGATTTCACCACCGCCACCCCCTTCTTCGGCCGGTTGCCACAAAAACTTTACGCAGACGGGCAGCTCTTTTTCGATCGATTTCAACACCGCAGCGGTGCCAAGCAGTGTCGCGGTGTGACCGTCATGCCCACATGCGTGCATTCGACCATCGTGCGTACTGGCATACGGCAGATTGGTGCGCTCGGTGATCGGGAGCGCATCGATGTCTGCCCGCAACGCGATGCAGGGTTTGGATGTGTCTCCAATCCATGCGATCGTCGCGGTCTCGGCCTCGGGGACGCCATCGACGTGCGCGATCTTCAACCGATCCAGTTCCGCTCGAATTACAGCAGCGGTCTTGAACTCCTCGTAGCCCAATTCAGGGATGCGATGCAACCGGTGCCGCAGTTCGACCGAGTCACCAGCGATGCGGGAGATGGTTCCGTCGATGCTCATGATGGTCACATTTCAAAAACTCAAGCAATCGGCAGCTCGGCCTGGATCAGGTCCACCTTGCCCTCGCGCGGGAACAGGCGAACGGGATAAGTGGGGATTTTCACCATGGGTGAGTTCCGCAGCTCCCCGTTTTCCAGGTGAAACGCCCAGCCATGCCAGGGGCAGACGGCGCACCCTTCGTCGACGAAACCGGCGGACATGTTGCCGCCGGCGTGGGGGCAATAGTTGTCCATCACAAAAGGCTTACCGTCCTTCACAAACACCGCCAACTGAAAACCGTCAATCTCGACGTATTTCCCCCCGTCCACCGGGACCTCCCCGATCTCACAAAGAGATACCCATGCCATCACCGGAGCCTACGGTACAGTCGCACCCCCGGCAAGGCTTTACCCCCCAACTTTCACTGTCCAGAAGCATTGCGTTTTTGGCCATTGCTCTGCACACTATTCGCCCACACAGGTTCACAAACCCTATTAAAGGACAGTTGCAATGGCGGAAAAGAGCGTATCGACCGACTCGCTGGCGATGGAAACGAAGCAGGAATACAAAGGCAAGAAGCTTCGCTTGGCCTTCATCGGTTGCGGTGGCATCTCACAGACGCACCAGCAGGCCTTCAAGGAGATGCCCGACGTCGAAATCGTCGCGGGTGTCGATATCCTTCCCGAACGCCTTGAGGTCGTGAAAAACAAATGGGGCGTCTCGGCGGTCTACTCGGACTGGAAGAAGATGCTCAAGGAAGTGAAGCCGGACGCGGTCAGCGTCTGCACGCCCAACGGCGTCCACTTCCAACCGACCATTGATGCCCTCAACGCCGGCGCTCACGTCGTCGTCGAGAAGCCCATGGCGCTCGACCCGGCCCAGTGCCAGAAGATGATCGACACGGCCAAGAAGGCCAACAAGAAGCTCGTTGTCGGCTTCCAGTACCGTTACCACCCCAACAGTGAATACCTCGTCCGCGCCCGGGAAGATGGTCGCTTCGGCAACATCATGTTCGTGAAGTGCCAGGCGCTGCGCCGCCGTGGCATTCCGAACTGGGGCGTCTTCGGTCAGAAGGAACTTCAAGGGGGTGGACCGATGATCGACATCGGTGTCCACGTGATCGAAATGGCCCACTACGTCATGGGCAGCCCCAATCCAGTCGCGGCCACGGGCAACACCTGGACGTTCCTTGGCAACAAGCCGAGCAATGTCACCAGCCAGTGGCCCAACTGGGACTACAAGACCTACACCGTCGAAGATCTGGCCGTCGGTCAGGTTCGGTTTGAGAACGGCGCGATCCTGCAGATCGAAGCCATGTTCGCAGGTCACATCGAGAAAGACATCTGGAACTTCAGCATGACCGGTGACAAAGGTGGCGCCAACTGGGACCCACCGATGACCTTCACCGACCGCGCGGGCACCATGGTCAACGAGACGCCCGCGTTCCTGCCTAGTCAGAACGGCTTTCAAGGCCTGTTCAGCAAGAAGCTCCGCAACTTCGTGGATGGCTGCTTGAAGAACACGCCACTGACTGCCCCAGGCGAGGCAGGCTTGGCCGTCCAGAAGATCCTCGACGGTGTCTACCGCTCGGCAGCGGCCGGTGGTAAGGAAGTCTTGATTAAGTAGGTTTTACCTGTCACCAATCCCTCACTTGCGAGGATTGGGTGAACAGGTTGCTCAGATTTCTGACGGCCGGGCTCGTTTCTAACGAGTCCGGCCGTTCGCTTTGGTATTGGCGGCATACCCCCGGCGAACGCTGTCGATGAATCGAACCATTGATTCGCCGAACGTCGGCAATGTTCGTTCTGGCTCGTGTTTCACTTGCCGACGTTCAACCAACTGCCCGCGCCGCAGCTGGTGAAATGCGCGGTCGACTTCGATCGCTTCGTTTTCCAACCGATCAATTCGTCGATGCACCTCAGCGGCCAGTTGGTTTTTCGCACCGCGCGGCATCGACCGCTGGTAGACGTACATCCCGGCCAATCCCGCAATCGCGCCGACGGAAAGGCCCGACATGCCAAAAATGACGCGCTTGCGCGAATCGCTTGGCGCTTGCACATTCCGGACGACCATACGAGGCACAAACTGCGGCTTGGCTTCCACTGCCCGCACACCGGGTGACAAGCCCAGGTTGGCGCGCTCGCCTGTTGTTACCGCTTCGGCGTTTGATGCCGGTCGAATCCCACTGCCGTACTTGCGCGAATAGACCTGCGTGAATTCAGCACCGAAGAACAGAATCTGTGCTGAGTAGTAAATGTAGAGCAACAGGACCGCCAGCGCGCCAGCGGTACCGTACACACCCTTCGTCTGTTCACGGCCGAGATACCACGTCAATCCTGCCTTGCCGATTTCAAACAGGACACCCGTCAGGACCGCGCCGAGGAAGACATCCTTCCACTTAATCCTCACGTCTGGCAACAGTTTGAAAATCATTGCGAACAAAGCGGTCATGATGACCAGCGACAACGTCGTCGTGATGATAAACGCAATGACCTTGTTCTCACCAAAAATGTAAGATCCCATGGCGCCGACCACGGTTGTGCCGACCGTCGACACCATGAACAGAAACGCGATGCCCAAAACGGCTGCAAACGAAAACAGGCGGGTCCGAAGGAAGCCCATAATCCCCTGATTGGGCTTCGGCTTTACTTCCCAAATCGTGTTCAGCGAATCCTGCAGTTCTCCGAAAACGCCTGTTGCGGTGAATGCCAATAATGCCACGCTCAGTATTGTGGCCAAGACACCCTGGTTGGGGTCCGATGCGTTCTTTGCGGCCTCGACTGCAAAGTCGACGGTCGCCTCGCTCGGTAAGATGCCCGAAAGGACCGCGCGGGCCTTGTCTTGGGCGGTATCCTGGTAGACGACGCCGATGATCTTCAGCACGATCACGAGCAGTGGCCCGAGGGACAGCATCGTATACAGCGCCAACGCCGCAGCCAGTTTAGGGGCCTTGTCGTCCAGCCATTCCGTCACAGTTTGTTTAAGAAGGGCCCAGATTTCGCCGAATTTCATAGCTCTGCTCCTGACCAGCAGAGTCTGCAATCGATGTGCCGAGCCGAATCATTACCGCATCGCAGCGGCGAGGGGTTCGATGCGGGCCAGTTCCTGACGGGCCATGGATAGTTCCCGCTCACCGTGCAGTCGAGCCACGGCGCGAACCAGGAACTGCTTGGCCCGGTCGTAACGGTCCAGATAGCGGGCGTAGATCAGGCCTAGCATCAGTTCGACCTGTTCGATCTGCTCGAAGTTGGGATAGGTCTCCAGAAACCGCTCGTACGCGTCCGCAGCCTCGTTGAACAACTGCTGGCTGGTCAATTGGTTGGCCATGTCCAATTGGGCCTGCCGCGCCAGTACCTGGGCCGGGTCGAGTTTCTTCATCTCCAGGTAAATCCCGGCGGCTTTGGGGAGGTCGTGAAGTGAGATGGCTTGGGAGATCGCGCTGCGCAGCTCGGCGATGCGCTGGGTTTTGGGATCGAGTGGTGCCGGTGGCCCACCACGACCTTGGCTGGGGGAATATTGGTAAGGGTCAAAGCCCCCCGCGACCATGTCCCGGTATTCCCGCCGTTTGTTCCACCGTTTGAAGAGGGCCAGCACGTCAAACTGGTCGCGCGGCAACAGGTGCAGCATCAGCAGGATGAAACAGAGCCCAAACCCGTACACCGTTCCCGCCAAATGGCATGCGTAGGCAACTTGCCCGGTTTGTCCCGAGAAACCGACAAGATCCTTAAGAAAGTAGATCGCGATGAAGTAAAACGAAGGAAGCTCGATCGATCCGATCAGGAAAAAGAAGTAGATGATCGTGATGCTCGACCTCGGGAAGAGCACGAGGTACGCCCCGGTCACCGCGCTGATGGCCCCACTGGCACCGACGACCGGTGAATCACTGACCAGCGAATACCCCACGCCCGACATCACCGCCGACGACAGATAGAAGCCGAGGTAGCCGAAGTTTCCCATCTTGTCGTTGACGTTGTTCCCGAAGATGTACAGGAACAGCATGTTCGACACGAGGTGCATCAACCCCGCGTGCAGGAACGCGTAAGAGAGAAAATCGTGCCATTGTGGGACCTGGGGGTTCAACACGTAGGCATTGGCGCGATACGGCCCCATCTGCGTCTGAACGACATACGCGAGCACATTGGCCGCAATAATCGCCCAGTTCATGTAAGGCGTCGAACGCAGCGGACTGTCAGTGCGGATCGGGAGAAACATGCGTGCGGGATTGTAGGGCCGAACTCGCAATTGGGAAACGGGCGACCCTCGTCAGGAACTTTGCACGTGCGTAGCGCGTCAGGCGCAACTTAACTGCCACCCGTGCTCAAGCACAGACTACGGCGGGCCGGCAAGGGTCATCATTGCCAAGCGATATGCCTTGGCAGGCGCCAAGTTTATCCGCGAGATCGTCTTCCCGACCCATGACGCCAAAGGCTTCTGGGAACTGCGCGGCAACGCAAACACCGCCGACCCGTGGCGGGAAGAACGCTATTCCTGAGCAATGCGATTTCGCGCTTGATACTCGCGCTCAAACCGATGAATACGAGGCACCTTCGTCCTCTACAGCAGCTTCTCGGCAATCTGCACCGCGTTGGTCGCGGCGCCCTTGCGAATCTGGTCACCCGCGACGAACAGGTCGATCCCGCGACCATCTTCGCGCGAGATGTCCTGACGGATGCGACCGACGAGCACATCGTCCTGCCCACTGGCTTCCAGCGGCATTGGGAAGTGGTTGGCGGCGATGTCGTCGACGATCTTCACGCCGGGAGCCTTCGACAAGATCTGCCGGACCTGTGCGGGCGTCATCGGCCGTTCGAACTCGATGTTGATCGATTCGCAGTGCGCCCGTGGGATCGGCACACGGATGCAGGTTGCCGAGACCATGATCCGCGGGTCGGCGAATATCTTGCGGGTCTCGTTGACCATCTTGTTCTCTTCTTCGTTGTACCCGTTGGCCGCGATGGTTGTGTTGTGGCTGAAAACGTTGTTGAAGATCTGGTGCGGAAACTTTTCTTTCCCGATCGGCTGACCCGCAGCGAACGCTCGCTGCTGCTGTTCCAACTCATACAGGCCCCACGCGCCTGCGCCACTGACCGCCTGGTAGGTGCTGACAACCATGCGCCTCACGCGGTTAACCTTGTGCAGCGGCCAGACCGGCACGTTCATGATGATCGTGCTGCAGTTG
>JBBRHE010000132.1:0-10645 GCA_038223165.1 Tepidisphaerales bacterium
GTGACCTTTGCGCGTGCGTTGACCTCCCGGTAGTGCGACAATGTGAATGATGTATAGAACCGGCCAGGCGACATTTTTCGCCAGGTCGATTTACTAGGGGGCTCGATCCGAAACCGCCGTATGTCGACGAACGCCCCGGGCGACCCCAGCCGACATTTTTCGACCGACCACTTAAAGACGGACCTCAAGGGCCGCTCGGTTCGCGCCGGTGCCGTCACGGTCGCGGCACAGGTGTCGCGCTTCGTCATCAACCTCGGCAGCACCGCGGTCCTGGCGCGCATCTTGACGCCCGACGATTTCGGCCTCATCGCGATGCTCTTCGCCGTCACGGCGTTCGTCGAAATGTTCCGCGACATGGGCCTGTCGTCGGCAACCATCCAACGCAAGGACATCGACCAGTCGCAGGTCAGTGCGCTCTTCTGGACGAACGTGGCGTTCAGTGGGCTTGTGTCTTCACTGATCATCCTGGCGGCCCCCTGGATCGCTGCGTACTACGGGCGTGAAGAACTGACCAACGTCGGCCGTGTGATCGGGCTCACCTTCTTCCTTGGTGGGCTCAACGCCCAGCACACCGCGTTGCTTGCCCGCCAGATGCGCTTCGCGCCGCAGGCGATCGTTACCGTCTGCGCGATGTTCGTCGGCGCGATCGCGTCGATTATCGCGGCGTACAAGGGGATGGGCTACTGGTCGCTGGTGATCGGCCAGGTCGCGCTCGCCGGTGCGTCGACGATCGGCATCTGGTCCGTCTCCGGCTGGATGCCCGGCCGACCGCGCTGGGACCCCAGCGTCGGGCCGATGCTCAAGTATGGCTTCAACCTCGCGGGCTTCGGGTTCATCAACACGTTCGCGCGGTCGTTCGACAGCGTGTTGATCGGCAGCAACCTCGGCGCGACGCAAGCGGGGCTCTATTCCAAGGCGTATCAGTTCGTCCTGTTGCCGATTCAGCAGATCAACACACCCCTCAGCCGCGTCGCGATGCCGGCGCTGAGCCGGTTGCAGAGCGATCCGGCCCAGTACCGCAGGTTTTTCATCAATGCGGTGGGTGTGACAACGTTCATCGGCATGCCGATCGTCGCGCTGCTCTTCGTCGCAGCGAACGAGGCGATTTTGCTGCAGTTTGGCCCGCAGTGGACGGAATCGGTCCCACTCTTCCGCCTGCTCGCGCCGGCGGCGTTTTTTGGGACGTTCAACGTGGCAACCGGGTGGGTTTATGCATCACTGGGTCACACGCATCGCCAGTTGAAATGGGGTGTCGTCACGTCAATCTGCTCAGTGACTGGTTTCCTGCTTGCGATCAAGCTCGGTTATGGGGCCAAAGGCGTCGCAGCGGCGTTCAGCATCGTGTATTGCGGGGTGACGATGGGCATCCCGGGCTTCTGGTTCTGCTTCCGTGGAACCTCACTGCGACTGGCTGACGCGTGGGAAGCCATCTGGCGCCCTGCGATCACGTCGATCGCAGCGGCTGGGGGAACCTGGGCCTTTGCACATTATGTTGACCTGCCGCCCAACCCCGGATTGTCCCTGCTTTTGCAGGGCATCGTGTATGGTGTGATGTATATTGCAGCGTGGCTCGCGCTGCCCAACGGGCGCGAGCGCCTCGTGGGTGTCTTGAGCCTGGTGAAGTCCCTGAAGAAAAACCCGGGCGCCGCAAAGCCGGTCACCGTCGAGTTGAAGACGGACGCAACGACGGTGCAAAGTCCGGTAACTGTGTAACCGTGTTTCACAATGATCGTAACGTGCATTTCATTTTCGAGCGGTGCGGAGGCGTGGGGCGCCGATCGTTCGTTCGTTGAAACGCTACGCCTGCTTCGCGACCGCGGCGTCGATTGCCGCGTCGTGCTGCCAAGCAGCGAGGGGATGGCCCACCAGCTCGTCACCGAGGCAGGCTTTGCGGTGAAAGTCGTCCCGTTCAAGCCGTGCGCCAACAAGCGAAGCAAGCGTCGTCCGTGGAAACGCCACGCGCGAAACGCCTACAACGTCACCGCCGCCATCCCGTTGGCTGCCATTGCGCGGGCGTGGGGCAGTGATGTGATCTACAGCAACACCGTCAGCATCGCGACCGGCGCGATCGCCGCTAAAATGGCGCACCTGCCGCACGTGTGGCACATTCGTGAGCTGGTGGGTGACGACCACGGCTGGGAATTCGACTTCGGTGCCGACCGCATGGGCCGCTGGCTCGCCAAGAGCGCCGGTGTGGTTGCCAACAGTCGCGCGGTGGCCGACAAGTTCGCGCTACTGTCGGGTTCGGACAAGATCCGCGTCGTCCACAACGCCGTGCAACTGCGATCGGATGCCGAGGACGCCGTCACCGAGTCGCTCGGCGATTCGGCGGTCCGCTGCGTCATCAGTGGTCGGCTCGCCTCGGGCAAGGGGCAGATGGAAGCCGTCGACGCGATCGCACAATTGCGGCACGAAGGGGTGAAGGCTGGGTTGTGGATTGTCGGTGATGGAGACGTGCATTTCCGCGCCAAGCTCGACGAGGCCATCGTGGCCAACCATTTGACCGATTGCGTGAAGCTCGTTGGCTACAAGAAGAACCCTGCGGGATACCTGCGGGCTGCGGATGTCGTGCTTGTCTGCTCGCGGGCCGAGGCGTTCGGTCGCGCGACGGTTGAAGGAATGCTGGTCGGCAAACCGGTCATCGCAACGGCCAGTGGTGGCACACCGGAACTCATTTCCGCCGGGGAGACAGGCCTGCTTTACCCGCCCGGTGATGTCGCGGCGTTGGTGGGGAACATCAGGACGCTAGCGGCCGACGAATCACTGAGAATGGCTATGGGTGCAGCCGCCAAGGCGTACGCCGAGGTCGCGTTCACGCCGCAACGTTACACCGATCAATTGCTCGATGTCCTGACGACCGCTGCCGCTTCGCGAAAGAACAAGAATTCCGTCGCGAGCGATTCATCACCGTCCGTCCCCGCCTCGGCCGGGAGGGTGGGATGAAGGTTTGTTTTGTCACGTTCGCTGCGGGCAGTGGGGTGTTCGGCGCCGAGCGCTGGCTGGTCGGCACGATCAACGGCCTGCGCGCCCAAGGTGTTGAGTGCTGCGCGATTGTGAACGATGAAACCGCTGCGGTCAGCCAGCAATTGAAGGCCATGAACGTGCCGGTGCGTAAGGTCGGCTTCAGGCTTGGCATCTCGTCGCCGGGCAAGCCCAAGTGGCATCGATTCGTGCGGACGGCGATCAACATCGTCACGAGCGTGAAGGTCGCTTGGATTGTCCGCCGTTGGAAAGCGGACGTTATCTACAGCAACTCACTATGCGTCAACACCGGCGCATTCGCGTCGATCTGGACGCGTCGACCACACGTGTGGCACGTCCACGAGTTCGGTCAGGAAGACCACGGCTGGCGGTTCGACGTCGGCGCGCGGTTCGTCGGACCCATGCTCAACAGCCTGTCTGACGCCTGCATCATGGTCTCCCATGCCGTCGCGACAAAGTTTGCGCCGCAGGTGTCGGATGCCAAGTCGCACGTGATTTACCAGTCGGTGGATGTCGAGCAGGGCACGGATGAAGCTGGCCCCGCAAACGGGCGGTTCCGCTGCGTCATCGCGGGACGATTGGTTGAAGGCAAACGGCAGGAAGACGCGATCCGCGCGATCGCGAAGCTTTCGAGCGAAGGTGTGAACGTTGAGCTTGATATTGTCGGTGACGGCAAAGGGAAATATCCCGAGCGGCTACGCAATCTGGTGCAGGTGACGAACATGCACGACCGCGTGCGATTCGTTGGCTATCGTGACAACCCATTCCCCTTCATGCGCGCCGCCGACGCGGTCCTCGTCTGCTCGACGGCTGAGGCGTTTGGGCGGGTGACGGTCGAAGCGTTCCTCGCGGGCAAGCCGGTCATCGGTGCGCGTAGTGGTGGAACGGCCGAGCTCATCGAACAGGGGGGTGGCTTGCTGTACACACCGGGAGACGTCGCCGATCTGGCCAGCCAGATTCGCACGCTCGCTGGTGACCGCGTAAAAACCAAACAGATCGGCGAGACCGCCCGCGCCTGGGCCACCGACCGATTCACGCAGGACCGCGCCGCGGTGCAGACCGTCGCGATCCTGCAGCGATTGCTTAAACACAAAGCATTAAGCCAGTCACAGCCGTCCGCTGACCGGGGACATCAGGAGGTCAAGCCCGCATGAAACCGATCTTCCACACCTTTGATACCTTCATCTGCGTCCATTCCAGCGAGGTCGACTACCTCCTGGAGTTCGCCGTCCAGAGCTGGCGGCAGAACTTTCGGCCCAAGGCCAAGCTGCACCTGATCACCAACGACCGCACACCGGTCGAGGAATTTGTTGACCGTGTCAGATTGCGCGACGTGGCATCCGTCAGCACCGATGGCGACTGGCTGAGCACCCAAGAGATGGAACTGCCCGGCTGGTACAAGCAGCAGCTCGTGAAGCTGCGCGCGTACAAGATCTGCCAGACCGAAAACTTCTGTAACCTCGGGGCCGACACCGTCCTGCTGCAACCGATCGGCGCCGACGACTTGCTGAGTGATGGTTACCCGATCACGTACTACACGGGTCGGCCCAAGAAGGTGCTAGACCGGCATTACCGCTACGAAATGTTCCGCTGCCTGAGCGTCGCGCGGGTTTTGCGGACCGTGCCGTTCCGCACACTGCGGTACGTCGATTTCATCACCGACTTGTTCACGTTCAACCGCGACGATCTGATAGCGCTGGATGAACGGATGCACCGGATTCACGGGCCGGATTGTTATTACAAATTGCTCAAGGATTACGGCAAGGTCGTCCAGAACCAGAAGAAGTTTGGCGAGTGGACGCTTTACACGACGTTTGTGCTAGACGTGCTCGTAAGACAGCCGGTCGTGCGGGACATGAGCCAGGGCTTCCTGCGTCAGATTTATTCGCAGGCGGCGTTGGATAACTACGACTTTGACTCAACCGTGGTCCATCTTGTTTCGAAGAACCTCAAGCAGGACATGGTGCGCCAACGTCTGACGGACCGGTTGGCCCTGAGCGCTCGCCGGGCGGCCCAGTCGCACGAAGAGGTTGGAGTCTGATCACCCGTAGGGTGGGCACTGCCCACCTTATTTTTGCGATGAGGAAGATGGTGGGCAGTGCCCACCCTACGAACTATGAAGGTCGTCCAGGTCTGCGACATCCGCACCGACATGGCCAACGGCGTCTACAAGACGGTCGCCGGGCTCGCCACCGCGTTGCCACGCGCGGGGGTGAAGGTCGAGTCGTGGAATTTGTCACCGACGGTAACGACCATCGCCGAGCGAACGGTCAACGGAGTGCGCGTCGTCGACCTGCCGACGCGCAGCCGGGCACAGAGCATGCTGCGCGGGCTGCCCAAGGCGACGCGCGACTTCATCGTCGCACGCCAGCACGACTTTGACCTGATCCATTTTCATTCCGTCTTCATCGCCAACAATGTCCACGCTGCCGCGCTGCTGAAGGTGCCGTATATCGTGACGTCGCACGGTGGGTACGCGGCGCCGGTGTTGAACGGGTCGCACAAGCTTTTCAAAAAGTTCTGGCTGGCTTGGCATGAACGGAAGTACCTGAAGGCATCGCGTGCGGTGCACGCGGTCAGTGAAGCCGAGAGCGCCGAGATTAAAGCCCGCTGGCCTGAGTTGACGTTGCGATACGTGCCCAACGCGATCGACTTGCCTGCCCTGGTCGATGAATCGCCGGCGACATCGAAGGATTTTGTGTTCCTGGGCCGGCTGGCGATCGATCACAAGGGGCTGGACCTGATGCTGAGCGGCTTTGCGAAGTTCGCGAAGCATCCGAGCAGTGCAGGGTTCCGATTGATCCTCGCGGGCCCCGATTGGCGCGGTTGTCGCGCGATACTTGAAAAACAAGCCACTGCCGAAGGCATCGCCGATCGTATTGTGTTCACCGGGCCGATTTTCGGGGATGACAAGAACAAACTACTCGCCGGCGCGCGGGCGTTCGTGCACACCAGCCGTTGGGAGGGCTTGCCGTTCTCGGTGCTCGAGGCAATGTCGTACGGCACACCCGTCCTGGTGACGCCCGAGACGAACGTCGCAGTGGTCGTCAATAAGTACAAAGCCGGCCTCGAAGTGCGCGGCGAAGCAGAATCGATCGCCAAAGGATTCGCTGCGTTCGCTCAGGCGACACTGACCGAGCATCGTGGGCTGCGTCGCGCAGCGAGGAAGCTCGTCGAAGAGCACTACACCTGGCCCGTGGTGACGGGGCAGGTTGTCGAGATGTATCGCGCGGTGCTGGGTGATAGCGCCGACGGTGGCGACGTTCGCTCTGCTAATCCGCAAGCAGCGACCGTGGGGGCGGCATGAGTTCAAAGCGCAAACGCGTTTTCATCTCCGCGTATTCATGTTCACCCGGTCGCGGGTCCGAACCGGGCATCGGGTGGAACACCGTTAAACAGATGGCGGCGCATCACGACGCGTACGTGCTGACCGCGGCCGATAACCGAACGGCGATCGAGGCGGAACTGGCCGTCCGGCCGGTGCCGGGGCTCAACGTCGATTACTTCGATCTGCCTAATCGCAGCAAGTGGTGGAACGTGAAGAAAACCGGTCCGAGCCGGCAACTTCACTACCACGTCTGGCAGATGGCCGCTGCGAACAAGGCACGGCAGATGCATGACAAGCTGGGCTTTGCGCTGTCGCACCACATCACCTTTGGCCGCTATTGCTCACCGGCCGTCGCGGGACGTATCAGTGTGCCGTTTTTATGGGGCCCGATCGGTGGGGGTGAATCGGCGCCGGCGTCGTTCTACGGCGACTTTGGTCGGTCGGGTCGAGCCAAAGAGCACATGCGATCGTTCGCCCGCTGGGTGGGTGAACACGACCCGCTGGTGCGGGAAAACGTCGACCACGCGTCGATGGTCCTCGCGACGACGCCCGAAACAGCCGATCGATTAAAGGCGATGGGCGCCTCGAAAATTGAAGTCATGGCTGCGGTCGGACTGAGCCGAGAAGATATCGCATCGCTGGGCGCCATCGGCATGCCCCCAACCGATGGCAGCGCGGGTCCGATAAGGTTCATCAGCATCGGTCGGTTGCTTCATTGGAAGGGCGTTCACCTGGCCATCAAAGCGATGGCCGCTGCGAAGATGAAGTTGAAGGATGCAGAGCTGTGGATTGTCGGCGACGGTCCCGAGCAGGCGCGTCTCGAAGCGCTCGCGGCGTCGCTGGGCATTGCCGCCCAAGTGAAGTTCTGGGGCCGGGTGACACGGGCCGAGACGTTTGAAAAACTGGGCCAGAGCCATGTGCTGCTGCATCCGAGCCTGCACGACTCGGGCGGTTGGGTTTGCCTCGAAGCGATGGCGGCCGGTCGGCCGGTCATCTGCTTTGAATTGGGTGGTCCGAAGATGATGGTGACGCCCGAGGCAGGCGAATTGTTGCCCGCGGTCGACCCCGACCAGGCCGTCACCGACATCGCGACCGCCATGCAGAAATACGCCGACGACCCTGCCCGCATCGCAGCGGCGGGGGAGGCCGGCAAGCGTCGTGTGATCGAAACGTTTGAATGGGAGTCCAAGGGTTGCGTCCTAGCGCGAATATACGATCGAATCGCCTCGTAAGCCTCGGCGATGGCTTTCTGAAGGTGCTTGGCCTGCTGCTCATGGGCTATGCGCTGGCCGGCGGTGGTTTTGCGCGCCTGGGCGCCGGTGGCATCTTCGTCGGTGAAATCTGCCTGGCGTTTGGTGTGCTCGCGTTCCTGGCCGATGGTCGCGTCACGCGCATCTTCAACTCAGCGCCCTCCATCGCGCTATTGCTGTTCATTTTCTGGGGACTTGCCTGCACGGTCCCGTACATCCCCGAATATCGCATCGATGCGCTGCGCGACGGCGTGCTGTATGGCTACGGCGCGTTCGCGTTCATCCTGGGAGGGTTGCTGTGCGCCAAACCGTCGCGTTTCGTGCAGTTGATGCGCCGTTACCAGAAATTCGTCTACGTGTTTCTTGCGCTCATCCCGATCATCTATCTCAACGCGCGCCTCGGTGGGCCGACGATTGATGTCGGTTACGGTGACAGACTCCCGACGGTCAAGGGTGGCGAGATGATGGTCCACCTCGCCGGGGCCCTGGCGCTTTACATGCAGTTTGGGCTCAACTCATGGCGATGGATGTGGGTCGGCCTGCTGGGCCTCAGCTCGATGATGGCCGGCGTCTTCAGCCGGGGTGGGGCGGTCGCGTACCTCATGAGTGCCAGCTTCACGATGTTCCTTCAGCCCGCCAACAAGCGCGGGTGGTCCACGGTGGGTGCCGTGCTCTTGCTCGTCATTGTCATGGCGGTCAGTGGTATCAAGGTCGACCTCGGTAAGAATCGTGAGATCTCGTTCGAACAGTTCTGGCAGAACGTGCAGTCAACGGTCGGCGACGGTGACGCCAACAACCTGTCGTCCACGAAAGAATGGCGCCTCAACTGGTGGACGAAGATCATCGGATACACCTTCGGTGGGGAGTATTTCTGGATGGGCAAGGGTTTCGGCGTCAACCTCGCTAGTGACGACGGCTTCCAGGTATCCGCCGGTGGTGAACTGCGCAGCCCGCACAACGGTCACATGAGCGTTCTGGCGCGCAGCGGTGTGCCGGGGCTGTTCTTGTGGGTCTGCGTGCTTGGCCTGTGGTTTTCAGACATGCTTCGCAGCTTCTACCTCGCTAGACGGCGCGGTGATGCCGACTGGTCGCGGCTGTTCCTGTTCTTCATGTCGTTCTTCATCGCGTTCATCGTCGAGGCGTCGTTTGACGTCTACCTCGAAGGGCCGATGGGCGGCATCTGGTTCTGGTGCCTGTACGGCACCGGCATCGCGGCCCGCTGGATTTACCTGCGTTACCCGGACATTCTCGACGCCGACGCCGAGCCCGTGACACGGCCCGACCCAAACGTATCGCACGATGAACCGATGCCGGTGGGCATGGCCTCGCTCTCGATGGGACAAAGGATTGGATCATGAAAGTCGCAGTCTGGGGTTCTTACAACTACGGCAACTACGGTGATGACCTGATGGCCATCCAGTTCGGCCTCGCGCTGCGCGATGCCGGAGTAACGCCAATGATTTACCGGCTGGACCCGCGCCTCGCTGCGACGTACGGGCTGGCGACGACGACGTCGATCGACGAACTGCTGCGCGATGCAAAGTTCGGCATCATCGGTGGGGGGGGCATGCTGGTGGGCCAGTCGCTGTTGCGGTTCATCTTCCGCCGGGTGGCGCGCGAGATCGAGCGCGACTTCCGCGACCTGTATCAAACGAGCACGAAATACAAGTGCCCGATCTACCCTCTAAGCGTGGGTGGTGACGGTCGTGGCGCTGCGACGCCACTGTCCAAGTGGCGCAAGGCGTTCTGGACGAGCCCGCTGACTCGCACACCGTCGGTGCGGTTGACGCAGGATGTCGAACTACTGAAAAGCCTTGGCAAGGACGCGATCTACACGCCCGACACGCTGCTGACGATCGGTGATCTCTGGAAGCTGAACCCCGTGCAGCAGTCGCCGGGCAAGCGTCACATCGGCGTGAACCTCTTCAAGAACACGGGTGGCCCCCTGGCGGCGCGGTTGATGAAGATGGTCCAAGGGCGCGATGACGTCGTGCTGCACTTCATTCGCACGCACCTGAAGGGCCCGGGCTATCGCGAGTCGGCGACCGGTTACGAATGGATGCCGTCAACCGAGATGAAGAACGTGAAGAGGTACGTGTACGAAGACCCCAAGCAGATGCTCGAGATGCTCTCTGGGCTGGATGTGCTGGTGTCGACCAAGCTGCACCTGGGTCTGACAGCGGTGTCGGTTGGAACTCCGTTTCTGAGCTATGGGGGCAAGGGCAAGACGGTGACGTTCATGAAGAGCCTCGGCGCGGCGTCGGCGGTGTATCCGATCGACGCGGTTGAAAAGGTCGCCGAACTGCTCGGTGGGCCGACCGGGCTTGACACCTTCCGCTCCGAGTTCCCCTTCACCGCCGCCGAGGCCGCCAAGCCGGCAGCGCGCGGGCATCGTGAACGCTTGAAGAAGCTGGTCGAACAACACGGAGCCGCCGCCGCGGCGTGATCTTCTGCATACCATGGGCGGCCCGCCCATGTTTTGTTCTGGAAGAGAAGGGCACGGGCGAGCCACCCGTGGTACGGGCGGAGATCAATAGCATTCCCATGAAAGTCCTCTGCCTTCACAACTCCTACCAGCAGATGGGTGGAGAAGACCAAAGCTACGCGGCTGAGGTCGCGATGATGCGCGCCAATGGGGTCGACGTCGTCGAGTATCGCGTGCACAACGACGAGGTCGAAAAACTCGGCAAGCTGCGCGTGGCGGGCAAGACGTTCTGGAACAGCACGTCGTACGACGCGATCGGTGAACTGATTCGTAAGCACCGACCCACCGTCGCGCACTTCACGAACACGTTTCCACTCATCTCGCCGGCGGGCTATTACGCGGCTAAGGCTGAGGGTGTGCCGGTCGTGCAGTCACTCCGCAACTTCCGCTTGATGTGTGTGAACGGGCTGTTTTTTCGCGACGGAAAAGTATGCGAAGATTGCATGGGCCGCTCGACGACCTGGCCTGGCGTGTTGCACAAGTGCTATCGCGACAGCCGCGCGGGCAGCGCCGTCGTCACCGCGATGCTCGCGACGCACTGGGCGGCCGACACGTACGTCGACCAGATCGACCTGTTCGTCTGCCTTACCGAATTTGGTC
>JBBRHE010000133.1:0-10618 GCA_038223165.1 Tepidisphaerales bacterium
GGGTTTGGCGCAGAAAAAACCCCGACTTGTCCATGCGGGGCGCCGTACGCCGTTCGCGCTACAGAGTCGGGGAGTGAGGATAATGTACCACCGGTCTGGCCGCGGTCAAACGAATTCGCGGAAACGGTGGCGGTGCGAGGGTTAATGCTTCTTACTTTTGGAGATGGTCGTCAGGATGCGGAGCAGTTCGTCGGCTTCCGCGACCAGGGAGTGCACTGCGGGTTGGTCGAAGTGTCTAGACTCTAGGAGAAACTCAAGCCAAAGCGATGTTTCGTCCAACTCCTGTAACCCGCCGTCGATCTTGCTCGTGAATTCCGCATCTGAGCGTGCCCTGCATGCCTCGCGATAGTGTGCCGCAACCGAAGTTCCGCTGCGAAGCATCTGTCGACCGAGCGTTCGACACACATCCGAAGGTGGAAGTTGGCCGTATAACGCGACGATTCTCAGCGCGAAACGCTTGGTTCGAACTCGGAGGTCTTCCGGCTTTCCCTTTCATCCTTCATCCTTCTTTTTCATCCTTATGAAAGAATATACGCTTTCACAATCAACGGCCCATGCACGCCGATAACGACGTTCATCTCGATGTCGGCGGTTTTGCTGGGGCCGCTGATGAGAGTGACGTGACTGCCGACGCCGTCCTTAACGAGGCGTTCCATCAGGTCTAGCAGATCAGGGACGAAGTTTTTGGGCTGCAGGATCGCGACGTGCACTTTCGGAACGAGCGTGAGGCTGCGGCCGTGGTTCGCATCGGTGCGGATGACGAGCGTGCCGGTCTCGGCGACGGCGTAGGTGACATCGGTGACGGCGGCGTCGAGGTCGTAGGCGCTGTCGAGTGTCAGGTCGTCCCACGTCTTCACATCCAGGCCCGCGTCACGCAGCGACTGGGGCAGGCCGAGGCCGTTGAGCAGTTTGGAAACGTTCATCCCGATCGCGCGGCAATTATTGGCTTTTAAAAAGCCCGCGAGTTTGTCGGGCAGTTCTTCGGTGTAGCAGGGTTCGACAAGCATCTTCAGCTCGGTGGCACGCTTGGCGAACAGCTCGCGCAGACCGAAGTCGGTGTGGACGAGACGGACCAAGGGCTCGGGCAGTTCCGGCGGTGTCGGTGGCGCGGTGAGCACCGACGTACGGCCAAGGCTGCGGGCGACTTTTTCGAGGACGTTGGAGGGGTCGATCATATGTGTAGGGTGAGCAATGCCCACCGGTTTCTTCCGAACTATCTTACGCTGCACACAATCGGTGGGCAGTGCCCACCCTACCGGTCCTTCCACAACTCATGAAAAGTTTTCGCCGCCGGTTGGGGCATGTCGCGGATGGTCGTCCAGCCACTGGCGATGCTTGGTAGCTTGGTGACCCACCCGCCGTGTTCTTCGGCTTGCGAGCGCAGGACGAGTTTCTGCAGTTTGGTGTTCAGTTTGTATAACAGCGGTGATTTCAGGCTCTTGGCCCAGGCGCGGTAGATGAAGCGTTCGATGGGGTGGTTAATCTTGCGTTCGACGATGTCCCGCCGCAGGTTGATCAGGTGTTTGGGGATGTTGATCTTCACCGGGCACGCCTCGTAGCACGCACCGCAGAGCGACGACGCGTGCGGCAGGTCCTTAAACTCGCCAAGGCCCTGCATCAAAGGTGTGATCAGCGCGCCGATAGGGCCAGGATAGACGCTGCCATACGCGTGACCCCCAATGCTGCGGTAGATCGGGCAGGCGTTGAGGCACGCCCCACAGCGGATGCAGCGGAGCGTCTCGCGGTACTCTTCACTGGCGAGGATTTCCGTTCGACCGTTGTCCATCAGGATGAGGTGGAAGACCTCTGGGCCGTCCTTCTCTCCCTTATCGCGTGGTCCGCCGTAGATGTTGGTGTAGATCGTGATCGGCTGACCGGTCGCGCTGCGGGCGAGCAGTTTGATCATGACGGCTAAATCCGTCATCCGCGGGATGACTTTTTCAATGCCGACCAGCGCAATCATCACGCGCGGCGTGGTCACGCTTTGCCGTTGGTTGCCCTCGTTCTCGACACCGACGACATGCCCCGTCTCGGCAACCAGAAAATTGCCACCGGTGATGCCAAGGTCGCTCGTGCGGAACTTGTCGCGCAGGAAAAGTCGCGCCTGCTGGCACAATGCCTGCGGATCGTCGTTGTACGGCGTGTTGAAATACTCGGCGAACAGCTTGGCGATCGATTTGCGGTCCTTGTGGACGATCGGCTGAACCAAATGGCTCGGCTTGTCGTGACTGATCTGCACGATGAACTCACCCAGGTCGGTCTCGACGACGTCAAGGCCCGCCAGTTCGAGCGCGTGGGCCAGTTCGATCTCCTCGCTGACCATCGACTTGCTTTTGATGCAGCGTTTGGTGTCTTCCTGCGTCGCGATGTCGAGGATAATTCGCTTCGCTTCGGCGCCATCCTTTGCGAAGTGGACGACACCTCCGTTCTTCTCGACATTGGTGCCCAACTGGTGCAGGTAATAGTCGAGGTGGTCGAGCGTGTGCTGCTTGATGTCACCGGCCAGTTGCCGAATCGCATCGGGGTCGGGCAGGTCGAGCATTCGCATCTTGCGACTGGCATCCTGCCGGGTGACCGCCCCCCCGACCGCGAGCTTGAGCTGCTCGTCCCCTGCGGCCTTGACGCTCACGGAATGGAAGTCGAACTTTGCCGCAGCGGCTTCGTGCAGAAACGCGTTTGTGTTCTGATCACCGGCGACGGGAAGTGAAAGCGTGGCCATGGGGTTGAGAGAGTATAGCAGGTCCTGAGACGGGGGCAACTTATATGATTGAAGTCGATCATATATTTTCACATCCACAGATGGGGTGGTTATCCGCAACCCGCGCGTAAATTGCGCACTTGCACCAATGAGCCTTCCCCGGCATTCTTCTGCACCATGCTCAACTTTTCGGCGTTTCGGTTCGTGGCGATCTCAGGTCTTTCTGTCCTCACTCTGTGCAGCGCCGTGGCGCTTGGACAGTCGAGCCCGGGACCGCTTCTCGCGCCATGGCTCGCGGCTGATCAGAAGTTGGAGCTTGGGGCGACGGCGACGTACTTCGAACGCGGGCACATTGAAAAACAAGACACGCCCTTCCAGCTCAGGCAGTACGAGGCAGCGGGTCGCTTTCGATTCCGCACGGACTTGCTGGCCAACCCGACGGTCGGATTCGAATCGTTGTTCCTCGACCTCCGCACCAATTCCGACGCCGTGCCACACAATCTCAGTGACGTTTCCATTGGTGCTGCATCACCATTAAAGCAATGGGACAACGGCTGGTACATCGTCGCGGCGCTCGGCATCGGGTATGCGGGTGAAGAGATGTTCTCCGACAGCGACGGAGTGTACGGCAAAGCGACCGTCCTGCTCGCCAAGGATCTCGATGAGACGACGTCACTCCTTTTTGCGCTATCTTACGATGGCAACCGTGTCATTTTCCCCGACATCCCCCTGCCCGCGGTTGCGCTGACGAAGCAGTTATTGCCTGAACTGCAATTGGCAGTCGGTTTCCCATACAACACCTTGACTTATAATCCGATCCCGACGCTCAAGGTCGAGGTGACCGCTTTAATCGGATCGTTTTTCGGCAAGGTCGAGTACGATCTGTCCGAGCACTTTCGCGTCTTCGGTAGCTTCGACAGTTTTTCTCGCGCGTTTCACCTTGATGACCTGTCGAACCACGATCGGCTCTTCTTCGAACAGCGCCGTCTGGAACTAGGCTTACTTTGGAATCCGATCGAAGACTTCGGTGTCACTTTGGCGGGTGGCTACGCGTTCGCGCAGGAATTCAGCACCGGGTTTGACGTGCTCGACACGAACAAAGTCTACCGCCCAAGCGACGAGCCCTACGTGCGCTTCGGGCTGGTCTGGCGACCGTAATAAATGGGTGTCCCGCGCAAAGTCGCCTATGCGTGATGCGCGGGCAAACCTTCTGCTGCCTTTCCCTCGGTCGCCATTGCGGCTAAAGTCCGGACATGATTCACGAGAACCTCTCGCAATCGATCGACGACCTCTCATCCCGGATCATTGCCATCCGGGACTCTCTTTGACTTCCCCACAAAACTGGCCCGCAGAAAAGAACTTGAAGCCAAGATGGGCGATGCCGATTTCTGGAACGACCAGGAGAAAGCCAAGTCCATCGTTGGAGAGCTAAAGACGCTGAAAGTCGTCATCGACCCCATCGACGCCATGCTGCGCGACATCGAAGACGTGCGCGCCATGTACCAGTTAGGCGAAGAGGTCGGTGACGACGCAACGATCACCGAGGCGGACACGGCATTGTCGACGCTGGAAGCGCGCGGTGAACGCGTGGAACTGCAGGCGCTGCTGGATGGGAAAAACGACCCGCGCAACTGCTATATCCAGATTCACGCCGGCGCCGGTGGCACCGAGGCCCAGGACTGGGCCGAAATGCTCCTGCGCATGTACCTCTACTTCTTTGAACGGCGTGGCTGGGACGTCTCCGAGACAGACCGCCAGGATGGTGAACAGGCAGGCATCAAATCCGTCACGCTCCTCGTTAAAGGGGAGTACGCCTACGGTTACATGCGCGCCGAGGCCGGTGTCCACCGCCTGGTGCGGCCGAGCCCGTTTAACTCGCAGGGCAAGCGTCAGACCAGCTTCGCCAGTGTCGACGCCGTCCCGGAATACGACGAGGTCGATAGTGACATCGAAATCCCCGAAAAAGACCTCGACATCGTCGCGTTTGTCCGGTCCAGCGGTCCGGGTGGGCAAAACGTCAACAAAGTCGCGTCGGCCGTCCGTATCACGCATATCCCCACGGGAATGCAAGTCACCTGTAGTGTCGAGCGAAGCCAGCAGCAAAACCGCAGGCTTGCCATTGGTCTGCTCACTGGCCGACTGGAACTTCTGGAACAAGCCAAGCGCGATGACGAGCTAAAAAAGCTCTATGGCGAAAAAGGCTCGATCGCCTGGGGCAATCAGATTCGCTCGTATGTCTTAGATGACAGAAGAGTTAAAGACCACCGGACGAATGTCGAGACGAGCAATGTTGAAAGCGTGCTCGACCGTGGCGAGCTGGATGAATTCATCGACGCCGAGCTCCGCCGAAAGAAGCGGGAAAAGAAGTAACCTGGACCTGCCCGAACTTCAAGATTCGCTAAGCCGTCCTATCGATTCGGTCCGATAACTTTGTCTATCGGGATGAAGGATCCGGTTCGCTTTGACGCGACCGGTCAAATCCCTAGAATTTTTGAGGGCACCTGAGGGTGCGTTCTGCTGCCACGGAACGGCACCCGCCGGGAAGATTGAACGTATGATCGTTGATTGTCACACGCATATCTGGCAGTCCCCCGACCAACTCGGTCAGATGGACCTGGGTGAAGTCTCCCGCCGAACCCGGCCGCCGTCCAAGCTGGCGCCTAACAAAAGCCCTTGGCGGACAATCCTCCCCGCAGGGGACCCGGAGACGCACTGGGCCCAGAGTGGCACCGTCGACAAATCGATCGTGCTGGGGTTCAAGAGCAAGTATCTCCAAGCCAACATCCCCAACCAGCTTGTTGCCGACTATGTCAGAAGGGCACCCGCCAAGCTCATCGGTTTTGCCGGCATCGATCCAACCGAACGCGACGCGGTTCAGGAAGTGAAGATTGCCCGCGAAGACTTGCAGCTTCGGGGTGTGACGATCTCACCAGCCAACCAGGATTTCCACCCTTGCGACACCCGCGCGATGGCGGTCTACGAAGAGGCGGCCCGGCTGGGCATGCCGATCCTTGTTCACCCTGTCGGTCAGTTCTCGATGGAAAGCAAGCTGGAGTTTGCTCGCCCCTACCTGTTTGACGAAGTCGCCCGGTCGTTCCCAAAACTTCGCATCGTCATCGCACAGATGGGCCAGCCATGGGTCGATGAAACGATCGCCATGCTGGGTAAGCACGCCAATGTCTTTGCCGATGTGAGTGGCCTGTTGAGCCGCTCGTGGCAGGCGTACAACGCGCTCGTCACCGCGCACCAGTATGGTGTGATCGACAAACTGCTTTTCGGGTCTGATTTCCCGTACACCAGCGCCGGTGAATGCATCGAAGCGCTCTACAGCATCAACCAGATCACGCAAGGCACCAACATGCCGCTGGTGCCACGAGAAAGCCTGCGCGGCATTGTCGAGCGGGACACCGTTTCACTTCTGGGCCTGGCGTAACCTTGCCCCTCGTCATGCGATCGATCGTACGCACCCTCACCGTCGCCGCCACCTTATTCGCCGCCTTGGGGATGGGCTGCGCGGACAAGGGAGCCAGCATCCGCTTGACGCCGACGAACGGCAACGCGGTTTTGTCACAACACTTTGACGACGCCTACGCGGTCGTCCGGCAGACGGGCGAGATGGACGTGGTTTTGTCCACAACGCCCAAGGGCGCGGAACTGACGCAGCTCATGCATCTGCGCGTTCTGTGGAAGCCGATGCGGGGCACCAAGACTGACCAACCTTCGACAACCAACGCAACCATCGACTGGAACATCGCCGGGCGAAATGAGTCACTGAGCTACACGGGAGCGGGATTCGTTCTCGCGTACCGGTCGGGCGACGACCTGCAGGTGACGATTCGCAATGCGATGTTGAAGTTGGGATCGCAAAGGGGTGGGATCACCGATCCGATCGGGCCGGCCACATTGCAGGGCAAATTTAATGCGAAGATCGACGCCCAGCGGGTCGACGCCGCGCTGGCCACCCTTCGTGGTGAGCCCCACCCGACCGCTGCCGTCGACGGACACTGAAGTTATGCCCGCATTCGCTTTCGAACCACCCCTGCCCCCCGTTCCACCCGACGCGTTTGTCCAGACCGTCCGCATCCGGGAAGAGGGTCAACCCATCGGCAGTGCGACCTGGTCCATCCCGTCAATCGACAACGGTGTCCTGCAGATTCTCACGCTCGACATCACCGCGGGTCATCGTCGTCAGGGAAACGCCAAGCGCCTGCTGCTCGAAGTGCTCAAGCAGGGGACGGCGTACTGCAAACTGAAGAAGAAAAAGCTGCGCAAGGCATGGATCCTCGTGCAGCACAAGGAACAGGTCATCGGCCGATCGTTCCTGACTGGCCAGAGCTTTCACCACGTCTCGACGATCAGCAACCTGCTGAAAGATCAGGATGGACTGATCTACGTCCGCGCGTTCGATTGAACGGCATTTTCACTTCGACTGTAGCGGCCAGGCTTTTATGTCGTCCTGAGGGGAGCGCTAGCGACCCGAAGGATCGCCACTTGGAACAGCGTTTGACGGTTCCGATCGCTCAGGTCGTTACCGCTCCCTTCGGGATGACATGAAAAGTTTGACGTGAAAATGCTTTAGGTCATCGCCTGCATCACACGATCTCGCTTCACGCGAAATTCCTCGTCCGCCAACACGCCGACTGCCCCGCGAACGTCGATCTGTTCGTCCAACGGCACCCAACTGCGACATCCACCATACACAGGCGTGTTCGCGATCGTCACAGGCTTGACCAGTCGGTGGACACGCAGCAAAACGACGTACAGCGGGCTGGCTGGGCGATAGTTGAAACGCATGTCGATCTGGGCGGGTGCCCAGATATGTTCCACATCCAGCGCATCAACCTGCGCCCGCGAACGGACTTTTACCACGTCCGACACCACGGCAGCGCTCGATATCACAATCTGGTCCGGCTCAACGTCTCGTTTTTCAAACGCAGTGTGTTCGGATGGTTTGAGCAATTCCAGTTTCTGGTGCAGGTAGGCTGGGAATAGCAGGAACTGTCGTTCCTCCAACTCGAACAGTCCACCACGGTCGAGGATACCACCCTTGCGCAGGATGAAGATCTGCCTGCCTTGCTCGAGCGCGGCGCAGACCGATGCCCATTCTTTCAGGGCGACCTGAAGATGGGGTGAAATTGACATCGGTGTAAATAGCTAAGACGGTTCGGAGTCTACGGGAAGGCTCGGCGTGGAAGACTCGGGCTCGGGTTCGTTGTGGCGCAGCTCTTTCAACAACCGCCAGATTGTCTCCAGCAGCGGCTCGACACCCTCACGGCTGACGCCACTGATCGCGAAGATTTCTTTGTCGGGCAGCGCTTCGCGCAGTTTGTCGATCGCTTCGGAATCGATCGCCAGGTCCATCTTGTTCGCAGCGACGATCTCGTGCTTGTTGGCCAGTTCTGGACTGAACGCCTCAAGCTCGCCACGGATCGTCCGGTAGTTCTCGGCCGGGTCCGATTCGTCGGATGGATACAGATCCAACAGGTGAACGATGACCTTCGTCCGTTCAATGTGCTTCAGGAACGCGATACCCAATCCCGCGCCGTGCTGGGCGCCTTCGATCAGCCCGGGGATGTCCGCCAGCACGATGCGTCGACCACCCACCAGCTCAGCGATGCCGAGCTGGGGTTCGAGCGTCGTAAACGGGTAATCTGCCACCTTGGGCTTGGCGGCGCTGACGGCCCGCAGGAGCGTGCTCTTGCCGGCGTTGGGCATGCCAACGAGGCCCACATCGGCAATCAGCTTCAGTTCAAGCCGTAGATTTCGCTCTTCGCCTTCCGTTCCGGGTTGGGCGTATCGCGGGGCTTGGTTGACGCTTGTCTTGAAGTTAGTGTTACCCAATCCACCGCGACCGGCCTTACAGATCGTGACGCGCTTGCCTTCGATCTCCAGGTCGGCCAGCAGCACGTGCTTGTCGGTGTCGAAAATCAAGGTGCCCAGCGGGACCGGGATGACGAGGTCCTCACCGCTTTCACCCGAGCACTTCTTGCCCATGCCAGATTGACCGCGCTGGGCGTGCCAATGGTGCCGACCGGCGAAGTCGAGCAGTGTGTTCTTATTGGGGTCGGCGACGAAGATAATGTTCCCACCATGTCCACCGTCCCCGCCGTCTGGCCCACCCTTGGGGACGTATTTCTCACGGCGGAACGAGACGCACCCGGCGCCACCGTCGCCGGCTTTTACGTGGATAATGGCTTCGTCAACGAACATGGTAGACACCCACGAAAGAAAACCGCAGGACGGAATGGTCCTGCGGCTTTGGGGTTAAATCGTAAGTCCTGTGAAACACTGCCCACCCAAGGTGGGCGCGCCGACGGCGTGTTAGGCCGAGGCGGTTTCAGCTTCACGGACGTGGACCTTGCGGCCCTGGAATTCGACCTTGCCGTCCTTAAGCGCGAAGATCGTATAGTCCCCACCCACACCGACATTGAAGCCCGGGTGGAACTTCGTGCCGACCTGGCGGATGATAATCGAGCCAGCCTTGACGAACTGCCCGCCGTAGGCCTTCACGCCACGGTATTGCGGATTGCTGTCGCGACCGTTCTTGGTCGAGCCTTGACCTTTTTTATGAGCCATAATTGCACCTGCTGCTGAATACGGACCTGTCGCCCCGAAGTTCGGGGTGGGGAAATGTAGCGGAAATGTGGGACGATTACAAGCCAGCGCCAACGCCTTCCGGCCTCTGCACGCCGGGGCAGAGCGGATCGCCGCACCGGGATCGGAATCCCGGGCGGCGCTGCGTTAGGCCCGGGCGCGGAAGGAAATTGTGCATTCGTCGGACAGTCCGGCGACCACGCGTATGCCACGCCTTCTCACCTTGACACCCTCCCACCACACTTCTACGGTACGATACCCGCATCAGGAGACGTTCGCATGTCTGTGCAGATGGAGCTGTTCCGCATCATCATCAGTGAGATGAACGATCAGCAGATCATCATGCTCAAAGAAGTGGACGGCGAGCGGAGCTTTTCCATCGTTATCGGAAGCGCCGAGGCCTACGCCATCGATCGCCGGCTTAAAGGGCGCATCTCACCGCGTCCGTTGACGCACGACTTGCTGGCGATGGCGATCGAACAGTTGGGTGGGGAGATCGAGCACATCGAGATTAACGATCTGCAAAGCGGCACCTATTTCGCTCGCATTCATGTTCGGCAGAACGGAAAAATTGTGCAGATCGACAGTCGGCCAAGCGACGCGATTGCGCTGGGCGCTGCGACAACGGTGCCCATTTTCGTCGCTGAGCACGTGCTGTCTGAATCGACGAAATAGCGGATTCGACACCCACGAACGCATATAACTTCATAGATACATCTAATTTACATTTGGCCGCGGCAAGTTTGCGCACTAGAATTGGCGAGCGGGCACAACAGATTCCGCAGACAAGAAAATCCACACGAGGAGCAGCATCATGCAGATGATCGAAGCCGTCATTAAGCCACAGAAACTGGACGCCGTGAAAACCGCGCTGGCCAAGCTGGGCATTCTGGGCGTCACCGCCGTCGAGGTGAAAGGGTTTGGCCGCCAAATGGGCCACACCGAACGATACCGCGGCGCGAAACTGGACGTTGGCTTTGTGCCGAAGGTCCTGTTGAAAATTGCCGTCAAGCAGGACGACGCCCAAAAGGCTGTCGACGCCATCGTCGAATCCGCCCGCACGGGTGAGGTTGGTGACGGCAAGATTTTCGTCTACCCGATCGCGGAAATCGTCCGCATTCGCACCGGCGAGAAGAACGAGCAGGCGCTGTAAAGGCGTAAGGATAAAAACAAGGATGAAGGATGAATGATGAAAAGCGCGCATCGCGCGACTTTTCATCCTTCATCCTTCTTTTTCATCCTTACTTTTTCACTTCACCGTCGAAGTTGCGAATGCCCGCGCGGTCGCAAGGGCATCGTCGGTCTTCGACGGGTCTTTCCCACCCG
>JBBRHE010000134.1:0-10602 GCA_038223165.1 Tepidisphaerales bacterium
GTCCTTCTCGCCCGTCTCCTTCACCTCACGCATCAGGTGTGTCAGGCAACGCTGTTTCGGGCAGGCCAGGCCGCTGTAGGCGCTGTAGAAGTCGGCGATCACCGTCCCTCCGAACGCCTTTCCCAGCAGTTTCAGGACCAGGGACAGGTCCAATTCTGCGTAACTGTTTACCGTCCCGCCACCGCCCAGTGGTCGGTGATGAGTTGCTTGGCGGCGTCCATCACGCCCAGTTGCTTCTGGTCGGTGGTGCGGACCGGGCTCGCCAGTTTGGACCAGGCGATAGCGCCTGACTTGCTGAGGTCGCCGCCGGACTTCGACGAGCTCAGTCGAGTCGTGATCTTGCGCAATTACTGACCCGTTTGACCGCTCGTACCAAATCACGGTTACAGAGTGCTTGATTTACATCTGGCGTGGTTTCGCCGATCGCATGGAGCTTTCAGTCCGGTCTAACATCGTTCCCGAATACCATCGACGTCACGCGCTGGCTGCGAATTGGGTTCCAGAAGTGGGGTCGTAGGTACAACTAGCGACGATACGTGAAGATGCTTTTGGACATCGCGTTAGCCAGATCGAATCCTCCCCCCGCTTCGAGCCTCCGACCGAGGACGCGGAGGATTGGGGTGGGGTGGTCGCTTTTCTGTGGGTATCGGCATCGATCGTAAATGGCAATGTGCTCACGGTGGCGCTTGGGGGCGGATGGGTTTGGCGGGGAATTGGGCGATTTTTGGGGGAGTTTTCCTTGGGAAATGGTGGGTTGGATGTGGGAAAAGCGCTGGGTAGCGCTACGCGGCGCAGGGGGGGCGGCAGGGGTGGGATGTGTGTGTCGACGGGAAGTCGGCGGTGATGTTCTTTGGCAAGTGAAGAGTCGGTGGGGCGTGTTGCAGGGGGACGCTGCGGCGAGTGGTTCGGGGGGAGGAGTGGGGACGTATGGATCGCGGTTGTTTTGTGTCGTTTTTGGTCGTTTGTATGTCGTTTTTATGTCGGTTTCAGGTTGGTTCTGGGTGGGGGTGAAATCAGTAAGTGTTTTAGAGTAAATAATTTATGGAAATGGAGGGGGTTGAGAACTTTTTTTGGGAGGGATTGGGGGTTGAGAGGTCGTAATGCTCGTGCGTCGCTTGCGGTTTGGCTTTTCGCGGCGGGGGAAAGCTAAACCGCAAGCGGTATTCGAGTGGGGTAGGTTTGACCGTGAAGGATCGGTTTGGTGTGGGGTCAACCGATCTTCGCCACGACCATGGTGACGTCGTCGGTGCGCTTGTTCATGCCGACGAATTTTCGCATCTCCCACAAGATGTTCTGCGACACGACCTCGGCGGTCTCGCCACCCTTGCCGAAGGCGTCGAGCACGCGCTGGCGGCCGAAGGTTTCGTTCTTGTAGTTCATCGCGTCGGGCAGGCCGTCGGTGTACAGCAACACGAGGTCCCCGTCCTGCAGGTCGACGAAGGTCTGCTTGTAGATCTCGTTCGGGTCGACGCCGAGCACCATGTTCTCACCGGCCAGCTCGATGATCTCACCATTTCGCAGGACGAGCGCGGGTGGGTGACCGGCGTTGCAGTAGGTCAGCCGTTTGGCCCGCGCGTCGAGCACACCGTAGAAGAGCGTGACGAACTCTGAGGGCTTCGTATCACGATAGAGCATCAGGTTGATGCGCCGCACGACCTCGTAAAGGTAGTAGACGTTGTCGACCTGCGCCCGCAGCGCCGCGCGGACAGAGGCCATGATGAGCGATGCGGGGACGCCTTTGCCACTGACGTCGGCCACGACGAGGCCGACGTTGTCGTCGGGCAGGGGGATGGTGTCGTAGAAATCACCACCGAGTTCGAAGCAGGGGACATAGACGCACGACAGGTGCACGCCGGGCAGTTCAGGTGGCTTGTCGGGAATCATGCGCATCTGCACTTCGGCGGCCATCTGGACCTGTTTTTCCAGGGCCTCGGCTTCGATCGTCTCCTGCAATAGCCGTGCGTTTTCGATCGCGGCGGCGGCCTGGGCGGCGACGGCCTTGAGCATGTCGATCTTCAATTGGCTGAAGCTCTGCTCTTTCTCTGTGTACACGCGCAGCACACCGATCGGTTTGCCTTTGTAGCGCATGCCGACCGACAGCATCGACACCACACCCTCACGGCGGCTTTCCTGGGGGTACTGCACGCGCGGGTCGGTCGTCATGTCGGCAACGTATTCAGCGCCCTGAGGTGACAGCGCCAGCCGATCGATCTCGGCGGTGCTCATGCGGATCGGACCCTTGCTGAGGTACTGATCCGACAGGTTGTAGACAGCCTTGATCACCAGCTCGTCCCGCTCGCGATCGATCAGGCGGATGGACGCCGCTTTCGTATCCATCAACTCGCAGACAATCTTCGCCGTGCGGTCGAGCACGCGCTGCAGGTCGCGCGCGTCGGCGAGCATCATCGTGACGTTGTAGACGGCCGTCAGTTCGTGGATGCGCTGACGGAGCTGGAATTCCTGGTAGCAAAGTCGGGCGATCGCATTGGCGAGCAAGAACAGGAACTGGATGGCGGCCGGTCGCGTCTTGGCGCTGCGCGTCAGATTCGTCATCAACGACTTCATCTGCTTGCCGTCGAGACCAAACTTTTCCCCAAGCTGGCGGGTCTTTTCCTCGTCCAACAGGCCGATCGTGCCCTTGGGGCTCATGCGGATTGTGCCGAGTCGCTGGTTGTTGACGATGATCGGCGCGACGTACTCGGCGCCCTCGCGCTGCGGACCATCGGCGCTGGCCGCCTCGCGTTCATCGGCGTCGGCGAGTGCGCCCTGGCGTCTTAAGAATTCCTTGGTCGGAGTCTGCGATGTAATCACCTTCCCGTCGGCGTCGGTGATGGTCGCGCTCACGCTGGCGACGGCTGCGAAGCTATCCTGGATCTCCTGCAGGGTTGGCAGGTCCATGAAGTCAGTGAGGCGCAGATGATCTGGATTGAAGTCGGCCATCCTGTGTTCGACGTTTCCACCCACAGGAGGGCTCCGCCGCGCGGCAGATTGTAGGGCTCGCTGTTCCGCAATCAACGCAGCGGATACCGATGAGTCCGATCGGAGCCCTCCCCCTTCGTCCGTCATGACGGAAGAATCGTCTAAATCGCTGATCAAATTATGGTTACCGAATCCTTTCAGTAAGGTTGTTACGCATGAAAATTCCAGGCTGTTCGGGCAATTGCGATTTGAATGCGGTCTGAACGCGGCAAAAATCTCGAGCCGATTTTCTGCCTGAACAGAACCGTGTGAGGTCCGTTACGATGCGTCGATGAACACGCCAACCCTTTCATTTGACGACCGCGGAACGGGAACGGGTTTGGTCCTCCTTCATGGCTTCCCGTTGGACCGCAGCGTCTGGCGGCAGCAAGTCGAGGAGTTGTCCAAAGACATGCGGGTCATCGCGCCGGATCTGCGCGGTTTCGGTCGATCCCCGCGCGCCGAAGGTCCGTTCTCGTTAACGGATCTTGCGGACGACGTGCATCGGCTGATCGCGTCACTTGGACTCAAGAAGGTCGTGCTCGCGGGCCTGTCGATGGGGGGATACATCGCTGAGGCGTTCGTCGCGAAATATGCAGAATCACTCGCGGGGCTGGTCATTATCGATTCCAAGGTCGAGCCCGATTCGACCGAAGGCAAAGCGGCGCGGGACAAGATGATCGCGTTAGTCAAGGAAAAGGGCAGCGCCGCAGTCGCTGAGCAGATGTTGCCCAAGATGCTAGCGCCTTCGCACGCCAAGGATGGATCGCTCGCGACCGAACTGCGAGCGATCATGGAGGCCTGCCCACCCGACACCATCGCCTACGCCATCGCCGCCATGCGAGATAGGCCTGACCGAGCCGTGGAACTGGCGAAGCTGCGCATCCCGGCCCTCGTGATCGTCGGTGAGCACGATGCCATAATCTCCCTGGAAGTCGCGAAGAAGACCTCTATGAAGATTCCCGGTGCCACGTTGCACGTCGTGCCGAATGCCGGTCACATGTCGCCCATGGAGGCGCCAACGGACGTCAACGAGGCCCTGCGGGCGTTCGTCCGTAACCGTGTCATCGCCTAGGCAGGGGCAAACGGTCGGCCGAGCGGCTACAATTGGGGCATGAGTCGTGAACGCTTTGCCTGGATCGTCTCCGTCCTGTTTATTTGCGCCCTGGCCTTTAACCTGCCCGGCACGTTTGCCCAGCGGGATGACGACTATGCCTTCGTGCGCACGCTGGTCGACGTCGAACGCCACGTCGCGAGCAACTACGTCGATCCCGTCGATTCGGAAAAACTGCACCAAGCCGCGATTGACGGCATGCTTGCGACGCTCGACCCGTACAGCATCTACGTGCCCCCGGCGTTGCAGGAGCAGTTCGATCGCATGCTCGAAGGCAGCTTCACGGGCGTCGGCATCCTCATCAACCAGCGTGATGACGGTGATGTCGAGGTCGTTAGCCCTGTCGAGGGTAGCCCGGCGTTCAAGGCAGGTGTGCTGTCGGGTGACGTCATCCTGAAGGTGAACGGCGAGTCGGTCCAGAACCTGCGCGTAGGGGATGTCACGAAGAAGATCACCGGCAAACTGGGCACGGACGTGAAGCTGACCGTCCGCCGTACGACCGGCGAAGAGGTTGAGCTGACGATGACGCGCGAGGAGATCGTCGTCCCGACCGTCAAAGGCTATAAGCGTAAGGCCGACAAGACGTGGGACTACTTCATCACCAACGATCCGAAGATCGCCTACGTGCGCGTTACACAATTCACGAGCGACACGTTCCCAATTTTTGAGAAAGCCGTGCAAGGGGCGCTGAAAGACGGCGCCAAGGCGTTGATCGTCGATCTGCGTTTCAATCCCGGCGGCATGCTCGATCAGGCGAGGCAGATGGTCGATCTGTTCGTCGACAAGGGTGTCATCGTCTCGACAAAGGGCCGCAACCGCGGTGAAGAGACGATCTATGCCGAGGCCGAGGGAACACTGCCCGATTTCCCGCTCGTCGTGCTCGTCAACGAACACAGCGCCAGCGCCGCCGAGGTGGTTGCGGGTAGCCTCAAGGACCACAACCGCGCCACGGTGATCGGCGCGCGAACGTACGGCAAGGGAAGCGTGCAGGAAGTCATCCCGCTCGACGACCGGGGTGGGGAGTTGAAGCTGACGACAGCGTACTACTACCTGCCCAGTGGCCGGCTCGTGCATCGCAAGAAGGACGCAACCGACTGGGGCGTCGAACCGCAGATCAAGGTTGAGCTGGACGAGGAAACGCAGAAAATCGTCGAACGGGGTTTGGCTGAAGCGGACTTCTTCCCGCGTGCCACCACCCGGCCGACCACTGTCCCAACGACCAAGGCAACGGCCAGCACCCAGCCCACCACCACCGCGGCGACGCAGGGTGTCGACATGCAGCTTGAGACCGCGGTTAACACACTCGTGGGCCAAGTCGTGCTGCGGGATCAGCGGAAGTAGTTGCTCCGTAGACCGTCATCCTGAGGTTCTCCGAAGGCCTTCTTCTTTCCGGAATTGAAGACTCCTTGCGAGTACCTCAGGATGACTTGATGAATCATGGCAATTGTCCTTGGCATCGAATCGACGTGCGACGAGACCGCGGCATCCGTGGTTCGCGACGGCACCGTCGTGCTCAGCAACGTCGTCGCGACGCAGTTTGAGTTGCACGCGCGGTATCGTGGGGTCGTTCCGGAAATCGCCAGCCGGGCGCATATTGAAAACATCCTGCCTGTTCTCAACGACGCCATTACCGGAGCGGGGTGTAGCTTTTCGGATCTTGATGCCATCGCGGTTTCCCAACGACCGGGCCTGATCGGGTCGCTGTTGATCGGTGTGACAGCCGCCAAGACGCTGGCGTGGGCATTCAGTAAACCACTGATCGGCGTCGACCATGTTCACGCGCATCTGTATAGCGTCATGCTCGACCAGCCTGTGGACGTGCAGTTCCCGGCGATCGGTTTGGTCTGTAGTGGCGGACATACGGCGCTCTACCAGTTGAACAATTGGCACGACGTGAAATTGATCGGATCGACGATCGACGACGCCGTCGGTGAAGCGTATGACAAGGTGGCAGCGATGCTTGGCCTGGGCTATCCCGGTGGTCCGATCCTCGACGATCTCGCGGCGAACGGGGATGCCAAACGGTTCCGTTTTCCTCGCACGCGCCTCGGTCGCGAGTCGCTCGATTTTTCGTTCAGTGGGTTGAAGACTGCAGTGCTTTATCACGTGCGCGGTGTCCCGGGGAAACCACAGCGTACAACACCACCGGACGAGCAGGAGACGACCGACATCGCCGCGGGATTTCAGGCAGCGTGCGTGGACGTGCTGCTGGAAAAGATCCGCCGGGCGGTGGAGCAGCGAGGCGCACAGTCTGTCATCATCGGGGGTGGGGTCAGCGCCAACAGCGGTCTGCGCGCCGCGATGGCGCGATTCCCGTTGTCGGTCTTTTTCCCCCAGCGCACCTACTGCACCGACAACGCTGCCATGATCGCGGGCCTGGCGAATGAGGCGTTTCGTCGCGGCGAATTCGCGGACTTAGAGATGGATGCCGTTACGAATAGCCGGATCTCACGCGAGGTCGTCGCAAGCTGACGGTTACTCATCCGTGTTTCGCGCCACAGCGGGAATGTCGATGATATACCCGACCTTCACACCCGCCTTGGCTGCGGCACCCTCGTTCAATTCGATTGCAAACTTCGCGGGGAAATCGCTGGAGACTGACGATTCGTCCAGCGGTTTGAGGTGTTTGATCGAGACGATGCCACCGATCGAGTTCAGGTAGAGGATGTCGAGCGGAATCATGGTGTCCTTCATCCAAAAGTTGCGCATGGCTTCACGGTCGAAGACGAAGATCATGCCGCGGTCGGTGGGCATCGACTCGCGATACATGAGGCCCTTCATCCGGTCTCTTTCGGTCTTGGCGACTTCCAACTGGAATGACTGTTGTCCGATGCGCACGTTGACCATCGGCAGCGCCGACGACGGCGCTGCCTCACGGCACCCTGCGAGCGTGGTGAGCAGCGTGAGGACGAGGAAGGGCAGCCGGAACGGGTACGAACAGGTCATAGTGTTGTCTCGTCGATGGACTTGGTGGCCCGCCGTAGTTTCGCGGTGAGGTGGAGGTCGATCAATGCCAGGACGATAATCGCGGTGATGAGCAGCGCGACTGCGACCCAGATCATCGCAAAGCGGTCGCTGTCGCGTTCCAGGTCACTGAAGTCAAACGTCCAAAAGCCTGCAAAGAAGCAACCCGCCAGCAGCAGCATGACGATCCCACCGACCCGACGCAACGCGTTACGCAAGCGGTTCCGGCGTTCGTCCTCCACACCCGCCAAACGGATGGCCGCGACGGAGTAAAACAGGTAGTGCCAGCCAGCGATGGCGATCAACAGGGACAGGATGGCGGAAAGGATTCGCACGGGTTGCTGATCGTATCACGTCGGGCCGGGCCTCCGTGCCTCCCTGCGGCTTTTTGTATTCTTAGAAAGAGGACGGGCACAGTGACCAGCCCCTACAGGTAAACGCTTTGACCGCTCTTGATCGTTACCTTTGACAGATCATGCTTGGCCAGTTGCTGCTGGCTGGCTGCGTAGAGTGGGGAGATCTCAATCGTCGCGTCGGGCTCACCGTTTTTCTGCGGGACGTCCACACCCGACTCACTCAGCCAGCGTGCGGCCCGGCGAGTCTGATCACGCCGGCAGGTAGTGGGGGAGTCGACCCCTTCGGCGTTCTTTACCGGGCTGAATTCTTCGGCCCGCTCGGTCGTGTACACGATCGCGTTCTTCGCAAACGGGATCGCGTCAAACACGAACTGCTCGAGCTTTACTGCGTTGGGCTTTTCGGGCTTCACCAGTTGGCCGTTGGCGTCGACATACGGCACCTTTTTTTCGGCTCGATGCCATGGCAGCTTCAATTGTCCGTCGGCGTTCAGATGTTCGACGAAGCTGACGCGCAGGGCGTGGATGCCAATCGAGCCGGTGTTGAACTTCAACGAGCCATCAGGGTTTGTCTGAATCGCCAGCGACTCGGGGAGGTCGCTGTACTCGATGACCTGCGTCTTACCGTCGCCGATCACGAAGTTGCCGACCTTTTCGAGGGCGTTGGCTTTGGGGATCGCTTTGGAGCTCATCTCCGAGCCCGTAAGGTCGTGCAGACCGATGAAAAGTGGGTCGATAACGTGGACGAGCGGGTTGTCGACCTGGAAGTACGACAGGTGTTCGACGCCTCGCTTTTTCATGTCCGCCAGCGCGCCGGTTTTGGCCAATGCCCGCAGGCTGCCACCGTGCCCGTCGGCCGAGAGGGCAAGCGAGTCTTTTTCGGCCAGTAAGAGGGTGCCGTCGTACGCGAACGCAGGCATCATGCCCTGGACGAAAAAGGTGACGTTTTTCGGGTCGAGGCCGAAGTAGTTGTGTTTGATGAAGAACGCCTTGGTCGCGGCGTCGTTGGTGTCACTGGTCATGACGTACCAGGGCACGGGCCTGCCGTACTCCTTTCCATGCGAAAGCAACTGTTCAGCGAAGACCTGGAACAACGGCTTGTTCTTGACGGGCGAAACCGTGTACTCGCCCTTGGGTCCGTCGTACCCGAGGCGCGTCCCTTGTCCACCTGCGACGAGAAACGCTGCGACCTTACCGTCGCGCAGCAGCTCACGACCACGGCGTTCGGCGTCGGCGTAAAGGCCACGGCGCGAAGCGTCCGGCTTGTGGGGAAACGCCGAGACCGGTTTGATCTCGAGTGGCAGTTCGAGTGACGCCTTCACTTTCACCTGCGTGTCGGCCAATTGCTGAATGTAGTCCAGATCCTGCGCCGCCAATTGCCCGTCAAGCTTCTGCTGGCCCGCATTGTCGAGCTTGTCGTAGAAACGAAGAACCTGCTCCTGACCGATCGACTTGAGCTTGTCGCGCGTGGCTGATGTCATGGCGCGAATGCTACTATCGCAGGGCGGTCGTTGGCAATCGCCATTCAGGGGCCGAGCGTCAGTGTTGAGCGGTTGGCGTGATGCACCTGCGGGCTCTGCGAGTGCTACGCCGCCTTCTTCTCGATGGTCGCTTCACCGAGCAAAGCGGCTTCCAACTGGTTGCGATCGACGTACATGCCCCAACCGCTTTCACTGTGCGGTGGACGCATGTTCAGCCAAAGCCGTTCCGACTCGGCGCGGATCTCGAGGACGCGGTCCCAGTTGCTGACCGTCTTTCCCATAATGCTCGTCTCATATTCCCGTGGCGCATGGGGTGGGACGTGCCGTTCGGGTAACCGGGCGCCGACCTGGAAGGTGCCGTTTTCGCCGGGCTGACAGTAGACGACCTCGAACACAAGAGCGACCTTGCTGCCGTCGGGGTTCACGAGGCGAACGGCAAAGTGTGAGCCGGTCTCCACGGCTTGACCGGCGACGAGCCCGATGCCACTGGCACTGTAGTCGCGCAATCGGGCAACCTGCCGACCCGTGCGACCCCCGCGTTGGCGGGGGTAGATCGCGATGGGCCGATGCGCGAACGTGCGGCTCGACCGCCGATAACTACGCCCGGCGTCGCTGGGCGTGCTTTCTGTAGTGTGCGTGCGGTCCGACATCTCTGTGACATGCTTTCCGTTCATGAACCCTCCAACGCTTCTTTCGGCAAAGTGGGTGGTGGCGATAAGAAGGGACTTGAAAGTACTGCGAATTTCGACGGTCGCTGGGTCGCTGTGTGATACTCTTTCGGAGGTCGTTTCAACCTGTGACGGTCGTAACGGTATAACCTGTTGCAGACCCGCACGTAGGAGAGCACCTTGTCCACCGCAGCCACACCATCCAGTTCGCCATCGTCCTTGCCCCTGGGCAAGGAAAACGAGTTTATCGGCAAGTTCACCGCAGTGAAGTCGCATTTGCTGCGGGAATTGCACAAGGTGATCGTCGGTCAGGATGCCGTCATCGAACTGCTGCTGGCGAGCCTGTTTGCGCGGGGGCACTGCCTGCTGGTCGGTGTGCCGGGGCTGGCCAAGACGCTCATGATCTCGACGCTGTCGAAAGTGCTGCACCTGCAGTTCAACCGCATTCAGTTCACGCCCGACCTGATGCCAGCCGACATTACCGGCACCGACATCCTTGAAGAGGACCAGTCGACCGGGAAGCGCGCCTTCCGATTCGTGAAAGGCCCGATCTTCAGCAACATCGTGCTGGCCGACGAGATCAACCGCACACCCCCAAAAACGCAGGCGGCGCTCTTGCAGGCAATGCAGGAGCAGCACGTGACGGCCGGTGGGCGGACCTACGCGCTCGACCTGCCTTTCATGGTGCTTGCGACGCAGAACCCGGTCGAACAGGAAGGTACCTACCCGTTGCCCGAGGCGCAGCTGGACCGGTTCATGTTCATGGTGAACATCGGCTACCCGACGCGCAGCGAGGAGAAGCAGATTGTCCGGGCAACAACGATGGACCTCGAAGCGACTCCCGAGGCGGTGCTGAGCGGTTCTGACATCCTGCATATCCAGCGTGTCTTGCGCAAATTGCCGGTAAGCGATCACGTGATTGACTACGCCGTCGCTTTGACGCGGGCGACACGCCCGAAGGAACCGCACACACCGTCGTTCATCAACGACTGGCTGACGTGGGGCGCCGGTCCACGAGCAGCACAGTATCTGGTTCTGGGGGCCAAGGCGGTCGCGCTGATGGA
>JBBRHE010000135.1:0-10499 GCA_038223165.1 Tepidisphaerales bacterium
TCGCCAACCGGCGCGAGCGTGTAAGGCATGCGTCCCTTTCCTTGGGTGATGAACGGGGGAATTATAGCGAGTAAGGAGTTAGGTGCCATGTGAAGGACTTCACGAACCCTCCACAGCGTATTTTATGATAACAAAACAGAAAAAGGATCGGTTTATAACCTAACCTAGTTATTTTCATTATAGGCTACTCCGAAGATCTCCTGGCACCGAGTGTCTGGAAAAGATCTATCGGAGTGTCTTAGACGAGTTGAGAACGGTATGCTTTTGGTTAGTGCATGTGCTGAATCTCTGCAACCATTCTTTGCAAGCCGTGCGCGGGTTCGTTAGATTGTTCCACGTGGAACACAAGGTCATGACAGGAGGTCAAGCATGTCAAAAATGAAGTCACGTTTGGGTCGAGGACTAAGTAGCCTTATCTCCGTTCGCGAAGAACTCCCTGCTCTGGATTCGGCTACGACAGACCCATCCAAGACGATACCTGCAACCACACTTGCGGTTGAGCATACGATTGTCGTTTCAAATGAGCCTCTGAATGTGCCCGTCACTCAGGTGATCCCCAATCCACATCAACCGAGGCGGGTGTTCTCCGATGCCTCACTCGTCGAGCTGGCAGCGAGTCTGAAGGCCAATGGGGTGATTCAACCTGTTCTTGTTCGCAGGCAAGGTGATCGTTATGAATTGATCGCAGGTGAACGTCGTTGGCGGGCAGCAAAGCTTGCGGGGATGGAAACGATCCCCGCTTTGGTGCGTGATGTGGATGGGTTGACCCAGGCCCAGTTGGCGTTAGTTGAAAACATTCAGCGGGAAGACCTCAACCCTATGGATCGCGCGACAGGCTACCGCACCCTGCTGACGCAACTCGGTCTTACCCAATCCGAGCTAGCTGGACGTTTGGGCGAAGACCGAAGCAGTATCGCAAACTTTCTACGCCTGCTGGAACTCGCGCCGGTTGTTCAACAGATGGTGACGGATGGCGTTCTATCATTAGGACACGGGAAGGTGCTGGCCGGGATCACCAGCCAGGTCGAACAAATTCGCTTGGCAGAACTTGCGGTCAGTCAAAGCTTATCGGTTCGTAATCTAGAACGATTGGCTACCGATCTCACCGGGCCCACCACCACGAAAGTTGCGAAAGCGCAATCCGCCCATCTCGCAGAACTAGAGCGAAACGTAGCGCGGCAACTCGGTCTGAAAGTGCAAATCAAGACATCGGGCGACAAAGGGCGAGGCAAGATTACTTTGCACTATGCGTCACTAGACCAGTTTGACGAACTGATGCAACGCATGAAAGTCGATGTGGAAACGTAGTGTGTCGTGTTCCACGTGGAACAACGGATCAGTGAAGGGCACTGGTGGGTACTGATGGGCATAAACTGGGCCCTGTCAATTGTTTAAGTTTCGCTCAGTTTATCTAACAGCAGCACTTCTTAAGACGGTATATACTTTAGATTCATCTGGTCCTTCCTGACGGCCGAGGTCGTCTCAGCGAATCACAAGCAAGTACGCATAGATGGTGAGGATGCAGGGACTCTCCGCTGCGCCTTTACCAAGATTCAACTGACTCCCATTACATCAACGCACGGTTGGCAGACCTGATTCAACCGTACGTAGCGCAGGCTGAGCGTTGGAAACTGGGCCTACAAAGTGACGTCAGTCGGCAATGGTGGATGGGACGGACTCGATGGCCATAGCCGAATAGCCGACGCATTCACCGTGACCAAAGTGTTAGGCCCTTCAACCATTGTTCGGAGCGCATTGGAACTGTTCTCTACATCACTTCAGTAGATGCGATCGGGTGGTCCAATATCACCATCGACTGATTGCCACCCGTGCCCGACAGTGTCTGAAGCCCCAAATGCGACGATGTTAATTGTATGGTCATCGACAAATGTTTTCAATCCATCAATTACTACCGCTGTTTGTCGTCCCTGTGGTAAAACTACCGCTATGACGTCCGCCGAACTTGCTGCCAGGATTGATCACACCATTCTCAAACCCGAAGCCTCCGCTGCCGAGGTGCAACTGGTTGTGGACGAGTCCATAAAGCACCAGTTTGCATCGGTCTGTGTTGCACCGGCGTGGGTGTCTTTCGTCGCCGCGAAGCTCAAAGGCACGGGGGTACTGACCTGCACTGTCACAAGCTTCCCGCATGGCACGTCGAAACCAACAATTAAAGCGATCGAAGCGACCAGCTCCGTGAAGGACGGCGCCGACGAAGTCGACGTTGTCGCGCACCTTCCGTATCTGCTCTCATTCAACCTTGACGCCGCCCGCGCGGAATTGACGGAAGTCGTCAAGGCAGTTCGAGCGGCCCGACGAGACGTGACGGTTAAAGTCATCGTCGAGTCAGCGGCCTTGCTCAAGCCCGGTGCCGAAGCGGGTGAACGCTCGCTTGAGGTCGCCTGTCGCGCCGTGCGGGAAAGTGGCTGCGACTTCATCAAAACGAGCACCGGTTTTCATCCCACGGGTGGAGCGAGCATCGAAGCCGTCAAGCTGATGAAAAAGTATGGTCAGGGTTTGCTGGTCAAAGCATCGGGTGGCATTCGCGACCTGCCGACCGCGCTGGCAATGCTCGACGCCGGCGCTGACCGCCTTGGTCTTAGCGCCTCCGTCGCTATTGTCGGGCAGATGTCCGGTAACATGACAGCGTCCGATAAGGTTGCAGGTTACTGATCGACTCGATCACCGCAGCGCCAGTGTGTAATGGTATCGCAATGGATGTAGCATCGCGACTCCTTCGTTCAATTCTTCTCGTGATGTTGCTGATCCCGTTGACGGGTGGATGCGCCGTCAAACGGGACATAGTGCCCCTCAATCCGAAGCCCTTGCTGATTCACCTCCCCGGCGTTGCCGGTGACAACGCGATAGAGCAGTGGTATCTGTCTGCATTGCGGACAGGTGGATTCGATGCCGACACGCGCTTGTACGACTGGACAAGCAAATCATCCTGGATCACGGTGCTGCAGGAACAGGAACGCAACCGGGCACAGGCAGAACGCCTTGCCACCGAGGTCGCAGCGTTCGCGACCGATCATCCCGAGCGGCCTATCTTCATCAGTAGCGACAGTGGGGGGGCAGGGCCCACAATCTGGATGCTCGAGGCATTACCGTCGAACGTGAACGTGGCAGCGGTCGTACTGTTGGCACCGGCGATCTCGCCTGACTATGACTTGTCTGGCGCGCTACGCCGAGTTCGGGGGAAGATGCTCGTCTTCTCCAGTCCAGGCGATACGCTTGTCCTGAGTTGGGGAACGCGAACCTATGGGACGATCGATGGCAAACGCGTGGCGGCGGCGGGTGTGCACGGGTTCACGATGCCGACAACCGCGATCGAGCCCGAACAGTATCGCAAGCTTCAACCGATGCCGTACAATCGCGACTGGTTCGCCGAGTATGGAAATAATGGTGATCACACGGCAACGATGGGCACTCGATTTGTCAGTGGATTTCTTGCTCCACTATTGACGGAGATGGCGCTCGAGACGATCAGTGGCGCGTCGAAAATGTCCGAACCGTCAGCTGATTCCGAATCGACGGTCGCCCGATGAAATTCATGGCAAGACTTTCACTCATCCTCTGCACTGCATGGACCGTGGCGACATTGTTTGGCAGCGCTACGATACTACACGCCCAGGTTGCGCCTGCCACTCGCCCGGCCAGCAATGCGCCAACCACCCAACGATTGGCAACGGCCCGACCTGATCCGGAACGCAAGACCTACGTGCTGCATCTGCCCGGCATTGGTGGCTTGCGCGGTTTGGACCGTGTTCTGATTCGCGGACTGTCGGTGGGGGGATTCGATAAGTTTGACGCGTATGACTGGACCGAAAACAATCCTGGTATCCCCGCACTGCTCGCGCGCGAGCGAAATCAAAAACAAGCCGAACGCGTCGCCAGGATGATCGTCGCATTTACTACAAAAAATCCAAACGTCGACGTCCACCTCGTCGCCCACAGCGGTGGTACGGGCATCGCCGTTTGGGCGCTGGAAGCGCTGCCACCCAACGTCACCATCCACACGCTCACGTTGCTCGCGTCGGCGTTGTCGCCTGACTATGACCTGAGCAAGGCATTGACGCACGTCGACCACAAGGCGTACGCATTCACGAGCCTGAACGACACGCTGGTCCTCGGGATCGGTACGAAAATGTTTGCAACGATTGACGGGAAAAAAGTCGAAGCTGCGGGACGCGTGGGATTCATCATGCCCCCCGATGCCGACGCCAAAGACTACGCGAAGTTTGAGCAGTTCCCTTACGACCCATGTTGGATGCAATTCGACAACCTGGGTGATCACATCGGCCCGATGCACTCAGCGTTCGCAGCGAAGGTGTTGGCTCCATTGATGTTGAACGACGTGCACCCACCCGCAAGTCCCACAACACCCGCGACGACGAAGCCCGCCGTGCCAAACGAGTAAGCACTTTGGCTAAGTCGTGGCGGCGTGTGATCGTTTCCTCACCCTGCAGATTACCGCAAGCAACGCAGTGCTCACACTCGTGCCGACGACGTTCAAACCAATCGCCGGCCAGCACGACTCTGGCATCGCGTAGCTGATGTCCTGTCCCAATCGCGACATCCCATAGATGACAGGGTGCTCAGGCCACGGCGCGCTTCCAGTGATCGAATTGATCGCAAACAATGGGTGCGGCGCAATGAGCCTGGCCGCGATCGTCTCGGTCATCCAAGCCCCAGTCCAGATGGGCCACGACAACCACGCGTATCCCGCGACCGTGACCGCTGCAATCGCAAAGGCCGCCGGTATCAGGCGCGACAGCAGTTTCGTGGTGACAGCGACGATCGCTGCGTACGACACGATCAAGGCCGTCATCCATCCCAACGCAGACATCGGCCACGCTTCTTTCAGCACGGTGGCCCATGCCCATCCCACGACGATCGGCAGAACAATGCACGCCTGGACCAAGATGAAATGACGGACCGACGCGCCGGCCATGGAAGCAAATTGCGGTGACAGGATCGTGACAACCGCAAACCCACTGAACGCCAAACCGAGCGTCGGGCCAAGCAGGATGCAGCATGCAACCGACGCCAAGGTACTGAGAACAAGCGCCGACAGCGGCGCGACGATCGTTGTCGTCCTGTCGGCGACGGGTTCGTTCATGGGGTGATGGGTGACGGGCGAGGAGTCGTCATGTCCTGGTAGCTTTTTTCGAGTTCGTCGATCTTGCGCTGGATGCGGTCCGCTTCATCGATCAACCGTTGCTGCTCGCGGCGCATCGCGCCGATGACGTCGTAATGCGCCTGGGCGGCCTCGCGCAAGGCAGCATCGTGCGGGCGCACGATCTGGTCCCATCTGGCCTGCAGCCGATCAATCTGTTCCTGGTTCACCGTCACGTCTGACAACTGTTCACTCGGTGTTGTGGTCGCTGCGCGTTGAGGAGAAGCCGTGCCATCCCCACTCGCTGCCGCGACACCCCCAAAACCCCCTGCACCTTCGATGATCAACGTCGCCGCGGTGCCGGCGGGGGGCATGAGGTCCTTGTTGATTTCCCACTCGAGCGATTCATTGGCGCTGCTGGCCAACTGGGGAATGTCGATCACTGTCAGGTCGAAGTTCACCACGCTGACGAGATACCCCGTCGCATCGGCGGCGTAGGTGCCGTCGTCCAGAACTCGGCTGCCCGCGAAGATCCACGTCATCGGTGGCATCTCCTTCTTCGACTTCACGTCGCGCATCAACCGGTACGCAGGTAGTGTGACGAGCTTGCCGTCCTTTTCAAATTCCAGAGAGATCTGCAACGGTGGGCCGTGGGGCGCGATCCACTTGTTCATCGCTTCGGAATACTTCACCGGTTCACCCGGCTGCAGACCGAGCATCAGCAGCCCCGCGTGCAAATGCGATGGCTTGATCGGTGACCGCAGCAGCGACTCGTGCTCGTTGGTCCCACTGACGACGCAGAAAAATTCCAGTGGCGCCGAGATGTCGAGCGTCTGACAGTCGACGCGCACCTGCTTTCTGGCAACGTCGATCGCGATGCCGGGAAAGCCCTTCTTCTCACCGACCATTGGCGCACCGGGATCGGCCGTGGATGCAGCATCCTGCGCGTATGAAGAAGCGGCGAACAGGCCAGACAGCAGCAAGGCGCAAATGATGGTTCGCATGGGACGCGCCAGTCTACTTGCCGGCGCTACGTTACTCCAACCGCGCAAAGTCCGCCTGGTCGCGATTGAAGTACACACTGCCTTCAAACCATCCCGGTGCTGCCTCGCGGCAACGCAGCAGGGTGCAACTGATGTTCAACCATCGGCCGTCCGGTCCCGGCACTTCCAGCACGCCACCATAGCCCAACGGCAAGCGGTGGGGTGTGACAAACGCCATACCACGGCGGTTCACATCCCGTGTGTAGAGGGTCCAGGATCGTGTTGCATCGGCATCACTGAACAACCGCAGTTGAGCTTGCGCGCGGTACGCGACTCGCCGCATCGCCCGGCGGTCGAACCCGCAGTAGCCACCGACTTCCAAAGCTGACATCACCAGCTCGACTTCCGGTGGGAAGACTTCGTCGCTCGTGACCAGCCCACGCTGACCACCCTCGCTACTCAAGGGGCGTTCGACCAATTCCATACAACACCTCTATCCGAGCGCCAAACCGAACACCGGCCGACGGTCGAAGGGAACATACGATTCAGTTCTGTAGTGATGCAAACCAGACGTGGAATTGTTGTCCAACTGAAAGTTGTGACACTGAGAACACTGTCATTATCGGACTGGCGGCGTCCCGTCACCCGTGCGGCCAATATCTTCTATGTCCGTGCGGATGCGTTCGATCTCGTGTTCCTTCACTTCCACTTCTTTGGCGCGAACGTCTGCAATCGCGCGTTCGCTGCGAATGTCGACACGCAGGCGGGCAAACAGGCTCATATAGGCATTGGATACCCATACGAGTGCAAAAAAAGCAACAACGTATCCACGCCAATCGTCCAGCAGCAGCTTGTAGTTCGCGAATGCAAGAAATGCCGCGCTGATGTAATGGCTGAAGCAATACTCACACGTAAAAAGGTAGAAAAACTTCCGTTTCACCCACCGATCGCAAGTAGAACTCTTCTGCTGGCAGAACTCGCGCGGTTCGCGGAAGATTTCCTCGTGGGTCACCGTCCAAGCGACACTCGCGATCGGGATCGCCAGCACGAACAGCCAGACGACCTGCGCGGCAAGATGTTGCGAATCGGGAGGCATGTGCCGTGAGCGTACCGCCTGGCGTGCAAATGGGGGACGGGCAAACGCCGGGACGGGATACATCTATATATAGAGCGCTCGCCGGAGTTCACCCACGGGCGCGGTCGCGATAGGCGATCGGTGTGAGGCCGACCTGGTTTTTGAAGACGGTCGCGAAATACTGACTGCTCGAAAAGCCCAGCGAGAACGCGATGTCGGTGACCGACCTCTGGGTCGAACGCAGCAGTTGCTTGGCTTGTCGCACCCGCTGGCGTGTGCGGTGCTCGGCTGGTGTGAACCCCGTTTCGGACGCAAACCGTTCATGGAAACGGCTCGGTTTCAACCCTGCCACCGCGGCTGCTTCATCGATCGCGTAGTCGTCAGAGACATGTTCGTCCATCCATCGGATCGCGCGCCTGATGATTGTCGACACTTTGCCATCCGAAGCCCGCTGCGCCGCAGTGGCGTGGTCGCGCAGTATGTGGACCAGCAGTTCATGGAGCAGCGCACGCACGACGACGTCCGCGAGGCGTCCTGGTGAGCCATGTTCATCGACGATGCGCCCGATACATTCGGCGACGTGCCGTGACGCGGGAAACGTGCGGTGCGTGATCTTTGCAAATCCCTCTGTCAGCGCTGCGCCGTCGGCATCCGTCACGCCGGGCAACGCAAATGCGACCTGTACCCAAAGCAGCTCACACGGATGCATGAATGCATCCGTTCCACCATGCCGTTCACCCGGCCGAGTGATGTAGACCTCACCGGGCCCGACCTCGGTGACCTCATCGCCCGCCCACCATTCGACGGAACCGGAGAGCAGGTAGCAGATCTCATACGCGTCACGATGCACGTGCTCGGCCAGCGTTGAGTTGGCGCGTAGGAACTGGTCGTAACCGACCATCTTCAGCTCGGGGATCAGGCACTGCTTTCCTTCAAATGAACGCCGGCGAGAGGGGGGAGTTTTGGCCATGATGTGCTCTGCAAACCGATTATCGACGACTTGAATCCGATGTTCAAATTTCTCCGGTCCATAGTTCCGAACGCCATCATGCCGATCGCAGCGTACATTTGACCTTGTCCTAACCAACCCAGGAGTCCCCATGACCCCCGAAGTCGTCGCCGCCGGCATTTTGCCTGAGCCCAACGTTATCCTTTCAACGGACCAGATCGAGTTCTTCCATCGCGAGGGATATCTGGTGATCGACCAGATCTCCGACCCTGAGGAAGTGGAACGGTTGCGCGTCATCTACGACCGCTTGTTCGAACAGCGGGTCGGTCGTGCGGACGGCAACCAGTTCGACCTCGGTGGTACGGACGAAGAGGGCAAGCAAGCCGTCCTGCCGCAGATCCTCAATCCGGCGCGCTACGCGCCCGAGCTGATCTACGGCGTATTCCGCGCTAACGCGCTATCGATCGCTAAACAGTTGCTTGGGCCCACTGCGACGGCGCAAGGTGAACACGCGATCTTCAAGCCCGCCCGCATCGGCGCGCCGACGCCGTGGCATCAGGACGAGGCCTATTGGAACCCAGCGATGCACTACAACGCGTTCAGCCTCTGGATGCCACTGCAACCGGCGCGGCTGGACAACGGTTGCATGCAGTTCGTCCCGCGCAGCCATCGCAATGAGATCCTGCCTCACCGCAGCATCAACAACGATCCACGCATCCATGGCCTGGAGATGGTCGAGACCCCACCCCAGGAAAATGTAGTCGCCTGCCCGCTGCCGCCTGGTGGCTGCACGGTCCACACGAACCGCACATTCCACTACACCGGACCAAACCGTTCGGACCTGCCGCGTCGCGCTTACATCCTCGGTTTCGGCACGCAACCGACCAAGCGAACGGACGGCCGCCGGTTCCCGTGGGAAGAGGCCAAGCAGACTGGCCGGCAGGAACGCGCAAAAGCCGCTCAGGATGAGACAAAGCAGAAGGACGTGGCAAAGGTGTGAGTCCGGCAACTCTCCCGGAGCCGGAGAACCGGGAGCGGCGTCGTGAATCCTGCTACACTGTCCTCGTGCCCGATATCGTCCTGACCACGCTCAACGCCCGCTACGCTCATGCCTCGTTTGGCCTGCGTTATCTCATGGCCAACCTCGGCGAGCTCGCATCGCGAGCGGTGATGCTCGAGTTCGACATCAAGCAACCGGTCGACGTCGTCGCGCAGCGCATTCTGGAGCAGGAACCGAAGCTTGTCGGGATTGGTGTTTACATCTGGAACGTCACGCCGGCGACCGAACTCGTTCGCGAACTGAAACGGTTGCGCCCGGACGTCACCATCGTCCTCGGTGGGCCCGAGGTGTCGTATGAAACCGAAGTGCAACCGATCGTGCAGCTTGCCGACCATGTCGTCACCGGTGAGGCCGACCTTGCCTTTGCCGACCTGTGCCGTCAGTTGCTCGCGGACCGGCGCGTGCTTACGAAAGTCATCGCGGCCGATCTCCCCGAGTTCGCCACCAGCAGCAAACCAAATCGCGTCGGCCTCGACTTGCTCAACAGGGCCGCGACCATTGCATCCGGTACGATCGCATTGCCCTACGACCTCTACGACCACGCCGACATCGCCCACCGAGTGATTTACGTCGAAGCGTCGCGGGGTTGTCCGTTCAAGTGCGAGTTCTGTCTCTCATCGCTCGACGTTCCAGTGCGCAACGTGCCGACAGACGAGTTCCTCTCCGCGATGGATGGCTTGCTCGCGCGTGGCGTAAGGCAGTTCAAATTTGTCGACCGGACGTTCAATCTGAACCTCAACATCAGCCGCGCAATCCTGCAGTTCTTTCTTCAACGGCTTTCTGATGATCTATTCCTTCACTTTGAGATGATCCCCGATCGACTTCCCGACGCACTGCGGCAGCTCATCGCGCAGTTTCCACCGGGCATGCTCCAGTTCGAGGTTGGGATTCAGACCTTCAACGAAGAAGTCTCCGCCCTCATCAGTCGGCGACAGGATGTCACGAAGATCGTTGAGAACCTCACGTGGTTGCGTGAACAGACCGGGGTTCACGTGCACGCTGACCTCATTGTCGGTTTGCCCGGCGAGGACATGGCCAGCTTCGGGCGCGGGTTCGACCGTCTCGTTGCGCTGCGACCGCAGGAGATTCAGGTGGGGATGCTCAAGCGCCTGCGTGGCACGCCGATCGTCCGACACACTGAACCGTGGGGCATGATTTACGACGACGCGCCGCCGTATGAAGTGCGCCAGACGAAACTGATCGATGTCGCAACAATGGCGCGGCTAAAGCGATTCAGCCGTTACTGGGACCTTGTCGCCAACAGTGGCAACTTCGTCGAAACGAAAGCGCTGCTCCTCGAAGGTGGATCAGCC
>JBBRHE010000136.1:0-10485 GCA_038223165.1 Tepidisphaerales bacterium
CGTCGCTCGATGGTCGCGGGTTGCCGCCTGGCTATCAGTTCAAAGAAGGCTGGGAGACCACACCGCGAGAAGTGAAGGCCAAGCTCGACGCGAAGGACGCAGCGTTCGTCCTCGTCGACGTGCGCGAGCCCAACGAGTACGACGTGACACACATCGTCGACAAGCATCACCTCATCCCGCGCGCGAACTGGATGGCGTCCCCCAAATTGCTCGAATCGCACAAGGACGGCGAAGTCGTCATCCACTGTAAGAGTGGCGCGCGCTCACTGCAGGTGACGCAGATTCTCCGCAGCAGCGGCTTTAAAAATGTGAAGAGCATGGCCGGTGGCATTTTGCTGTGGAATCGGGATGTGAACCCAGGTGGGCCGCAGTATTAGAGCACGCTCATTCCAAGCGTCGCGTTGTCATCCCGAACAGAGCGGTAGCGACCTGAAGGATCGTCGCTGGATACGGCGTTGGACCGGCCGATCGCTCAGGTCGCCTAACGCTCCTCTATGGATCACATCACACTGTCGGGCCGCTAGTGCGCGGCCATTGTACTACGGCTTGGAGCGTGTCAATCGTGCGATACATCGGTTCTGCTCGTCCTATGTAACCATCGTTACATTTTCGCTCATTCGCGCGGCGCAAAAACGTCCTTAACATCAAAAATGCACAATTCGCTCGGCGCACGAGAGCGGTTTATCGAGTAGAATCTATACACCGCTGTCATGGAGGATTGCGATGGAAGGGCAAGCCATGTCTGTAACGGGGTTAGACGAATTGATCGGCCAGGAATGGTTGGTCACAAACGGTATTGGTGGGTACGCATGTTCGACGTCCCCAGGTCTGAACACGCGAAAATATCACGGGTTGCTCGTCGCTTCGATGGCGCCACCGGTTCGCCGGATGGTGTTGTTGAGTCGCGTTGAGGAAACCGTGACCTCGCGCGGCAACACGTGGCCACTGGCGAGCAACGAATATCCCGGGATCATTTATCCGCGGGGGTACGAGTTTTTGCGCGCGTTTCGCCACGACCCGTTTCCGCGCTGGGCCTATCAGGGAGATGGTTGGACGATCGAAAAATCGTTGCGGCTCATTCGTGGTGAAAACACCGTCTGCCTCAGCTATTCACTTTTGGGTTCGCAGCATCCGGTTGAGCTCGACCTGCGTCCGATGCTCGCGCTGCGGCCGATCCACGATCTGATGTACCAGTGGAATGGTCGTCTAACCGTCGAAAAGCGAGGCGGGCGCCAATATCGCGTTGCGCCGACCAGCCGAACGCCCGAAGTTTTCTTCGCCCACGATGGTGCGTCGAACGGTGGGGGCGTCTGGTACCTGAACACGATCTACCGCCGCGAGTCGGAACGCGGGTACAGCGGCCTGGAAGACGTCTGGTCACCGGGCGCGATCAAGTGGACGCTTTACCCCGGTGACACAGCCAACTTCATCTGCAGCGCCGACCCGATCGAATTTGACGCCGCGATCAAGTGTGCCCAAAGCCAGTGCGAAGCCATCGCGATTGAAGAGGCGATGCTGGACACTGCGTTGCCGGTCGTCGCGCTGCGCCGGGCGGCCAAGCAGTTTATTGACGACGTGCCGGACGACGTCGCTATGACGCGAGGCAGCGCCGTGGCGGCTTACCCGTGGTCATCACCCTCCCTGCGAGAATCGCTCGTCGGGTTTACGGGCCTCTATCTTGTCACCGAGAAGTTCGCCCAGGGCCTGAGGCTGCTGCGCTGCGCCGCGGCCACATTGCGCGACGGGTTGATCGCGTCGCGGTTCCCGGAAGACGGAACGGGTCCGATCTACCACGGAGCGGACGTCTCGCTGTGGTTCGTCAACGCAGTTTACGACTACCTGCGCTACACGAAGGACGACGCCGGGGTCGCGCAGCATTTGCTCGAACCGGTCATGAAGATCATCGACGCGTATGACAAGGGCACGCGTTTGGGCATCAGCACCGGCGCCGACCACCTGCTGCAGACGCACGTAGCGGGCCTGCCGACCACATGGATGGACGCCAAGGCGGTCGACTGGGTTGTCACACCGCGCCAGGGAAAGCCGGTCGAACTTAACGCGCTCTGGTACAACGCGCTGTGCATCACGGCCGACCTCTGTGAGCGCAGTGGGCACACCGAGCATGTGCTGGCCCTGCGCGATCGCGCGGTAAAGGTGAAGGAGGCGTTCAACCGGATCTTCTGGTCCAATGAGCGCAAGTGCTGCTACGACGTGATCGAATCAGCCGGGCATGATCCGGCCATTCGTCCCAACCAACTGCTATCCATCAGCCTGCCCTTCGCCGTGCTGAACGGGGATCGCCACGAAGGTGTGTTGCAGGTGATCGAAGCGGAACTGCTGACCCCGCAGGGTTTGCGTACACTGTCCCCGCACGACGTAGCCTATCAAGCGCGCTACGCGGGCAATGTCATCACCCGTGATCGCGCCCAGCACAACGGCACTGCGTACCCATGGTTGCTCGGCGCGTTTGTGTCCGCTTTGATGCGCACACGTGGACGGACGGATGCAACCCGCGCCCACGCCGCCAGAGTGCTCCAGCCCAGCGTCGAATATCTTAACGGTGTGGGCATGGGGCACCTGCCTGAACTATTTGACGGGGACCTCCCTCAACACGCCGGTGGGGCGATCGCCTCGGCGCTCAACGTTGCGGAAATTCTGCGGGCGTATGTGGAAGACGTTCAGGGAACGAGGCCGGTGGTGGATGGCCGGGCGATCGTCGTGACGACGATGACAGGCAAACCGTCCGCGACGGCACCGTTGAATTAACGCACGAGTGAAATGTTCGACCGCCACCGGTCTTGCGCTACTGGGCTTTTATCACGGTCTGGTACCCCAGATATCCCACCGCACAAACGGCCGCCAGCGCCAGCACCGACAGCCCGATCGCGATCGCGAGCATGATCGTCATCCGGCTGCTCTGCTTGGACAGCATGGCCTGCAGTTCCGTCTCGCGGCTGGTCAGGTTCTCGCGCATCTGTTCGAGGACCTTCGTGCTCGCTTCAGACGCCCGGCTGACATGCTGCATTGCCAGACCGACATTTCCGAGGTTGTCGCTGATGGCCGAATCCTGCTCGCGCAGGCTTTCGACACTGTCACGGAGCCCGTCGACGGCCTTGCGGCGTTCACCGTCGGCTTGAACGATGCGTTCCAGGATCTCACCGAGCTTGTTCTGCTGACCATTTTGAGCCGCAAGCTGCTGGTGGATCGCCTTGAGCGTTTCACCCTGAATGCGCCCGGCCTCGGGCAGCGCCTCGAGCGCTTGTGGAAGATGGGACAGATACCCGAGCAATTCCTGCTGACGGCGACCCTGCGACTCGAGGTTGTCGCGGATCGTGCTCATCAGGTCGGCCAGCGCGCCGACACCGTTCTGAAGGTTGCTGATCGCCTCGTCGCGCTTGGCCCAGGGGCGAAGGAACGTGCTGCGCGTCGTCAGAGACGAGCCGTTCTCGGCCGAGCTTTCCAGGGGCAGGTCGCGCTCGACGCGATTGCCAGCCTTGAACCATTTCCCAATTCGCGACGCAAAGGTCTGCTGGCTCATGTATCGACTCCATTCGTTCGACCGCGGCTTGCGTTGGCACCCACGCGGTCGGTGGCCGTTTGACAGGTTTCTGACCCAACTCTACCATTCGCGCGCGATCATGCAATCGTCAATTTCCCACCGGCGGATTGCATTTATGCCATTTGTCTCAAAATTGATGTGTGGAGACGCGAAGACGGGAAGGCGCGAAGGAAGACGGGAAGGCGTATTTCGGCCTCGTCGAGCTTCCTTCGCGCCTTCGCACCTTCGCGTCGCTGTAGCATTTGTATCGCTGATCGTCCTGATCGCTGGGGGTTGTAAGCGACCGGCCCCGGCACCAGCGCCAACATCAAATCCGACGACCGTTACGGTTGCTTCGCTCGTCCCGGCGGCATCGGACCTCATCATCGGGATGGGCGCCGCCGACCGGCTGGTCGCCGTCAGCAATTTCGACGTGCCGGCTGAGGAATCACGGTCACTACCGCGCGTTGGGGACTACCAGACTGTCGACTGGGAAAAGCTCGCACAGATCAAGCCGAGCACGATGGTTGTCCAGTTTGACGCAAACCGCATCCCACCGGGCCTGAAGCAGCGGGCTGATAGATTGGGCATCACGATCGTCAACATCAGCAACGACCGCTTAACGCAAGTTTTCAGCACGATGGACCAGCTTGGAGCGGCCATGTCATTCGACGCCCGACCGGCCGTGGATCGATTACGCTCGCAGTTGGATCGCGTGTCCAAATCAGTCGCGGGCAAGGTGCCCATCCGCACGATGATGGTCATGGACGACGCCGCCCAAAGCGTGGTCGGTAGCGACACCTTCCTCGGTGATGTGCTGAAGATCGCTGGTGGAGAGAACGTTTTTGCCGACGGGGAAAAGCGTTACCTGACGATCGACCACGAAAAGCTGGTTGCACTTCAACCTTCGGTCATCCTTTGCCTGCGTCCCAGCGCGACTGAACAGGAGGTCGAGCGGGCGAAACGGACGATCGCAACCTTCACCGACGTGCCGGCCGTGCGCGACGGGCGCGTTTACGTGCTGACCGAACCGTGGATGCTCCTTCCCGGCTACCACGTCGGTGAGATGGCCGAACGGTTCGCTGCGCTGTTACATGGCGACGCCGCGACAACCAAGGCGGCGCCATGACCACTGGCCGCTGGAGTGTTGGAAGGTTGCTGGGGACGATCGCGCTCTGCCTGGTCGGCTGGCTTGTCGTCGCGACGGCGTGCATCTGCATCGGCTCGACTGGGACGATTGGTTGGCCGAGTGCCGAGTCCTTTCCCTTTCGCCGTGACATTGTTTTGACCGCATCGCTCGTCGGGGGGGCGCTAGCGGTCAGTGGGGTCGCCTATCAGGCCATCCTTCGCAATCCGTTGGCCGACCCCTACCTGCTTGGCGTCAGCAGTGGGGCGTCACTGGGCGCGTACCTGTGGCGATTCCCGATCATGTTCAACCTGATCACCACTTTGCCCGTGGCCTGGGCCGCAGCCAGTCAACAGCTCTTCGCGTTTGCCGGTGCGCTCGTCAGTGTGGCAATCGTGTTCCTGCTCGCGACCCGGCGTGGTCGACTGGAACCGGTGACGCTGCTGCTCGTGGGCGTCATCGTTAACAGTGTCAACGGCGCGATCTTCATGCTGCTGAACTTCGCATTCAAAGACCTGCCCAGCAGTGGTGGGGCGCTGTCGTTCCTTGTCGGATCGATGCAGACGACCATGCTCGACGAACAGGTATATGCCGCTGCGATTGTCTGCGGGATTGGATTTCTATTGCTGTTGATCCTGAGTGGCCAATTGAACGCCGCCGGGCTCGGGACGGGTGAGGCGGCTTCACTTGGAATCGCGATTCACCGCTTGCGTTGGATCGTCCTCGTCGTTGCATCTTTGACGACCGCGTCGGCGGTGGCGATCAGTGGGCCGATCGGGTTTGTCGGGTTGATCTGTCCGCATGTGGGTCGGTTGCTTGTCGGGTCGGACCAGCGCCGACTTGTGCCCGTTGCCACCGCGATCGGCGCGAGCTTGCTGGCGATCGCGGATGCTGCATCGCGCCGACTGGCCCAAGGCGACGCCGCGGGGACGTGGTTGCCCGTCGGTGTGTTGACGGGCCTGCTTGGTGGGCCGTTTTTCCTCTTCCTGCTGGCCCGCAGGCGCACCGATGGAAATAGCTAGCGTCCTATCATGCCGATCCTGAGCGCTTCCAATCTCTCGTTCGCGTACGGTGACCAGCCCGTGCTGGCCGGTGTGTCGCTGTCGCTGGATTCCGGCAAGGTTGTCGCGCTCATCGGTCCGAACGGAAGCGGAAAATCGACGCTGACCAAAGCGCTGCTGGGTCACATCGCCGCTACGGGGCAGGTGCAATGGGAGGGTCGCCCGTTATCACAGTGGTCGCGGCGGGCGATGGCGAGGCTGGTGGCGTATCTCCCGCAGACGCCTGCGTACGATCAGGACCCAACCGTCAATGACGTGCTGCGACTCGGCCGGACACCGTATCTCGGCGCCTTCGGGATTGAGTCGACTCAGGACCTCGAGATCGTGCGTGCCGTCGCGAACCGCCTCGAATTGATACCACTGCTCACCCGGCCCATGGACGCGCTCTCGGGTGGTCAGCGGCAGCGTGTCTTCATCGGGCGGTGTCTCGTCCAACAGCCGCGCGTGTTGCTTTTGGATGAACCCAATACGTTTCTCGATCTGCAACATCAGGCCGAGCTGGTTGCGCTACTGCGATCGCTAGCGAAAGACGGGATCGCGATCCTCATCGCGTCCCACGACCTGAACCTCGCCGCTGCGCTGGCGGATCGGTTTGTATTGTTGAAGGACGGCTCGGTCGCCGCCAGTGGAGTTGCCGACGAAGTGCTGAATGCAGAACTGCTCTCGCGGGTGTTTGCAACCCCGTTACGCCGGTTCGACGCGGGATACCCCGCGATCGTGCCTGAGTATCGGTAGGGGGTTCATGTCGAGCAAGGCATTCCAGACAAACACGTTGTCATCCCAAGGGGGAGTGGAAGCGACCCGAGGGATCTCGATCGTCCAAAGATTTCTGCAAAGTCGAGATCCCTCAGGTCGTTTCCGCTCCCATCGGGATCACATGATTTGGGTTTTATAAGTTATCTGTCTATGTACCGCGTGGGGTCTGCGATGCCGGCTTCAACGAAACCCTTTCGGCGCAACAGGCAACTGTCGCACCGGCCGCACGCGAACACCGTCCCATCGCGCTCAACGGGGTCGTAGCAACTGTGCGTCATGGAATAGTCGACACCCAGGTCAACGCCCCTGCGGATGATCTGGGCCTTCGTCAGGTGAATTAGCGGCGCGTGGACCGTGAATGAGGTCCGCGTCGTCCCTAAGCGAGCCATTTGCTGAAACGCCGCGATGTAGTCCGGCCGACAGTCGGGATAGCCGCTGTAGTCGAGCGCGTTCACACCGATGTAGACGTCGTCGGCGTCCAGCACTTCCGCCCAGGCCAACGCGTAGCTCAGAAAAATCGTGTTGCGGGCCGGCACGTAGGTAATCGGCACGTTGGCGTTCATCGCATGCTCATCGCGATCCTTCGGCACCGCGATGTCGTCCGTCAACGCTGAATGTCCGAACTGACGCAGGTCGATCCGCATCACGCGATGCTCGACGACGCCAAAGTGTCTCGCGACGCGCTCCGCGGCGGTCAGCTCATAGCGGTGGCGCTGCCCGTAATCGAACGCTAACGAATACTGCGTAGAAAACCCCTCAGCCTTAGCGATGGCCAGACAAGTGGTGCTGTCCAGACCTCCACTGGTGAGAATAATTGCGGTGCGTGACGACGTCATGACACCCCATTCTACGAATCGCGCGGCGTCCTGCGAACGAATACGCCCAACCGAAAATCTTAGCGCAGACTTTGCGCGATCTTGTACGAAAGCCAAAACACGTCCGCGACAACTCCGCCACTGAAATCTGTGGTCGTACCGCACAGAGAAGAGGACAGGTCACGTGTTTGCGAATGGGCGACAAGCCAATTGGTCGAAGTTCATCCTGAATTTGGTCGCCCGCGCGCTAATACTGTCTGTCGTTCTCCTTTCCACTGCTAACGCTGCCGATCGCTCGGTTTCCTACGACGTGTTACAGAGCACCATGGCTCCGTACTCTAAAGCCGGTGACCCTTTCGGTTTCCCACTGAAGGTCGCGACGCTCGCAGAGTCGAAGTACAAATTCTGGCGGGGCAGTAAGGATCTGTTTTACCGCTGGTCGAAGTCGGCCACTGCGGATTGGCTGGGTGACCCGGCGTCGTACATCATATCCCACGGCGATCTTCATCCCGGCAACATCGGCAGTTACGCCGTCTCTGCAAATCGGCTGGCTATCGGCTGGGTCGACTTCGACGACAGCGCCCGCCTGCCGTTTCAGCTTGAACTGTTACATGGTGTGATCAGCTTCCACCTCATCGCCGAGGCGAATGACATCCCGGTGAGTGAATTGACACCGGTTATTGACGCGATCTTTACCAGCTATCGAAGCGCCCTTTCTACTGGCCGAACGGTCGACGACCTGCTTACCGACGAGCGGGCGGCACGCAAACTGAAATCGAAGGAAGGTCGGCCGTACGACACGGGTGATTTTCTGAACGGTACCGGTGACTTCCGCCCGGCGATCGTCAGCAAATCGGGCAAAATGAAGGAGATCCTGCGGCCGGTCACCGGTCAGACGGACGCATTCGCCAATGCAATTTGGAAGGCGATTGAACAGAACGCCGAACTGCGAAGCAAACTGCGCTTTCAATCCGCCTCCGAGCTTCACGCCGCGATCAAGTCCATTGCACTTCGCACGCGGATCGGATCATCCGGAAGCCAGGGACTGAACAAGTACCTCGTCCTGTTTGACCGGCCGATCGCGGGTGTGGAAGGTGACGTCCTGCTCTACCTGAAACAACAACTGCCCAGCGCCGCTGAGCGTTCGGGCATCATCGCGACCGACGACCGAACGCCTGCAGCACGAACCGTCGCCCACATGACGCAGGTGCTCGACCCGCAACCGTGGCTTTGCGAAGCGGTTGAGCTGAACGGGCAGTCGTACTGGTTGAGCATCAAGGAACCCTGGACCGACGAGTTCGACGCCGAGGAAGCCGACACCGCCGAGAAGCTTGCCAATATGGCCCGCATCTGGGGAACCAGCACCGGCGCCACCCACGCCCGCAGTGGCAACGCGACCGCGATCCTCGGCCAACTGACCTCAGCGACCCAATCCACGATCGCCGAACGCGCGATTGACTACACGAACGAACTTAACACGACGTTCGCGACGTTTCAGAACGACGAACGCGTAAAGACAGACATCGCCACCGTCCGCGCCGCCATCGAACGGGCGAAGCCGGTGGCCCAGGACAACGCCGCCACGGGTGCCAACGCACGCAGCCAAGGGAGCAAACTATGAGATCGAGAACACGGACGTCGGGCTTTACACTGGTCGAGTTGCTGGTGGTCATCGGAATCATCGCACTGTTGCTGGGCATCCTGCTCCCGTCACTCAACAAGGCGCGGGAATCGGCCCGCGAAGTGCAATGTGCCAGCAACCTGCGCCAGTGGGGCATCGGGTTTACGATGTATGTGGATAGCAATAAGGGCAAGATGCCGTCCGACGGTCCGCAGGACGGTAATGACGCTGGCGGGGCCATCCAAGGTCCGGAGACACCGGTTGGAGCGGGGTGGGAATCGTCCGCATTGTGGTTCAACGCGATCCCGCCATTGCTGAACGGAAAGAGCTACAACCAGATGCAGGTGGATGCAGTCGCTGGTTCAGGTCGCCTGCCGCTCGAAGGGGACAATAGTATTTTCGTCTGCCCCTCGACGTCGACCGCCATCAATCGCACGAGCAACCCGGGGCAGAACGTCAATAACGGGTACTTCACAATGTACGGTCGGGTCGGCGCGACCGCGAGCGTGGCTCGGGACACGTTCATCTGCTACGTGCTGAACTCGAAAATGACCGGCAGTTCCACAAGCGGATTCGGGATGACCAAGCTGCGGCCAAGCTCTGAGTTCGTTCTGATGATTGAAAAGCGCATGCGGGGCGGTGAGGTAACCACTGCCGACGATGCCTACTACCAATCACAAGGCGGTCCGGCGAATCGCCTGACCGGCCGCGACCTGAACCGGCTCAAGGGTGATTACCAACGGTTTACGACGCGCCATCGCAAGGAGCGTGGCGGAAACATCTTGTTCGCCGACGGTCACGTCCAGTTCGTCTCGCATCGCGATGTGACGACGGCGGGCAAGATCGGCCCCGGTGCCACGATGAATCGGCCGGGTGTGTTGAAGTGGGCGGGCCTCGACAGCGACGCGGCGCCGTGACGGTCGCTAGGCGGGTCGTTCCGCTTGATGGCATGGTCGTAGCGACCGGCATGTCGGAACTTTACACGCACTTAGCAAAACGCTCATTCGGAATACATAGACCAACACGATATTGCCGACGCTGCTGACGCGACACCGTTCGCTGACGCCATTGCAGCAATCGACAGGACGGGTCGATCACCCGTCCCGAATTCAAGTTTACCGCCGCAGTGGGAATCGTTTTACGTGCGGCACAACCTCATTTATGCCCTTCGGGGCGGGAGAATCGGAAATGAAGAAGGCTCAATTGTTCACCACCCTGGCCACGGCCGGGGTCCTGGCGGCCTCGACCGCCTCGTCGTTCGCGGCTACGATCACCCAGTGGAATTTTAACAGCACTCCGGCGGATACCGACACTGCAACAGGTTCAACTAGCCCAAGTTTGGGCGTCGGCACGATAGGCACGGTGGGTGGCGCGACAAATCCTGGCTTTAACTCGGGAGCAGGGTCGTCCGATACCGCACTTGCAGCCGATAACTCAGGATATCAAACAACCACCTATCCTGCTTCTAGTACTGCCAGCAAGACTGCCGGCATTCAAGTCGCGGTGAGCACCGTTGGGTTTGAAGACATCACGGTGATCTTTGATACTCGCCACAGCAACACTTCGGC
>JBBRHE010000137.1:0-10355 GCA_038223165.1 Tepidisphaerales bacterium
AGTTCGAAGCGGCCCGGCACGCGCAGTGTGGAGGCGACGGCCCGGCGCTCGGCGGTGGCGAAGGTTAGCCCCAGGTTGCGGCGCACACTGTCGGGCACGTCGATGCGGCCCGACGGACCGGCCGGCGCGCCCGGCGAAGCGGGCCGGGTGGAGGCCGGGGCGGTTGGTTTCTCGCGGTCACAGCCGATCGCGATCGAGCCGCACATGAGGGCGGTGAGGGTAATAAGTGATCTCATGGACGAACCTCCTGCACGCCCGCGGGCCAGGTGGCCGGCATCGACGTGGGTGCTGTAGTGGACGAGGTGGCGGCGGCGAAGTTGGCCAGGTCGGCGGCGGCGACGGACCGCGCTAGCACGGCGGTCACGATCAACAGCCTGGCGTCGGCCTGTTTGCCGACCGCGTCGAGCATCAGCAGTGTGTTGAACTCGCCGGCCGTCCCGATCCGCTCGGCGTCGGTGGCCTGCTGGTCCGTGATCGGCGCAAGCTGCTCCTGCAGGAACTGCACACGGCGTTCTGCGGCTTCCAGGGCCAGCCGCGCCTGCGCCAATTCGTGCTCCAACGACTCTGCCGCACGCTCGGTCGCGATCTTCGCCGCGTCGCGTGTGGCCCGACTTTCGGCGATGGCAAGGCGGTTGGCGTTCAGCACCGGGACCGGGATCATCCCGTTGAACAGTACGCGGCTCTCGCCCTCGTCCACCCCGTAGCCGAGGCCGATCCGCAGGTCGGGAATCTGCTTGCGCACCTCCAGTTCAAACGCGCGCTCGGTGGCGAACAGGTCGGCCTGCGCTTGCAACAGCGCCGGGTGCGCATCGATCGCCAGCCGTTCGGGCGCGACCAACGACACCGATGGCACGAGCGCAAGCGGCGCGTCGTGACGCAGCCCGAGCAGCGCCCGCAGCCTCGCTGATGCCTGCAGTACCTCGGATTCGACATCGAGCAACTCCGCTGCGCGCAACACGCGTTCGATGCGAATCGCCCGGGCATCGAGCGGCGTCAGCTCGCCGGCGCCGGCCAAGGCATCGGCGGATTTGCCCAGGCGGTCGAGGCGCCCGACGGTGTCTCGCAAAATCGTGGCGCGTTCCATTTTCGCCGACCACGTCAGCCATTGGCGGCGCAGTTCCCCCAGCACCTGCTGCTCCTGCACGGCGATGCCGAACGTCGCCGCGTCGGCAACGGCCCGACGCCGATGTCGCTCCACACCAGTGCGGCCCGAGATCGGGATCGTCAGCCCCACCGTGCCACCGAGCACCCATCGATCGTCGACGTCTTCGGTGATGCGCTCGCCGTCGATATGCAGTTCCGGGTCGTCCCACCGGGCCGCGTCCTTCACGAGCACGTGCGCGACGTTGGCGCGGGCACGGGCCTCGCGCAGCGCCGGGTTGTAGAACAGCGCGACCACCTCGGCCTCGGCCAGCGTCAGGCCGTCGGAAGGGTCGAACGCAGCAGCCCGCCCGGCCTGTTGAAGGTGCCGGGCGTACTCGGCGAGGCTCGCGTCGCCCGGCGAGCGGGCCGCAATCCGATCGCGCGTCTCGGCCAGCCCAAAGGGGCTTGCCTCATAGCGGGCACAGCCCGCCAGCGCGATCGGCAGCAACAGCGCTGCCCGCGAGAAGCATCTGTATTTCAATGGATGTACTCACTTCTATCGGAACGGCCCAACGAGATACCACCGCTGCAACAACAGCCCCTACGGGGCCATCCGAAGCGCGGTCACGCACGTCGTTATTCAGGAGTTCAGGTCAGGAGCACAATCGAGCGCAGCGACAGCATCGCCGGCGAGGCAGGGGGTGGATCGCTGGCCACGTAATGATGCGGCGTCCGAAGCCGATCGAGATGGGCGGTATCGAAGCAGGCAACGGCGAACAAAACCGTGGACCAGTCGGACGCGCCTACCGTCGCTGCGTGAATCACATTCAACGGCACCGGCGCCTCGCAGCATTGCTGCGGGTGGGAATGGTGCTCATGCAACGCAGAAAACGCATTACCCGCCAGTTCGTTGGCCAACAGACACGTCCCGTGCGTGCCGGTGTCATGATGGTCGTGATGGCCGTCACCAACCGAGTGGTGCAGCCACTCGTTGACGGCGTGCCGCACCGCGTGCGTGGGCGCGACGGCGAACAGTATCGCCATTGCAATGCCTAGCATGCCCACAAGAATGGTGAAGCGGCGTGGTGACATCTTCGTCCATGACTATAGCCATCACGCCACCAATCATGCAAACGCGCACCGTTCAGAGATGGCGAAGTTGAAGGACCAAAGCTTGCCCCACGGCGTCACGTGCTGTTCGGCAAGCTGCTTGCGGAGAACAAAGCCGCCTCCCACCTCGGCGGCGAAGGTCGCAGGCACCGGCGCAGACACACGCCGCAACACGCCTTCGCCTGCCCTAAACATCGGCCACCGCAAGAGGCGCCATAACCGGGACATTGCAGCAGGCGCTAAAATGCAAGTTGTTCGGACGCACCATTCGCCGCGTGATCTCACGGACCCGTTCCGTGAAACAAGTTGCGCCGTCCGTGAATCAAACGACTCGGCCCGTGAAACAAACGGCGCGACGGGTGAAACAAGCGACGCCGTCCGTGAGACAAGCGGCGCGGCCCGTGAGACAATCGGCACATCGCCGGGTGCCACAGTTCCGTAGACCGCAACCGGCGATTGCACCAGACTTTGTAAGCGTGCCTGACTTCACAGGTTGGGGTCCCAACCTGTACCACCCGCCGTGGAATGCACGTTACTGCGGGCAGGCTTTCGCGATACTCTGCCATCGATGAGTGAACTCCATGCCCGCCCTGCGGGCGACGATCCCGATCCGCTCGACTACGCCGCCGCCATCGTGAAGACGCTGCGCGAACCGCTCGTCGTGCTCGACGGTAAGATTCGCGTCAAGGAGGCTAGCGCTGCGTTTTACCGCGTATTCAACGTCGCGCCCGACACGACCGTCGACCGGCTCCTCTACGACCTGGGCGACGGGCAGTGGGACATCCCCGCCCTGCGGGCCAAGCTCGAGGACCTGTTGCGGAATGGTCATTCGTCGTTTGACGATTTTGAGGTCGACCATGACTTCCCCGGCGTGGGGCAGCGCACGATGCTGCTCAACGCCCGTCGGCTTCCGGCGACTGGCGCGGTGAAGCTGATCCTGCTGGCGATCGACGACATCACCGGCCGGCGGAAGACCGAGCGCCGACTCGCCGAAAGCGCCCGCCTGCTGGACCTGAGCAACGACGCGATCATCGTCCGCGACGTGAACAACCGCATCACCTACTGGAACCACGGGGCCGAACACATCTTCGGCTACACGCGCGACGAGGCGATCGGGCAGGACCTGCACCAGTTGCTGAAGACCGAGTTTGAAAAGCCGTTTCATCAAATGATCGATGAGCTGCGCGAAAAAAGCCGGTTGATCGGCGAGGTGATTCAATACGCCAAGAGCGGACGGCGGGTGACGCTGTTAAGCAGGTGGTCGCTGGATCGTGACGCCGATGGCAAGCCCGCGTCGATCTTGACGACGGCCACGGATATTACTGACCGGCTGACACGCGAGCAGGAACTACGATTGGAAGCCGAGGCCGCCAGCCGGGCCAAAGACGTGTTCCTCGCGACGCTCAGCCACGAGCTGCGCACGCCGTTAAACGCGATCCTGGGGTGGGCGACCATCCTTCAAGGCACGGACGTGAGTTCTGACGATTTGAATGAGGGGCTGGAAGTCATTCAGCGCAACTGCAAAGCGCAGGCGCAGTTGATCGAAGATATTCTGGACGTGTCGGGCATCATCTCGGGCAAGCTGCGGCTGAAGATCACGCAGTGCGACTTGCCCGACGCCCTCCGCGCGGCGATCGACGTGGTGCGACCGGCTGCGGACGCCAAGGAGATTGAGCTGGTTGCCGAGCTTGATCCCAATGCCCGCGACGGCGGGTGTGATCCCGGGCGATTGCAGCAGGTCGCGTGGAACCTGCTGACCAACGCGGTGAAGTTCACGCCCAGAGGCGGGACGGTGCGTGTGACGCTGGCGCATGAGCAGTCGATGAACCGCATCGTGGTGAGCGACACCGGGCGGGGCATTTCGCAGGAGTTTCTGCCGCACGTTTTCGAGCGCTTCAGTCAGGCCGACGGCAGCACCACGCGGAAGGTCGGCGGCATGGGGCTGGGGCTTTCCATCTGCAAGCACATTGTCGAAATGCACGGCGGGACAATTCGCGCCGAAAGCGCCGGCGAGAACCCGCCGAGCGGATCGACTTTTACGGTGGAACTGCCCATTATCGCCGTTCGCTCGAGCAGCGGAGAAACTGAGGACGAGACGGGTGAAGACCAGCCGCACCGGGCGACGCCGCCTGATGCAGGGAAAGCCGGCGGTGGACGACGGTTGCCGACGGCGCGCCTCGACGGGATGCGCATGCTGATCGTGGACGATGAACCGGACGCGCGGACCGTGCTGGCGAAAGTGCTGGAACACGCCGGCGCGAACGTGACGGCGGCCGGGAGTGTGAACGAAGCGCTGACTTTGATCGGAACGCCGGGCGCGGCGCACGACGTGCTCGTGAGCGACATTGGCATGCCCGAGCGGGACGGGTACGACCTGATCCGCAGCTTGCGATCGGCCGGTTACACGGTGGAGCGCTTGCCCGCCGTCGCCCTGACCGGCTTTGCCAGCCGGGAAGATGAACGCCGGGCGCTGTTGGCGGGGTTTCAGGTGCATATGAGCAAGCCGGTCAACGTCGACGAGTTGGTAGCGGTAGCGGCGAGCCTGGCGAGGCGGGGCAAAGCGTAGGCGGCGCTAGTTCGTAAGGTCTGCAGCTACGCCTGCGGGGCCTCTTCCCTCGTAAGCCACATCGGTCCGCAGGATTACCTTTAGACCCTACGGACTCATCCTTTGTTAACGTCAAACAGAATCGTCCGGTTCGCTTGTGGCCCGCCAGGCCCATATCACCGCGGCCACCCAGGCTAAACCGATTACGGCGCCGGCGATGACGTCGCTTGGCCAGTGTGATCCGAGTCGCACGCGCGCGTAGCCCAACGATGCGCACCACGCCAACCCGACCGCGACGGCCGCCGTCTGTTCCAACCGACTGCCTGAGGCGCGGCACCACGCGTAGACCAGCAGCCCATACACCGATAGCGCCAGGATGATGTGCCCCGACGGGAACGAGTGCATTTCCGGCGACGCCACCCCGCCGGCAATCCCGCGAGGCCGGGGACGATCCCACAGGGACCAACCCAGGTAAACCAGGGCCCGCGCCAGGACGTACGAGACGATCACCGTGATCGCAAAAACCGACTGCCGGCGTCGGATGGCCACGATTGCGCCGCAGATCACAAGCGGGACCATGTAGATCAGATTGCCCGGCGACTCGAGCAGCACCGCGTCAGGAAACGACATGGGCCCCCTCTCGACCGACGCGATCGTCCGCTCGTCCCATTGCCCGAGCCATTTCGGTTCCCACCGCCGCGCCAGGAGGGTCAATATCGCGGTGACGACAGCGCACAACACCCACCCGATCGCAAGTCGCAGACCCCACCTTCTCCACTGGCCACCGGGCACTTTGCGACCCGCTTCGGTCAGAGCGGCCCACAGCCCCTTGGTGGACCGGACCACAACCCAACCCCGCTGCCTGTTCTGCTGGAAAGTCGAAGTGTCTCGTTTCACCACCAAACTAGAACACGAGATGGCCCAGTCTGCCTAGACGCATAAAGTTGAATGATGAGTGCACCAGCGATGCCATCGCAGCAACGAGCCAATCGGAGAACATCGCGCCGACTGCAGTGGGGTCAGCGAGATCGAACTGAACGCAAAGGCCACTGATCGCGATGAGGGGGACGAAAAGGGGAGCCTTTCATCTCGATCTCAATCCACCAGTCCGGCACGTCGAGCAAAAACGCCTCGGTCTTGCGGTAGCTCAGGTGCAGCAGTTCACGCAGCGTCAGACACGCGAACAACTGCGGACGCGTGAAGTCATGGCGGCTGAAGCGGCTGTCATAATCCGGCCACAACCGATGCCCCAATTCGTACGCCCGACGCAACACTTCCAACGGCGATCGACAGGTTTCCATCCCCCGGGATGTACAAACCTTCTCGCAATCGCGCTACCGAACACGCGCCGAACTTGCTGAGGGTCGAGACTGAGCCGGATAAAATCGGTTTCCTCCGCGGTGGATGGCGGTTGACCGTCGATTGGCCCAACGTCTACATACAATATCGTTCGGCAGTCTCGGTGTGCGGTCGGTTGACGCCGATCTCCCCCTGCGACGGCAAAGGCGATTGATGCTCTATTTACTTCCCAACCTCTCTACGCTGCTCACCTGTCCGGCTTGGCAGCGCGACTGACGCGGTTGGGTGCCACTTTAGGGCATGTCGCCTCAATGTCCTTAGATCCGTGCCACCATGACGGGCGGCCCCGGTGGGCCGCCCGGTGTCGGTGAACGCAATCAGTCAAACATCTCCTGCCAGAACGATTTCCGCTTGGGCTGACGCTCCTCGCGCCGGCGGTAGTCGTCGTAATGGCTGCGTTCCTCATCGCGGTCGAACGCTTCATAGTGGTTGATGATCTTGTCCAGCTCACCGCGGTCGAGCCAGACGCCGCGACACGTGCGGCACACGTCGGTTTCGACGCCCTGCCGCTGCGAGACCTCGAGTGGCACGTTGCATTTTGGACACATCATGGATTTTCTCCTTTCAAGAGAAGGGTTGGGTAGCGACACATTTGTTCGCGCGAGTTGCGATCAGGTCGCGGGTCTGCCAAGGGTGGATTCGCGCCGGTTCACGATGACACTAGCGACGACGCCCGTCGCGAGGATCAGCAGGATCACGCCGAGCAGATAGAAGTTGAAGTGCGGGCCGACGACTTGCTTCAACCAACTGGCCATCAGCATCTTGACCCCGACGAGCGCGAGTACCGCGGCGAGGGAGACCTTCAGATACTTGAATTTGTCGATCATGCCGGCGAGCGCGAAGTACAAACTACGCAGGCCGAGTATGGCGAAGACGTTGCTGGTAAACACCAGGAATGGGTCGGCGGTGATGGCGAAGATCGCGGGGATCGAATCAACGGCGAAGATTAAATCCGTGAACTCGACAAGCAACAGCACGAGAAACAGCGGTGTGATCATCAGCGCGCCGGGGCGGAGCCTTTCAAGGCGATCGACCGCAGGATCGATTTCGACTTCCTGATCGGGAGTTGGTGCCACATGCGACGCGGCCGATCCGGCGCGGACGAAGAAGTGCTGGCCGTGAAAACGGTCGGTGACGGGGATGAAACGTTTGGTCAATCGTACGACGACGTTCTGCGAAGGGTCGGCGTGACCCTTCACGAGCAGCATCTTGACGGCGGTAGCGATGAGGAAAACGCCGAAGACGTAAAGAATCCAATGGAACTCTGCGATGAGTTTCGCGCCAACACCGATCATCACGCCGCGCATCACCAGTGCGCCAAGGATGCCCCAGAACAGGACGCGATGCTGGTAAATCGCAGGGACCGCGAAAGCGGAAAAAATCATCGCGATAACGAAGACGTTGTCGACCGACAGGCTCTTCTCGACGACGTAGCCGGTGAGGTATTTCAGCGTCGCCGACCCGCCGTCGTTGACGCCACCGTCGACCGCATCGACGGCGCTCCCCAGGCCTAACCAGTGGTGCTCGTAGCCAAAGTAGACAAACACCGAGAACGCGAGCCCCATGGTGATCCACACCGCAGACCATCCGAGGGCTTCGCGCATGCCGATGACATGGGCCTTGCGATGGAAGACGCCCAAATCCAAGGCGAGCATCAACAGAACAAATACGACAAACCCTATCCAAACCCAGAGCATTAGCACGCCCAATCGTGCCGTGTGCGGTTGCGCGTCGAAGTGTGAGCGCAGGACACCACGGCTAAATAAGCCATGATGGTCTTGCGCTCTGCGAAGGTTCGCAGGTGAAAGGCGGGCACGCGACGCGGGGTCGCAGACCGTATTGACGCCAATCACGCCCGCATCAGCGGGAGGCTACTCCCCATCGGGGAAGGACGGAGCTTAGTGACGTTAAGCCTGAGTGACGATTATAGAAACACTCGGCAATTTGACCCGCCTTCTCCTCGGCGGGCTCGGAAGTCTTCATGGCAGTGGGCAAATTGATCACGCAGTGCGGCCGCCCGCCACGCTACATACGAGGTTCGTACGCGCCAGGTACCACCCTCATTGCCCAGCGCTAATTCGTGAAATGGTTTCCACTTCGGCGGGATGATAGGGTGTGCCGTCGGGGTGAAGGAGATCGTGAAACCAGCCGGTTTCGGGGATCGGATCGCCGCGCTTGTTGGACCATGGGTACTGACATTGCGTGCGGCCATTCACGAGGCCCCATTGATAACAACCAATTCCCTCCTGCTTGAAGAGCGCCAAATCAGTGTCGTAACGACTTCCCAGCCCGCGCGCCATCCACTCGGTGCAGAGGATCGGATATCCCTCGATCCTTAGCACCTCAATTTGCCTGGCCAATCCTGCTGCATCGGTGTAGGCATGAAACGACAGGACGTCGGACATCCGATAGATAATTTTGTTCAGCGATTCGTTGTCCGTGAACGACCCGACTGTTAGGGGTTGTGGTGGTGCAGACTCTCTTGCCCAATCGAACAGCCGTTCGAGAAACGGGGCGGTTCCGACCTTTGCGACATTGCCCGGCTCGTTGAAGAGGTCCCAGAACACGATTCCGGGGTCGGATTTCAACGCCGCGATGACATCGGTTAAATATCTCTTGAGACTCGGTTCCTCTGCAGGATCCATCCCCAGCGCCCTGCCCGGTGACGGGGTCCAACTGGGCAGAATCATCCCGGGCGTGGGATCAGGCTGCGGTCCGAGATACGGATCAAACCGTGGCGATTCGCCGAACGCGCAGTCATCGAACAAGACGGGAACGACACTGATGCGATGGCGTGTGGCAATTCGCAGCACCTGGCCGATGCGATCTATCAAACCGTCGGGGTCATTCTTCCAGACGAGGTATTGAACGAAGATCCTGGCAGAGTTGAAACCAATGGCCGACGCCCAGCCGAGTTCACGATCGATAGCGGCGGGATCGAAGGTCTGGCGCTGCCACATTTCAGTCGTGTTGCACGCCGTGCTCGGAACGTAGTTGAAACCGAGCAACCAGGGCGCCTGCGCGTGCCAGGCCCACGCGCGTTCGGGCGACCAGCGAAGACCATTCATGTCAGGTTTCGCCGTCAATCGCTACCACCCATTCCGTCACTTTGGACTCTGACTGTTTGCAACCGCATCGAAGGCCGTTGAAGCGTTAGTTGGATTTGATCGACACCTGCGCCCAGTCGGCCAGGTCGTTGTCGATATGCGACTCTTCCCGTGTGGTGAGGATGCCCTTGACGATGTATATCTTTCCCATCGAGCCAACAAGCGACGGTGCCGGCCTGAACATGCCGCCAAGACCCATCGGCGCGCCCTCGTTGGCAGCTAAGATCACTTTGCGTACACCCTTGCCCGTCTCCTCGGCGGCCAATTTTCCGTCGATATAAAGGCGCAACGATTCGCCCACCTTTCGCAGACGCACGACGCGCGACACACCGGTTTCAAAGCGCTCGGTTGTGCGACCCATTTGCACCGCACCGTTGAACGAGTTGGCGTAGGCAAAAACGAACTGACTGGCCGCATAGTCGTAGCCTACTCCGATGCCGGGCTGCGTGTCGCCTTTATTGATGACGATGCACCAACCTACATCTTTTCGATCTGATGGTGCCACATGCACCGCCATCGCGAGGGTGAGGTCTTCGTCCGTTCCAGGTGTAACGAAATCGCTGGTTCGCGGACCGATCATCACCTGAGCGCCGTCGAAGCGCATGGCCATCCTAGTCGAACCGGGAAGCAGGTCCTGAATGGGTGGCCGCTCTGCGGTGAACTTTCGCGCCGGGAACGCGGCGTCGTACACGTCGGTGTAAGCGCTGTCGGTGACCGTCCCACTCTCTGCCGAGTCAGGGTCGATAACCATATATCGGCCGGCGATCGCATTCTCGGCGTCCTCGGTCGCGTCGAATCGTACGACGATCTCGCTCGCACCGTTTGGAGATGCACCATTGACCGCGCTGACCGTCAACTTCATCTCGGGCGTCGCCGGTAATTGTTTACCGTGCCGCGATTTTACCTGGCGCGCGTTTTCTGGCGAGCGGGTAGGTTTGGGTTGTGGCGATGGATTAAGAAAAGGGGGCATCACTCAATTCCCGCTAATGAGTGATGCCCCCTTTTATCCACCGAGAGTGAGATTATAAGTCGGCAATTTGCCTGAGGTCCATACATCGATATACTGACTATGTGCCCAAAGTCTTAGTCAGCACCAAGCATTTCAAGCTCGCTCAGCAGTTGCGCCGAGACATTGGACGCATGCGGCCGGG
>JBBRHE010000138.1:0-10344 GCA_038223165.1 Tepidisphaerales bacterium
ACGTGATCGAAGCCGTCGGCACCGATGAAGCCGTTCGTATCGTGCGCGGCAGTGGCCTGAAAGTGCCGGCCGTCGTCCGCAGTGGGTTTTTCCCGGCATCGGAATCGCCTAGGCGCCAAGTCGCGCTGGACGACAACCGCAGGGCGATCGACCAGGCGGCGGTGATCGGGGCCGACATGGTCGTGCTCGTCTGTGGCGCGGTGCCCGGCATGCCGCTGGTGGAAGCGCGGGCACAAATCGCCGACGGCATCGCGACGGTCCTGCCGTACGCGACAGCGAACAAGGTAAAGCTGGCGATCGAGCCCCTGCACCCCATGTACGCCGCCGACCGCAGCGCGATCAACCGCATGGCCGAGGCGCGCATGATCTGCGAGCAACTGCGATCGAAGTGGCTCGGCATCGCGGTCGATGTCTACCACGTCTGGTGGGACCCTGACCTCGAGCGCGAGATTCGCCTGGCCGGCGAGATGGACACACTATTCGCGTTCCACGTCTGCGACTGGAAACCCGACACCGCAGATTTGCTCAACGACCGCGGGCTGATGGGCGAGGGGTGCATCGATATCAAAACCATTCGGTCCTGGGTCGAACGTGCGGGGTTCAACGGGTTGTGCGAAGTCGAGATTTTCAGCCACAAGCATTGGGCACGCGATCAGGACGAGTATTTGAAGGACACTCTAAAGGCGTTCGAAGAACGTGTTTGACCGTACCACGGGCGGCCCGCCCGTGTCTTTCGTCATCCTGAGATACCCCGATCTCTTCGCTCCCCGTGGCAGCACAAGAAATCCTTCGGAGTACCTTAAGATGGAAAACCGAGCGTATCGAGTATCGAATGGAAACACGGGCGAGCCGCCCGTGGTACGTGGAAAGGTAAAGTTCAATGGCTATCGACCCCATCTCCATGTTGCGTCCGAAGCGGAAGATCGTTGGTTACTCAGCGATCCTGTTGCCGTTTAAGGCAGACGGTGCCGTCGACTGGGACGCGTTCCGCTCCCATGTCGCCCGCACGCACAACGCCGGGCTCGCCCCCGCGATCAACATGGACACCGGTTACGCCAACCTGATTGACGACGAGACGCGCCGGCAAGTCCTCAAACACACGCGCGAGATCTGCGGGCCGAAGGGTGAGTTCACGAGCGGGGCGGGTGTGTTTGACACGCCGGGCAGCACGTTCAACCTTGATGGATACCGCAAAGCCGTCGCGATGATCGCCGAGTTCGGTGGCACACCGACGATTTTCCAGAGCTTTGGTCTGACGTCACTGCCCAAGGCAGAGTTGGCCGGTGCGTATGCAAAGATCGGGCAGGACTGCGAAAAGTTCATCGCGTTCGAGCTGGGTAAAATGTTCGCGCCGTTCGGGGCGATTTACGATCTGGAGACGTACGAGCAGTTAATGCAGATCAAAAACTGCATCGGTGCCAAGCATAGTTCGCTTAGCCGCGACCTCGAATGGCAACGCATCCTGCTGCGCGACCGCAAGCGGCCCGAATGGCGCGTCTTCACGGGCAACGACCTGGCGGTCGACATGGTCATGTACGGCAGTGACTACCTGCTGGGCTTGAGCACGTTCTGCCCGGAACTCTTTGCCAAGCGCGACGCTGCGTGGCTCAGTGGTGACGCGAGCTTCTACGAGATCAACGACCTCATCCAATACCTCGGCTTCTTCGCGTTCCGTCCACCGGTGCCCGCGTACAAGCACACTGCCGCCATGTTTCTGAAGCTGCGCGGGTGGTTGACCTGTGACGACACCCATCCGAAGTCGGCGACGCGGCCCGAGTCCGATCGCGAGATCCTTGCGGACATCGCGGCGCGCGTGGAAGCTTTGCTCACATGAGCCATCGCGGTCGCATTCGATCCGGTCTCGTCTCGATCACGTTCCGCACGCTGTCGCGAGAGCAGATCGTGATCGCGACGGTCGACGCAGGGCTCGAAGCCATCGAGTGGGGCGGGGACGTTCACTGCCCGCATGGTGACTTCGTCGCATCGTGCGAAGCGCGGCGGTTGTGTGACGAACACGGCATCTTCGTCAGCGCCTATGGGTCGTACTATCGCGTTGGTCAGCCCGAGTCGGACAAAAACCCTTCCTTCACCGCCGTCCTCGACAGTGCAAGAGAGCTCGGTGCCCCAGCGATCCGCGTATGGGCCGGTGGAAAAGGATCGACCGATGCATCGACCGAGGATCGACGGCAGGTTGTCGACGATCTCGTCCGCATCTGCGAACTCGCAGCAAGGCAGAACGTCACGATCGACCTCGAATACCATGGCGGCACGCTGACCGATACACCGCAATCGACGGTGCAACTGCTGACCGACGCCCGCCGACCCAACCTGCGAACCTACTGGCAGCCGCGGCACGGCAAGTCGGTCGACGAAGGGATGAGGGAACTATCCCTGCTGAAGCCATGGCTGGGCAACCTTCACGTCTTTCACTGGTGGCCCGACCCTGCGACTCGACATCCATTGCGCGAGGGCGTCGATCGATGGGCGCATTATCTCAAGTGGATTGGTGGGTCGGACGATCGCTTTGCGTCGCTGGAATTCGTGCGAAACGACGACTTGGCACAATTGCACGCCGACGCCCAATCGCTGCGTGAACTGATCGCCCAATCGCGATGACAACCTTGGCGAAGTGGAAGACGATCAATGCGCCAACACGTTGCACCCGGGGGCCGGTAACCGATGTCGACCGGCGGCAGAGCTCGCGCGGACGACGCACACGGGGTGGTCGATCGGGTTGCTCACCGTTTTTTTTGAATGCACAAGGGCAGGCTTATGGGCCTGCCCTTGTGCGTGATCGACATCAATTCCATCTACCCACGGTTTATGTGTCTTCGACGATCGTTTCACGCACGACTTCTTCGATTGTCGTTACACCATCGTAAATCGCCATCAGACCGCTTTGACGCAGTGTTCGCATGCCGCGGGCCTTGGCGGCCATGCGGAGGACCTGCGTGCTGGCCTTAAGAATGATCATGTCCTTCATCTCGTCGTCGAGCATCATGATCTCGTATAAACCCTGTCGGCCGCGGTAACCGGTGTTGTTGCAGGCTTCGCAGCCCTTGCCGTAGTAGAAGATCCGGCCGGTGACGTCCTCGGTCTTGAGCTCCAGTTCCATCAACTGTTCGAGCGTGGGCGTGTACTCGGTCTTACAGCTGTTGCAGATCTTGCGGACCAGTCGCTGGGCGACAACACCTTCGATGGCGGCCGTGACCAGGAACGGTTCGAGGCCGAGGTCGAGCAGACGGGCGACGCTGCTTGGCGCGTCGTTGGTGTGCAGTGTGCTGAAGACCAAGTGACCCGTCAACGACGCCTCGACAGCGATTTTGGCAGTCTCGTGGTCACGAATTTCACCGACGAGAATGATGTCGGGGTCCTGACGCAACATCGAACGAAGAATGCGGGCAAACGTCAGCTCGATTTCCGCTTTGATCTGACACTGGATGATGCCGTCGATGTCATATTCGACCGGGTCTTCAGCCGTGATGAGCTTGGACGAAGGGTCGTTCAACTCACGCAACGCCGAGTAGAGCGTGGTTGTTTTACCGCTACCGGTCGGGCCGGTGACGATACACACCCCGTTAGGCTTGTGAATGAGCTGGCGGATGGCAGCCAGGTCGTCCTCGCGCATGCCGAGCTTGTCCAAGTCGAGGTTGACGTTGCCGCGATCGAGCACACGCATAACGACCGATTCACCAAACATGGTGGGCAGCACGGACACACGAAGGTCGATCGGCTGGTTATTGACGCTTAGTTCGATACGACCATCCTGCGGCATGCGCCGTTCGGCGATGTCGAGGTTGGCCATGACCTTGATACGACTGCTGATGGCCGGCGCGATGTGGGCCGGGGGCGGCATCATCTCGTAGAGCACACCGTCGATGCGGTAACGCATCTTGAACTCGGTCTCGAACGGCTCGAAGTGAATGTCCGAGGCCTTGTCCTTGATCGCCTGCAGCAGCACGAGGTTGATCAGCTTGCGCACCGGGTTGCTGTCGGCGGCTTCCTTGATGCTGTCCAAGTCGATCGACTCGCCTTTGCGACCCTTGAGGTCCTTCAGCGACTCGTCGTTCTGCATTTCACCCAGGATCTGCCCGAGGTCCTCGGCGGCGGACTTGTAGAACTTGCCGATCAGCTTTTCGATCTGGTCGGCGTCGGCGATTACGGCGCGGACCGAGTAGCCCATGAGTGTGCGCAGATCGTCGATGGCGCGGAAGTTGTCATGACTGGCCATCGCGACGGTCAGTTTTTTCGTGACGGGGTCGAACTCGAGCGGCAGAACCTTGTTGGTCGTGGCGATCTGGGCGGGCACAGCCGCGATCGTCTTCATGTCGATGTTTTTGCCTTCAAGGTTGACGAGCTCGTAACCCTTCTGAGCCGCCAGCGCGATGTTGAGGTCGGCTTCCTTAACGTAACCAAGGTCGATCAGAATTCGTCCGAGTGCACCACCTTTGGACTTCTGGAACGTGAGCGCCTCGACAACCTGGTCACGGGTGACCTTGCCCATCTTCGTCAGCACGCGACCGATGGGGCGACCCTTGAGGTCGCGCTCGACGTCGAGCTTGGACGGGTCGACCCCCCCCCCCGGGGGTGACGCAGGCGCGACCGGGGGACCAGCGCCCCCGCCCCGCGGGGCGGGCGCCCCGGGGGGGCGGGCCCCCGGGGTGGCGGGACGGGTGGGCGGGGGACCGAGCGGGAGCGTGCCGGCGGTGTTACCACCCGTTGGTCGACCACCACTATTGGGGGTGCCACCCCCCATGCCCGGAGGGGCAGCGGCGGGACGCAACCCCGAGCCACCACCCGACGATGCCTGAGGCCCAACGCCACTGTGCGCGCGGTCGGCCGGTTGACCGGTGCGCGACGGCGGGGCGCTGGTGCCGACACTGGGCGCCATCGGTGTCGTCACGTTTGGCTTCTGCGCCGCCATCCCAGGACCAGCGGGAATCTTCGGGGTGTTCGTCTGCGGTGTTGCGCTCGACATATCAGAAACCTTTCGGAACTCTGAACGGTAAACGATGAACAGTAAACTGAGAACGTCCAGTTCACTGTTTTGCGTTCACAGTTCTGCGTTTCTCTCCCTACTTCTTCGCCGCCTGCATACGGGCACGGTTGGCGGCGATGGCGGCCTGGCGTTCGGCCTCACTTTGCCCACCCGCGGCGGCGGGCTGGCCTGGCTTGGCGGCGCCTTCGGCGCCGGCTTCTCCGGCTTCGGGGAATTCTTCGGCTTTGTCTTCAAGCATGAAGCCGTTCCGCTGCATCTTGTCGACCATGGCACCGGGGTTACGGCTCTTGTCGATGGCTTCCTCGGCGCTGATCTTGCCGAGCGTGAAGTTCATCCACAGGTTGTCGTCCAGCAACTGCATGCCGAACTTCTTGCCGGTCTGGATTTCCGAGTCGATGCGGAACGTTTTGCTTTCACGGATCAGATTCTGAATGCCCGGCGTCACGTACATGAACTCGTATGCCGCGATCATGCCGTCGGTGTCGGCCCGTGGGCAGAGGCACTGCGATAGCACGGCGATCAGGTTGCCGGCCAACTGCACGCGAACCTGTTCCTGCTGGTCGGTCGGGAACGCGTCGATAATACGGCTGATGGTGCTCGCGGCACCGTTCGTGTGCAGTGTGCCGAACACCAAGTGGCCCGTTTCAGCGGCCGACACCGCAGCGCCGATTGTGATCGTGTCACGCATTTCACCGACGAGGATGACGTCGGGGTCTTGGCGCAACGCGCGACGCAACCCTTCGGCGAACGACGGCACATCGGTGCCGATCTCACGCTGCACGACGACCGACTTCTTGTGTGGATGGTAATACTCGATCGGGTCTTCCATCGTGATGATGTGGCGATCGAAGTTCTCGTTGATGAAGTTGATCATCGACGCCAGCGTCGTCGTCTTGCCCGAGCCGGTCGGCCCGGTCACCAGGAAGATGCCACGTGGCCGACGACAGATCTGCTCGGCCATCTTGGGCAAGCCGATCTGCTCGAACGTCAGCAGCGTGTTCGGAATGCGGCGCAGCACCAGGCTGGTGACGCCTTTTTGCTTAAATATCGACACGCGGAAGCGGGCTTCCGTGCCAAACGCAAACCCGAAGTCACCCGACCCAGTCTCTTCAAACTCCTGCTGAATGCGATCCGGCGTGATCGACTTCATCAACGCCGCAGTGTCTTCGGCATCCAATACCTTCGTCTGCAATTCACGCATGTGACCATGCAGACGAAGCACCGGCGGCTTACCGACCGCGAGGTGGAGGTCGGAGGCTTTGCGCTTGACGACCGTTTCTAGAAGTTTGTCGATCTGGATCGTGGCCATGGGTGTTTCTCTTACGTGGGACAGGCATTCCTGCCTGTCTCTCCCCCCGCCTTTTTCCGTCCGTTCACCAATGCCGGGGGGGACATCGGGGGGAGAGACAGACAAGAATGTCTGTCCAACAAAATCACAACGCTACTCCCTAAACCGCATTCTGCTCGCCCGGCGCGCTGATCAACCCTTCGACCTGCGCCACCTTCACAATTTCCTCCGCCGTCGTGACACCACCGAGAATCTTCAGCTTGCCGTCCTGCAACAGGGTCTTCATGCCACCGGCGATGGCGGCCTTGCGGATTCGGTTGCTGGGGGCGCGGTCGAACGCGAGCGTGCGGATCTCGTTGTTCATCTGCATCATCTCGAAGATGCCCTGGCGGCCACGGAAGCCAATACCGTTGCAGAAGTCGCAACCGCGCGGCTTGTAGATCGTCTTGTTCTCTAAATCCTTGGCGCTGATGTCAGCCAGCTTCAACCACATCGGGTCGGGGTCCTTGTCCGGGGCCTTGCACTTGGGACACAAGACGCGAACCAGGCGTTGTGCGAGGACGGCCTGGATCGACGATGCCACGAGGAACGGTTTCACACCCATATCGATCAGACGCGTGATCGCGCCCGGCGCATCGTTCGTGTGAAGTGTGCTGAAGACCAAGTGACCCGTCAGGGCCGCCTGAATGGCGACCTCGGCCACCTCCAGGTCACGAATTTCACCGACAAGGATGATGTTGGGCGCCTGACGCAACATCGCGCGAAGAATCATCGAGAACTTCAACCCGATCGCTTCTCGAACCTGGCACTGGTTGATGCCGACGAAGTTATATTCGACCGGGTCTTCCGCAGTGATTATCTTGCGGTCGGGGCGGTTCAGTTCGTTCAACGCGGCGTACAGCGACGTCGTCTTGCCCGAACCGGTTGGCCCGGTGACGAGGAATATCCCGTTGGGCCGCTTGATAATGCGCTGGAACGCCTTGTAGTCCTCATCCGCGAACCCGAGGTTGGGAATACCAATGCGGACGGCGTCGGGGCGCAGGATACGCAGCACGCACGATTCCCCGTGGTACCCGGGCAGTGTGCTGACGCGGAAGTCGATGTTCACCTTATCGATGTTCATCTTGATGCGCCCATCCTGTGGCAGGCGCTTTTCTGCGATGTCGATGCCCGCCATGATTTTGATACGGCTGATCAACGGGTTCTTCATGCGCAACGGGATGCGATCACGCACTACGCACTCACCGTCAATGCGGTAGCGCACCTGCACGCGGTCTTTCATTGGCTCGATGTGAATATCCGATGCGCGGTTGCGGACCGCCTCGGCGATAAGGGCCGTCACCAGCTTGATGATCGGAGCCTGCGTTGGGTCGTTGGCGCCACTGGCCTCGTCCATGCCGGCCATGTCGATGGATTTATCGATCGAGCGGTCGACCGACTTGTCCATCGTGTCGATCGTCTTGCGGATATCGAGCGACTTGTCGACCGTCTTGTCGATCGTGCTCTGGGCAGTCGACTGGAACAGCTCGTCGAGAATTGCTTTGATGCGGCTCTTGGGCGCCAGCACTGCGCGAATTTCCTTGTGCAACCGGAAACGCAGGACGTCGATCATCTCCAGGTCGAGCGGGTCGTGCACCGCTAGCCGAATGCGCCCACCATCCGTGCCCAGGGGCAGGATGACGTACTTCTTCATCAAATCATCGGGGATCAAGTTGACGGCGTTGGGGGGGACGGAGTTCTTGTCGAGGTCGACGTACTCCATGTTGTTCTGCATGGCCAAGGCTTTGTAGACCATGGCTTCGCTACACATTTTCAGGTCGGTGAGGGCTTCACCAATGCGGAGGTTTTTGCTCTTGGCGTGCTCGAGCGCCCGGGCGACGTCCTTGGCCGTTACGGCCTGCAGATCAACGAGAATTTCGCCCAGCTTCTTTTGCTGTCGTGCCATGGTGTGCGTCCTATGCGTCTGACTATTCGACCCTGACCAGTGGGGGACCCGACGGACCATCCCGCACGAAGTATTACGGCCGCTAACGTACTTGGTTCGCGTCCAACGGGGAGGTTGGAACCCACGATCGCTACGCAAGTTGATCGCCAGGCCTCGGACAATACAGTGTACCGCCGGTTTACCGCAGGCAACAAGCTATTTCTGTGCCAAGGGGAGCGGATTTTGGTCCGATTATTGCTTTTGTTGCAGTGGTTACGAGCGAGCCCAAGCGCGAAGGGTGAACTCGAGCGTAAGAAGGTAAAAGGGGCAAATTGAGACCCTATGCCAATGTCATCCCGAGTTGAGCGGTAGCGACGCGAGGGATCTCGAAGGTCGGGCGGTGCTGGAATGTCGAGATCCCTCCCGTCGCTTCCGCTCGCTTCGGGATGACAGCTTGCTTCGTGAGAGCGCCCTCAATTCCGTTCCGACTTCCCACCCGCCGCCAGCGTGGTGATCGCGGGGGTTTGCTCCAGAAGAACTTGCATGTGGGGGAAGGGGATCTCGATGCCCGCAGTGTCGAGGGCATTTTTGCACTTTTCGAGGTATTCCCAGACCATCGCGTCCTCGTAGCGTTCCTCCTGCAGCCAGAAGTGGAGCATCAGGTCGACACTGCTGGTGCCGCAGGAACGGACCTCGACCTCGGGTTCCGGGCGCGTCTCGATGCGCTTGTCACCCTTGAGCGTATGCAACATCACTTCGCGGGCCTTATCGATCGATTCCTTATAGGCAATGCTGATGGGCACATTCACCCGGGTGATGGGGTTGGTCGACTTGTTGATAATCCGATGCGACAGCATCGCCGTGTTGGGCATGATGACGACGTCACCATCAAGGTTGACGAACCGGGTCGAGCGGAAGGTCACCCGTTTGACGGCCCCTTGTTGGCCGTCCACTTCAATCCAGTCACCGACACGGAACGGCCGGTCCAGGAAGATCACGATGCCCGCGATGAAGTTGGCGAGTGTCTCCTGGGCGGCGAAACCGATCGCTAAACCGATGATTGACACACCGGTCAGCATCGCAACGATCGGGATGCCCAGTTGGTTGCACGCGATAACGACACCGAAGCCCATGATGATCCAGCGGAGCAGTCCACCGATCATGTCGCGGATGCTGGTGTCGACCTCGTTGTTTTTCATGTTCCGGTTCGCCAGCCGCCGGATCATGCGATAGATGAGATAGAAGACCGCCAGGAACAGGAAGCACGCGATGACGCGCGGGATGAACGCCAGGATCGTCAGGGACAGATCCCAGACGATCGTGACCCAGAACTCATAGTTTTTGAGGCTCGCGAGGTCGATTTGCTTCTCGCCGCGCACCATTCGGCCCAGTTCGGTGTTGGACAGGGCATCAATGATGCTGACCCGCTCGACCGGTTGTGACGTGGCGCCGGTGTTGACCGTGACGCTAACCCCCGGCTGGGTCGTCGCTTCCGCCGTCGCGGTCGTCGTCTGGTCAGGAGGGTTAGTCTCAACAAACACGGTCCGCGGGTCTATCTGCGCCCGCGCGACACCCGCAGACACGATCATGACAAGACCAACGACCATCGCGAGCGCGATTCGGAACATCGACGACCTCAGTAAAATAACGAATGGACGAATGGAAACGCGAGCCGCGCCACCCGAATGCAGTATCGCACGAGCGGGGGAAGAGTTCAAAAATCGAGCCGGCGGTGGGGGTCTGCGAAATGATGGATGAACGCCAAGACGCCAAGACGCCAAGACGCCAAGACGCAAAGACGCCAAGACGAAAAGGCGCAAAGACGCCAAGGACGCCAAGTGAAGAAACGCCAAGAACAATGCCCGTCATCCCGATGCGACGACAAGGACGCGGGATGTCCGACCTGGCGGTCCCCTCCTTGGCGGTCGGGGCGACTTGGCTTTCATCCAGATCCGCAAATAAACCGTAAGGTGCCCATGAGAGAGGGCGCGTATTTGCCCACGGGTCACGGCGATTTTGCAGTAGACGCCGTCGGCGACAAGGGTATAATTGGCCGTTATGTTAGGATTTTGTATAAATCGTCGCCCGGGTGATCGCAACGGGCAAAGTCTCTTCATCTGGACCGCCGTCGGT
>JBBRHE010000139.1:0-10303 GCA_038223165.1 Tepidisphaerales bacterium
CTCCTTCTCACGTGCAGTTGAAATGACGATGCCAAACCACCCCACAACGACGCCGTGCCGGTGAAAGGGCGATCAGTGACGAGAAGAGCTTATGCGATGGGGGTGTGACAGTCAGCGCGGGAGTTACGGAATTACCGGATCGCCTTGATCTTTCCGCGGCCTTTTCTTCCCTCAACGAAACCGGACCCGGCCACGCGAGTGACCGGGTCGGGGGTGAAGCTTGGAAGATACGACTGCCGACAGGTCAAGATTTAGGCGACGGTCGAACGACGACGACGGAGCAGCGATAGTGCACCGATCCCGATCAAGCCAAGGCTCGCGGGTTCGGGGACGAGAACTGCGTCGCCATTGAAGGTGAAGGAGTTGACGGCGAAGGTGCCAGTGGCCGCAGATGCCCCAGCACCGTAGAGACGAAATTCAGTCGCGGTGGTCAAATTTTGGAAACTGGCGGCCGTAAGGGAAATTGTAGTCCCTGTTGCAGTCGGGGTACCGATGTCACTCGCAAATGCATCCACGCTCGATCGGAAGCTAAACGACGTCGGTCCCGTGCTCGATGCCTGACCGGTGTATACGAAATCATCGAAGTCGATTTCGTAGCCGGCGGCTGGAGTCAAAGTAAAGGTGAAGTAAGCGTTATCAGTGATACTGGCTACAATGGTAGCATTGTTCCAGCCGTTGCCAGCATATCGATTACTTCCGGAGCTGCCACTGATACCGGCACCACGGCCAATACCGGATGCAGTCACATTTGCCGCAACGTTCTGACCATCCGTGTAGGGATTAGCTAAACTTGGATTAGTATCAGTGATCGGGTTAGTGAAAATCACCGCCGCCGAACTCTGCACAGCAAAAAGTGCCACCGGGGCAAGCAACGCAGCTATCTTTGCTTTGGAAAAAGAGCGTAGCAGCGGCGAGCCTAAAGCAGACGCAACAACCTTGAGGTTCTGAACCAGCATATTTCTCCCAGCCCACTTTGGGGCACAAAAAACTACACCTCGGACGCGGGGTTTCCCCTAGGGTCGCGCTGCCACATGGCAGCGACGCCTTAGGAAACTACAAATTGTTTATCTAGATGAAATCAGCCCTGTGTTGAATGGCATTTAATTAAGCCATAACTCATTGGCGTCGTGAAATTTGGGTTCGCGTAAGGTGCGGCCTCCTGTCAGAGTGGTGGTGCTGAAATCACCAACCAACAGGAGGCCACGGATGGCCAACTTCGATCGGGCGTTGAGGCGTGGAAAGGGGGATCTGTCTCCGCTGGTTCCCGACTGTCGTCGATTGTCGTTGCCGTCGAGCGCGTAGATAGGACCGCCCGCGTCTCGGTGATAAATCAAAATCGTCCCACCGGCAGCGATTTGCCGGGTAAGAGACAACGTCAACGAAACCGAAGTGGTCGCCGTCTTCCAGGCCTCGCGCTGCGCGTTCGAGTAAAGAGAAAGCTTATACCCTTCGGCCCCGAGGTTGACCGAAGACGAACCCGTGTTATACAACTCCAGAAAGCGGTTCGATTGAAACCCCTCATAATACTGCGAAATGATGATCGCGGCGTTGCCAGCCCGCTGAGAAGCGAAGATCGCAACGGCTGCGTAACAATAAACCCAGAATTTACCCATTGATCCCTCCAAAAGCCCGATGCCCACTCGAATTACGGTTCAGTTACCCGCCGACAATATATTGATGTGCTCGGTTGATGCAACAAAAAAGCGGAAGCGGCATAAAAATGCCGCTTCCGCTGGGTAAGTACAGAGTTAACCGCCAACGAGTTTAGGCCCGACGACGACGCAAAGCCGCAAGGCCCGCGAGGCTGAGGAGACCGATCGTGGTGGGTTCGGGGACTGCAGTCGTCGATAACGAGAAATTATCGATCGCGATGCCAGCATCGTTGCCTGTATCGTTGGTATCGGTCCAGCGAAGAAACAGCGTCGATCCCGCGGGAATTGTAGCGTTGAGAACACCACTGACCGTCACAGCGTCAGCGTTGCCGTCTTCAGCGCCATTGGTCGTAACAACAGCCTCGCCGACTAAGTCGAAAGCGCTAGCGGCCGACAGGCTCGCGTCCGTCAAGTAATTGCTGGCAGTCGCAGTGGAGCCCGAGAGCCCATAGGCAAAAGCAAGCGTGTTAACGGCAGTGTTAGATGATCGCCAGACTTCCCGGCTGAACGACAGCGTCGGGTTGGAAATGAATGCACCTGTGTTGTTCGTAATCGCAACACCGAAGGCCGGAACGTTGGACCCAGAAGCAAGAGAGCCTAAGGCCCGGTCCGTAGCGCTCGCCGCGCCGTAGCTGTACAGCGCCCCGGAGTTTCCCGTCCCGGTGTCCACTACAAAGTTCATGCCACTAGTGCCAGTACCGGAGACCTTCACACCATCCCAATTGCTGTTGCCCGGGATCAAGGCTTGCGTACCAGCAGTTGACGAAAACGCGGCGGTTGTCGCCGGGCCGATGCCGTCAAAGTTCTGAGTGTAAGACGAGCCGGTAAGCGATACCGCACCTGAAGCCACACTTGCGATTCCTGCAGCGAGGACAAACGCAGGCAATACTTTCGTGACCATACAAAATTCTCCCAGCCCACTTTGGGGCATAAAAAACTACACCCCGAACGCGGGGTTTCCCCTAGGGTCGCACTGCCACATGGCAGCGACGCCTTAGGAAAGTACAAATTGTTTATCTAGATGAAATCAGTCCTGTGTTACTTTTCTGTAAACTCGCCGACGGTCTCGGTGGTTCCCAGCAACACTGAACGTCACTGAACTTCTCAACCCTACCAACGCGTTGTTAGCGTTGCATGAGGACTGCGGTTGTTTTTGACATTCACATTGGGTTGGAATGCGAACGACCGGGCAAATCTATCGCCTGTGGTTGGGCTTGTCTACTTCTTTCTATAGGAAAGGGGATGGGGATTTCCCCTTGCTTTTAGCGGGATAAACATTCATTTGTCGATATGTGTTGTTATCACATCGTTCACAATGAATCGGCACCAGCGTCACGCCGGGCGCGCGTCGATCGATGTGCGAGGCGGTTCGCCACTGGTGCACCTGCAGCACGCTCGAATACGATATCGCCCATGAAATATCGAACGCTTGGCAAGACGTGCCTCAAGGTCTCCGTGGTCGGCATCGGCACCTGGCAATACGGTGGCGAGTGGGCCAAGGTGTTTCAACAGCCCGAGGTCGACGCGATGTTCGCACGCGGTAAAGAACTGGGGATCAACCTTGTCGACACCGCAGAATGTTACGGCGACCACACGTCCGAAGCGTTTGTCGGCAATGCCATCGCGCACGACCGCGGAAGCTGGATCATCGCGACGAAGTTTGGGCACAAGTTTCACGAACCGTTCCAACGCACCGACGAGCGCTCGCCTGCGGATGTGGTGACGCAGCTTGAGGGGTCGCTCAAAGCGCTGCGGACGGATTACGTTGACGTCCTGCAATATCACAGCGTGCGCGACAGTGAGTTTGACGATCAGGGCGTGCGCGACGTGCTGACGAAGCTGGTGAAGGACGGCAAGGTGCGCTTCATCGGCAACAGTGTTGGCAGCAACGACAACATCCACCAGGTGGGGGGTTCGACGCAGGCTAGCGTCGATGTCATTCAGATCATCTACAACCGGCTGGACCGCAAGCCCGAAGAGCGGTCGTTCCCCCTTTGCGAACAGCTGAACCTCGGCGTGCTGGCGCGCGTGCCGCTGGCCAGTGGGTTTCTCAGTGGCAAATACAAGCCGGGCGCCACGTTCCCGGCTGGTGACGTGCGCACCAAGTGGAAGGACGCGCAGCTCGACGAGAAGCTCAAACAGGTCGAAGAGATCGCCAAGACCGAAGTCCCACAAGGCGTGGCGATGGCGACGTGGGCACTGGCGTGGTGCCTGCAGCACCCAGCCGTCAGCAGTGTGATCCCGGGCTGCAAGGACGTAAAGCAAGTCGAAGCCAACGCCGCCGCCGCGGACCTGCCGATCGTGCGTGACGACCACCGCCAGGCATGGCGGGGGGCGTAGTGGGGGGCGTAGCGGGTTGGAATCAACGTCAGCCCGTGCGGAATTTCGTTCATTCAACGCACGATTTAAAGGTACAATGCCCGCGGAGCCCACCTTAGGAGAGAGAAGATGCGAAAGACGTTTTTGACCCTCGCGGTCGTGTGTGGATCGTTGTCGATCGCGGCCGTGTCCCACGCCGAGGAATTGGCCGTCGATGAACCGTTAAACGCCAACGCGCGGCAGAACATTCGGCCGGTAGACTATCTCGTCGTCGACCGCGCGTATGACCTGTTCGCTGACCCGCGCGTGCATATCGGTGACGCGCCGGTGGTGGTTCCGACGAATGGCGCCGCGACCAACGCCAAGATTCGGGCCGCATCACGCCCGGTGACGACGACCACGGCGCCGACGGGGAAGTAAACAAATCCGATCGCGCTGACTCCGTTCTGTCAGATCGCCTGTCGATTTTTCCATCCATCGTCGATAGGCTCGCGGTACGTGGAAACGATAAACCCTTCAACGAAGTCCCTGCGGACCCGGTTTGCCAGCGTGCGCGATGACGTTGCGTACTTTTTGCCCATGGGGGCGTTTCTCGTCATTACATGGCTGGGGTCGCAGTTTCCGGATTACTTTCCGATTGCGTACGCAGTGAAGACCCTCGTGGCAGCGGTGTTGTTGTGGGTGTTGTGGCCTCACTTCACGCGGATTACGTGGGATTATTTCTGGGTCGGCGTGCTCGTGGGCGTGGTGGGTGTCGTCCAGTGGATCGGCACGGAAGAACTGCTGCTGCGGGTCTGGCCGAGCTACCCGCGCGCGGGGGGCGAGGTGTTCAATCCGTTCAAAGAGATCGAATCACCGGTCTGGCTCGGTTTGTTCATCGCCGTCCGCTGGATGGGACCGACGCTCGTCGTGCCACTGATGGAAGAGCTTTTCTGGCGCGACCTGCTTTGGCGGTCACTGATCGCGCCCAACGACTTCAAGCTCGCGCGCGTTGGGGAGTGGGACCGCACTGCGTTCGTCGTGGTCGCGGTGCTCTTTGCGACCGTGCATATGCAGATGTGGGCCACGTCCGTCGTCTACGCGCTGATGATCGGTGGCTTGCTTGTCGCCACGGGAAGTCTGGGCGCATGCATCCTGGCACACGCCGTGACGAATTTTCTGCTCGGCGCATATGTGTTGGTGACGCAGGACTGGAAGTATTGGTAGCCCACCAAAGCCGAGCCCAGGGAACTTCCACTCAATGCCCACCCGGAATCTGGCACGCCAGAATCCCAAACACTGCGGAGACACACGCTTGGGGAGAGAAGACTACCGATGAATGTGCCCGAATCGATCGAATTGACGGCAGCCCAGTTGCGGCACACGGACAGCGCCAAGTGGTCGACCTTTCCACCGGACGTGCTGCCCCTGTGGGTCGCCGACATGGATTACGCGATCGCGCCGTCGATCACGAAGGCGTTGACCGGGCAGTTGTCGCGGAGCATCGGATACTTGCCGCTGGGCAACGACCCCGTGGTGTCGTCGTTGCTGCGGGCGAAGCTGGAAGGGCAGGGGCTGGTCGGGCTTCCCGAGAACGGTTGGGCGCAATTCGTCAGTGGTGTGGTCCAGGGGCTATACGCTGCGGTGCTGGGACTGGCAGAGGTGGGGGATGAAGTCATCACGCACGTGCCGATCTACCCACCGTTCCTGTCGGCGATTACGGATCACGGGCGCGTCGCGAAACAGGTGCGCCTGATCGAATCGCCTGAGGGCTGGCAGATCGATTTCACAGCGATGGAAGCTGCAGTGTCGCCGAAGACGCGTTTGTTGATGCTGTGTCATCCGCACAACCCGACCGGCCGGCTCTGGACGCGCAGCGAGCTGTCGCAACTGGCGGACTTTGCCGAGCGACACAACCTGTACGTCGTCACCGATGAACTGCACGCGGACCTTACGCTCGACGGGAAATTCATCCCGTTTGCCAGTGTGGCATCGATGGCGTTGCGCGAGCGGACGTTGACGCTGACGGGTCCGTGCAAGACGTACAACACGGCTGGGCTGGGCATCGGTGTAATCGTCAGCCACAACACCGACCTGATCAAACGCGTGAAAAAGGCGATCGCAGGCACAGCGGGCCACCCCGGCGCGATGAGCGTCGCGATGTGGCGCGCCGCGTTGCAGGATGACGGGCAGTGGTTGACGACGGTCCTGCAAATGTTGCGCGATCGTCGGTCGCAACTGACGACGTTCGTGCGCGAGCGATTGCCGAGTGTGCGGTACGTCCCACCTCAGTCGACGTATCTCGCCTGGCTCGACTATCGCGCTCATCCCCGCGCCAGTGAGGATATTTACAACATCCTGTTGAACGAGGCGAAAGTTGCGTTGAACCCCGGCCCGGTGTTCGGCACTGGCTACAAGGGCTTCGTCCGATTGAACTTTGCGACGAGCCAGACGATTCTCGGCGAGGCGCTCGAGCGACTGGCGACGATCGAACCCACCCGGTCAGGCAGTGCCTGTTCCTATTGAGTTTCCCGGTTGCGAATGTTGCGGTAGGGTACGCGCGTGTTCAACAGCATCGCTATTGTTGGTTCAGGGGCACTCGGATCGTACTACGGCGCGCGCCTTGCCCAGCATAGCGGTGCAGTGCATTTCCTGATGCGCTCGGACTACGCGCACGTGCGTGAGCACGGGCTGAACATTTATTCGCACGATGGGGATTTCAAACTGTCACCGGAGCAGATTTACGTCTACGACGACGTCGCGAAGATGCCGAAAGTCGACCTCGTCATCGTGACACTGAAAACGACAGCGAACGACCAGTTCGCGAAGCTGATCCCACCCCTGCTCGGCGACAAGACGGCGATCCTGACTCTTCAAAACGGGCTTGGGAACGACGAGGAACTCGCCACACTGTTTGGTGGCCAGCGCGTACTGGGGGGTCTGGCATTCATCTGCACCAATCGCACGGAAGCGGGGGTCATTCACCATACCGATCATGGGTTCATCAAGCTGGGGGAATACGTTCCCGGTGCATCGGCGCGGGCCGAGGCGCTGGCGGATCTGTTCCGCAAGTCGAAGGTGCCTTCGGAAGCGATGGCGGACATTCGGTATGGTCGATGGGAAAAGCTTGTCTGGAATGTCCCGTTCAACGGTTTAGGCACCGTCATGGACCTGGAGACCGACAAGCTGTTGGCCAGCGAGGCGGGGACCAACCTCGTTCGCGGGCTGATGCACGAAATCATGGCGACCGCGGCGGCGATCGGGGTGCCGTTGGCGGCCGATACGGCGGAAAAACAGATCCAGCGAACCGCGACCATGGGTGCGTATGTATCGAGCATGCAGGTCGACCGACGCCAAGGTCGACCCCTGGAACACATGGCGATCGTCGGGCACCCACTTGAGACTGCTAGACATGCCAAAGTGGCAACCCCACTTTTGGAAATCTTGCATCAACAATTAGTTACGGTTGACGTGGCCAATAATAAATAACGCGCGAATTTTGCCGGTTGACAGTTGCCGTCCTGTAAAACGGGGGTATATTTCGGCGGCAGTTCCTGCCATCGTTTGGGTAACTGGTTACGCAACTTGGGCTTTCGGGGTGGTGGAAAGAGCGCTGGATGTCTCCACGTCGATCGGCACAACTCGGTCTGCTGTCCGTTTGCCTCGTGCTGGTCACCAGCCTGGGCGTTCTTGTTGCGGGGACTCGTGAGAGCACGGCTTTTACGCCTATTCCCGCCCCTTCCTTCCACGTTAACGATTTCAACGGAATCCCGTTTTCTTCTAAGTCCTTCAAGGGCAAATTTACGGTCCTGTACTTCTATTCGGTCCGCTGCCCGGTGTGCAACGAGTATACGGCCCGTGTGACCGACCTGGTTCAGCGGTACGCGAGTGACAGCCGGGTGCAGTTTGTCGGAATTCACAGCACGGCTGCGGACAAAGCCGTCGGTGGCGGTGAGGTTCGCGTGCAGGCGGCGGTCTCCGGGTTGAAGTTCCCCATGCTCGATGACCGCGACGGTGCTGTGGCGCGCAAATTCAAGGTCTCGCGCACACCGACACTCGTGGTACTGGATGAGGCCGGCTTTGTCCGTTATCACGGCTCGATCGACGACCACCGCAACCTCGCGATGGTCAAGTCTCACATGGCCCGCAACGCGGTCGATGCATTGCTGACTGGCAAGACGGTCCCCACGTCGACCTCCCCCGAGATTGGCTGCACGATTTTCAAAAATCAGTGAGCCTGGTCAGATAAATTTGAAAAAGAAGGATGAAGGCTGAAAGGGCCAACTTTTCAGCCTTCATCCTTCTTTTTCATCCTTATCTGGTTTCCGCGGTATGATGAACAGATGCACGTCGTCCTGTTCGAAGGTCAACATTGGACTCGTCTGGCCCCCCTGACCTTTAGCCGGCCCGCGTTCATGCTGGCCAGCGGGGCCAGCACGTTGCTCGACAAGCACATTCGCCACCTCAAACCGTCCCGGCTGACGTTCTGGGTCCGCCCGGAGATGGCAGAGTATGTCCGGTTGCGCGTCGGGCCTCTTCTGAAAGTGCCGTTTGCGATCAACGAGCCGCTGGATGATCAACCGGCGTTGGTCATCAGCTCGCGCACACTGCATTTTTCCAATTACGAGGTTCCACCCGATCCCGGAGTCTGTCTTGAGGAAGGGGACCTCGTGCGGACGGCGTATGTCGTGTCACCAGGCCTGAGCCCGACCGACGCGCTGACGCGGTCCGACCGCTGGATGAAATTGCTCGAATTGCCGCACATGATGCCACAGAGCCGGATGGTGCAGCATCTGTGGGATCTGCTGAACTGGAACGAAGAATCGATCGTTGCCGACTTCGTCACGATGCCGCAAAGTGGGCCACTGCCGCCGGGGCCGTATCACGTGATCGAGCCGGCGAACATCCTGCTGGGCAAAGACGTGAAGCTAGCCCCCGGCTGCGTGCTGGATGCCAGTAAAGGGCCGGTGTTGATCGGGGATGGCGCCTCGATCGGTGCCAACGCCGTGGTCATCGGACCGGTCTCGATCGGCGCGGGCGCGACGATCTCACCGCTGGCGCAAATTCGTGGCGGCACGAGCATCGGGCCCGGTTGCAAGGTGGGGGGAGAAATCTCCAACAGCATCTTCATCGGCCGCAGCAACAAGGCGCACGAGGGGTTCGTCGGTGACAGCTACATCGGAGAATGGGTCAACTTGGGCGCCGGAACGACCACCAGCAACCTGAAAAACACCTATGACGAGGTAAGTGTGCCCTTGGCCGGCGTCGAGACGATGACCGGCCGGCGCTTCGTCGGCAGCATCATCGGTGACCACACGAAGACCGCGATCAACACGCGTCTGATGACCGGGTCCTACCTCGGCTACTGCACGATGATCGCGGCATCGCGCATCACGCCCAAGTACGTCCCGAGCTTCACGTTCGTCACCGACCGGGCGACTGAACCGTATCGCATGGACAAGGCGATCGAGGTGATGAAGGCCGTGCTGACGAGGCGCAACCTTCCGTTCACGGCTTTCGACCAAGCGATTGCGGAGTATGCGTTGTCAGCGGCGACATCGGTGGAGAAGCCGTTGGCCAAGGCGTAGCAACGGGTCATCGCGCCCAATCTGCGCTAGAATATGTCGTCCCGAGGGATCTCGATCGCAAGAGACGGCTCGGACGGTCGAGATCCCTCCGGTCGCTTCCGTTCCCTTCGGGATGACATGCGATGGGGAAGTAGAAAACACTCTATATCGTCTCGCCAGCAAGCTCTTGCGTTCCCGCGCCGACCGAATGCGCATCCTTGAACGGTGGGCGCATCGTCAGGCCTAGGCCGTTCAGTAACGCCTTGTCTTCGTCAAAATCATTCGTCGGGGCGAGCGTCAGCATGCGCTTGGTCTCGCTGGAGAAGATGCTGTTGGCGCCGGCCATGAAACAGAGGGCCTGTTCGCTGCTGCTGAGCGTCGCACGGCCGGCGCTGAGGCGAATCGTGGATTTCGGGAAGACGATGCGCGCCGTCGCGATCATGCGGAGCGACTGCGTGAACGGCACTTCCTCATTCTGTGCCAGTGGGGTGCCCTCAACCCGGCTGAGGATATTGACCGGTACCGATTCGGGGTGCGGGTCGAGGTTCGCCAGTGTCTGAAGCATGCTGACGCGGTCGTCGATCGTCTCACCGAGCCCGATGATGCCACCACTGCAGACCGTGACGTTCGTCTTGCGCACGTTGGCGATCGTGTCGAGGCGGTCCTGGTAGGTGCGCGTCGTGATAATCGTCTCGTAATACTCCGCCGACGTGTCGAGGTTGTGGTTGTAGGCGTACAGGCCGGCGGCTTCGAGGCGCTTGGCCTGATCTTCCGTCAGCATGCCCA
>JBBRHE010000140.1:0-10277 GCA_038223165.1 Tepidisphaerales bacterium
GGTCTTGTCGCGCCCTTATCATCCCCGTCGACCATGAAGACTCAGTCCCACCGTATCGCTGCCACGTTTGAAGCGCTTCGCAAGGAGAACCGCATCGCGCTGATGCCGTTCATTCCTGCTGGTTACCCAACGCTGTCGACCACTGCGGCGCTGTTGCCGGCGTTGCAGGCGGGTGGGGCCAATCTGATCGAGATCGGCATCCCGTTTTCTGACCCGATTGCCGACGGGCCGACCATTCAGGCGGCCTTTACCGAGGCCCTCAAGAAGAAGCTCAAGGTGAGTGAAGTGCTTAGCACGGTCGCGGCGACGCGGGCGAAGGTGACCGTGCCGCTGCTGGCGATGGTCAGCTACAGCATCGTCTATAAGTACGGCCCGGAGCGCTTCTTTGCTGACGCCGCCGCCGCGGGGTTTGACGGGTTGATTCTGCCCGACCTGCCACCCCCTGAAGCCGCCAAGACATGCGAGAAGGTGTGGGCGGTCGGTCTGGACACGGTCCTGCTCGTGGCCCCCACCACCGCCCCCCATCGCCGGCGCGAAATTACCGACCTTTGTAGCGGGTTTGTTTACTACCTTTCTGTAAGCGGCATTACAGGAGAACGTGACGCTTTGCCCGAAGATATGACTGCCAACCTCGCCGAACTGCGGAAAATGACGAGAACGCCTGTCTGCGTGGGCTTTGGCATCAGCAAACCCAGCCACATCAAGCAGTTAAGCGGTATTGCCGACGGGGCTATAGTCGGAAGTGCATTGGTCAAAAAGATGACCGAAAAGTTATCGGACGGAGAATCCGTAATCGCTGAGGCGGCAATGGCTTACACAAAGCACCTGTTGACTGAAATCGAGTGATTCCGGTACATCGTGCCAATCCATGTTACAAAATGAGCTTCCCCTGCTAACCGATCGGCGGTGTAGCGTGTCTCTCTTATGGAACAGGTAGCGAACAACTTCGTGCCGGAAGAGAACTCGGTTCCCGAGATCGCCGGTCGCATTGGTCCTGAAATCACTCATCCGACCTCGTCGAACATGGAGGCAGGCCCGTCGGATGGATTGCTCGTAGCCCGCGTATTGCGCGGCGAGCGGTCCGCGTTCGACGTCCTCATCGGTCGCTATCAGCGCCAAGCCGTCGCCGTCTCGTATCGGTTGCTGGGCAACAGTCATGACGCGCTGGAAGTGACGCAGGACGCGTTCCTGAAGTCGTTCAACAGCCTGACCCAATTGCAAAAGCCCGAGGCGTTCGGTGGCTGGTTGATGCGGATCGTGTCGAATTTGTCGCTCAACTATCGGCGCGGTCGAAAGACCCGCAGCAAGTCGCAGTTGCCGCTGGACGACATCCTGACCAACGGCGGCAACAGTGAGAGCGCCGGTAGTGGTGAATGGTCCACCGCGCTGGCCGAACCGTCGCACGTGCTGGAAAGCCGTGAGATGGGCGCCAAGCTGCAAGAATCACTGGCGGCGCTGCCCGAAAAACAACGCCTGGCGATCTTAATGTTCACGATCGAACAGATGCCGCAGAAAGACGTGGCCGAAGCCCTGCACTGCAGTGTGGAAGCCGTAAAATGGCATGTGTTCCAGGGCCGTAAGAAGCTCAAGGAAATGCTCAAGGAACACCTTTAAGGAGGGTTACTTGTTAATGGTTAATCGTTAATTGGGAAAGGCATTGCACCGAATGCTCCTTTCTCCAACTAACAACTAACATCTAACAACTAACATCTGTTTGATGTCCAATTTAGAGACGCTCATTTCCCGCTACGCCATCGGTGAACCGCTCTCGGGTGCAGAGCGCGAACAGGTCGAGCGTGAGCTGGAGCGTGGCGCTGAGGCGAACGAGATGTTGGCGACGGAGCATCGGCTGACCGAGTTGTTGCGAACGGCCAACCCGTTGCCGGCGATCGACTACGATAAGCTGGCGCAGCGCATCAGTGCCAACATCCCTCAGTCACCAATGATCGCGGCGAAGACCGCTGGCGCATCGGCCGATGCGATGGAGAACCCGGATCGACGGGCCATTTTCAGTTGGCCGAAGCTGGCACTCGCGGCGTCGGTGCTGATCGCCGCGGGCGTCGCGGTGCCCTTGCTGACCCGAGACGGTGAGACGACTAGCGGTGTCGGTGGTTTAAGCTCGCCGTCACCGACCAATATAGCGGTCGTCACGGTTCGAGCCGTCGATGGTGGAACGCCCATCGCCGCGACGAGCGGTGGCGTCTCCACTGTTACCGTTGGCCCCTCGCGTGCGTTGGCCGAGCGACCGGGCACAGTCGGTAACGCCAACGCCGCGACATCGCGACCGTCTAACGTGAGTATCTCCGGTGATGGCGGTGGATCCGACAATCCTCTCGCCCCGCGGTAGATCCATCGCGGCGTCAGACCCATCTGACTCCGCACTCTGACACCGGTGACCCCATGAGACCAATGAAGGCTCTTGCCATCCTTTTGATCGCCGCAACGAGCGCCTTTGCACAGACCGGACCGACGAGTGCGCTGATCAACGAGGCACTCGATCAGAACGTCAAGCTCGAACTGAACACCACGCTGGGCCAGGCGATGAACGCGATCGCCGACCAGACCGGCGTGCGCGTGGAGGCCGAGCGCATCGTGTGGGAACTATTGCCGTGGGGCGAGCAGACCAACGTCAGCGCGAACATCGAGAACACGACCCTGCGCGCCGCGCTCGACGCGATCGCGGGCAAGCTCGGACTGACCGTGACGCTGACCGAAAAGACCGTCGAGCTTCGCCCACTGCCCGCACTACGCCGACTGGGTCGTCGCGCAAAACAGGAGGAACTGCAGGCCCTCGATCTGCTCGGCAGCACACCACTGGAAGCCGTCGAGGAATCTGGTAAGGCCAAGACGCTCTTCGCGGCGATCGATAAGCAACTGGCCAATACTGGAAAACCGTTCGCCATCGAAAACCGCGTCGGCATCGAGATCAATGACCGCACGGTCACGATCCGCAGGGGTGCAACGTTGCTGGATGCATTGGAACTCGTCGACGCGCAGACGGAGGCGACTTGGTACCCGTCCGGCAAGACGATCGCGATCGTCCTGAAGGAAGACCAGATCCGCCAGCAGTTGAGCAAGCACCTGACGCGCAACTACAACGGCGTGCCGATTGGGCAGGTCATCACCGAGCTATCACAGTTGGCCGGCATTGACTTCACGGTCGAACCCGGCGCGTTCCAGCGCATTGCGCCCGAGTTCCGCACGATCAAACTGCTGCTGGACAACGCGAGCATCGAGCAAGCCCTGGAACACATCAGTGGTTTCACAGGCCTTGGCTACGTCGTGAACGCCCGTGGGGTGTACTTCTGGGCTGCCAGCACGGGCACGCCGACAACGACTGGCCGTGACCCGATGTTCGCGCTGATCGAGGTGGCACCGGGCGTGCAAGTGATGGTGCCGCAATCCCAAGTGAACCCGCAGATCCGCGACCAACTGCGGACGCTGACGCAGGAAAAACTGTCGGACTTGCAGAAGCTTCAACCCGCCACCGCGCCCACAACGCAGGCAACTCGATAGGCTTGGGACTATAGAGCAGCGACTGGCGTTTTCTCGTCCCGCGGTCTACTTCGTTCGCTTCTTCAATCCGCTTGGCTTGTGCACCGCCGTTTTTCCCGATTTGTCGCTACGGACGACGTATTCGGGATTCGAAGGTGAAGCTTTGGCAACATGACCCTTCACGCGAGTGGTTGCGGTCACTTTTTTTACGACTTTGCCAACCGATTTCCCACCACTGCTGCTCCATTCCACTTTGTCACCACGCTTGAGTGTCTTGTCCATTGCAAGCTCCTTGGTATTGTAGACAGCCGATCGCAAGCCATAAGCAGGCACCCTGCCAGGGGCCGGCACTAAGCAAAGGAAGTGACCGTCACTCGTCCGTCACGCAGCCTTCACTGGCGCTCTTCACATTCTTGATGTACTTATAGAGCGTCCCGCGCGTCGCTTTGTACGGGGGCTTTGTCCAGCTTTGCCTGCGGTGTGCCAGTTCGTCGTCGGACACGAGCATGTCGATCGTGTTCTTCTCCGCGTCGATGCGCACGCGGTCCCCCGTGCGGGCCAGCGCGATGTTGCCACCTTCGATCGCCTCGGGGACGACGTGGCCGATGATGAACCCGTGGCTTCCACCACTGAACCGGCCGTCGGTGATGAGCGCAACGTCGTTCAGCAAGCCGTAGCCGGCCAGTGCGCTGGTCGGCGTCAGCATTTCCGGCATGCCGGGGCCTCCCTTAGGTCCCTCGTAGCGGATGATGATGACGTCGCCTTTGGCGATCTGCTTGGCCTCCAGGCCGTGCAGCATGTCCTCTTCACTATCGTAGACCTTGGCGATGCCCTCGAAGTGCGTGCCTTCCTTGCCGGTGATTTTGGCGACCGATCCTTCAGGCGCCAGGTTGCCGCGCAGGATGCGGATGTGGCCATCCTTCTTGATCGGGTCTGCGAACGAGTGGACGATTTTCTGCCCTTCCTGCAGGCCTGGCAGATCCTTCACGTTCTCTGCGAGCGTCTTACCGGTCACGGTCATTTGCGAGCCGTCGATCATGCCCTTTTCGATCAGCAGTTTGATGACGGCCGGCACACCACCGATCGGGTGCAGGTCTTCCATCACGTACTTGCCACTCGGGCGGAAGTCACTCAGCAGCGGTGTGGTGTTGCTGACCTTCGTCCAATCGTCGAGCGTAAGGTCGATGTCAAACGAGCGCGCCATCGCGATGCTGTGCAGGACGGCGTTGGTCGAGCCACCCATCACGATCGTCAGCCGCATGGCGTTGATGAACGATTGCTTGTTGACGATGTCGCGCGGCTTAAGATCCAGCTCGAGCAACCGCTTGATCGCGGCGCCGGCGTTAAACGCTTCGTCGTTCTTCTCGGACGAATCCGCGGTCGTGCATGACGAGTAGGGAAGGGACAACCCCATGCACTCGATGAACGACGCCATTGTGTTGGCCGTGTACATCCCGCCACAGGCGCCTTGGCCGGGGCAGGACTTGTTGACGATCTCCTGGCGCTCGTGTTCGGTGATCTTGCCCGCCAGACTCTGGCCATAGGACTGGAACGCGCTGACGACGTCGAGCTTTTCGTCCTTGCCACCGATCTTGGCGCAGCCCGCGCGGATCGACCCGCCGTAAACCATGATGGATGGCCGGTTCAACCGCCCCATCGCGATCACCGTTCCCGGCATGTTTTTGTCGCACCCGGGCAGCGCGACAAGGGCGTCATACCACTGTGCCGCCATGATCGTCTCGATCGAGTCGGCGATCAGGTCACGGCTTTGCAGTGAGAAGCTCATGCCGTCGGTGCCCATCGAGATGCCATCGCTGACGCCGACCGTGTTGAACCGCATCGCGACGCACCCTGCGGCCTCGGTGCCGCGCTTCACGTGGTTGCCGAGGTCGGCCAGGTGCATGTTGCAAGGGTTTCCGTCAAACCAGACTGCCCCGATGCCTATCTGCGGTTTGGCCAGGTCCTGCCAAGTCAAACCCGTGGCGATCAGCATCGCCTGCGACGCCCCCTGGCTCGCCGGCTCGGTGATGCGCGACGAGAACTTGTTCAACTTCTGCGACGTTGTGGTGGCGGTGGTCATAAATCCAAATCGCGTAAGCGTTGCGAAACTCGATGCCCGGCGCAACAACCCGTTGCACCCCGGCGAATGTCCGGCAAGCCTAGCATAATGAGGCGTGCAAATCGCGTCTGTCGATTCGCGTTGAGGTGGGGTTGCTCCCACCCCTCACCCCACCCTTTCCCATGGAGAAATGAGAGACGGACCGGAGATGCCTATCCCTTCCATTCGGCTTGAACGAGCGCGATCACGTCCCGGAACGGCACTCCAGCCCATTCACCGAAGCGTCTGTCCTTCATAAGCTTCGCGCGCGAGACTGCGGGGGACGTGATGCCGCAGAGGAATCGCGCGACCTGGCGAGCCGACGTCAGCGCCGCGTGGCGCTCGGCTCGAATGCTCGCGACCAGTTGCCGATCCGCTGCCGTTGGAACGACCGGTCGCGCTGCGGGCAGTGGGCCGGGCCGATCTCCGCGGCACCAACCGCAGTGGCCGCAGTCTTTGGTCGTCGGTTCACCGAAGTAGGTCAGCAACCGTCGAGTCTTGCAGCCTTGGTGCGATGCGAAATTGGTCACCTCATCCATGCGCAGGATGTCGCGTTGCTCCCGCGTCGTGAAGCGGTCGACCATCAGCTTCGTCAACGGTCGACCATCGGTGACTGCGTTCAACCGCCGGAACCCTTGCCGCACACCACCCACTTGGATGACCAGATCGCCCCGCTCTTCGAGGTAGTTAACGGCCGACACGATCCGCTCGCGCGGTTGGCTGAGGTCGATCGCGATCTGGTGAACGTCCAGCTGCGACCAGAGCTTCATCTTCCTGGCTTGCGCGAAGATCTGCCGCAAAAACGCGGCGCGGGTATCATCGAACCCCGCGAAGATGTCCTCCAACGTGCGGTTGGCCTGGAACTTGTACTCGGTGTAGAACGGGCCGGTCGACTCCAGGTAACCATCGAGTTGCAGGTAGGTCAGCAGTGTCTCGACGACCAGTTGCCGGGTGTCGTGCTTGCCCGACAGTTCATAGCTCGACACGTCAAACGTATCCCCCGCGGTCAGCACCTCCTTGAGGATGCCGGCGATTGCCTCGGTGGTAGGCGTGTCTCCGAACGTGAAGTTCTCGAGCGTGATGCGGTCGTCGGCTGACGCGAGCATCTCGCAAAGGCTCTCCTTTCCGTCGCGCCCTGCCCGGCCGATCTCCTGAGCGTAGTTTTCCAGACTCTTGGGCAGGTTGTAGTGATAGACCGCGCGGATGTCGCGCTTGTCGATCCCCATCCCAAACGCGATCGTCGCGACGACCACCTGCCGGTCCGACGCCATGAAGGTGTCCTGAATCCCGTGCCTCGTCTCGGCCTCGATGCCCGCGTGGTACGCGACCGCGTCGATGCCGTTGTCGGTCAGGTAGGCAGCGACTTCCTCAGCGGTCTTCTGCAGTGTCACGTAGACGATCGTCGGACCGGTCGGACGCTTACGCAGGCGCTCGAGCAACAGGGGTTTACGGTCATCCCCAACGATCGGTGTGACGACCATCGAGAGGTTTGGCCGATAGAACCCCGTGCGCACGACGTCGTCTGCTTCGATCGCAAACGCCACCGCGATCTGCTCGGCGACGGGTGGTGTCGCGGTCGCGGTCAGGCCCAGCACGCGCCCGACCCCCAGCCGTTTCGCCAACGGTGCAAGCTTCAGGTAATCCGGTCGGAAATTGTGACCCCATTCACTAATGCAGTGCGCCTCGTCCACCGCGAGCATCGCGACCTTCAAGCGCGACAACGTCGACAGGAACCGCTCGTTCGCCAGCCGTTCGGGCGCAACGTAGAGCAGCTTCAACGTGCCATCGCGCAACTGCTTGAAGGTCTCGCGCGCCTCGGCAGCGTCGACCGACGAGTCCAACCGCGCCGCAGCGACGCCCTTGGATTTCAGGAAGTCGATCTGGTCCTTCATCAGTGCGATCAATGGAGACACCACCAGCGTCACCCCATCGAGCAGGAGCGCCGGCAACTGATAGCACAGGCTCTTGCCCGCCCCCGTCGGGAAGATCGCCAGCACCGACCGCCCCTGCAGCAATCGGTCGACCACTGCGGCTTGCCCTTCGCGAAAGCTGTCGAACCCGAAGACCGCGGACAGGACTTCCTGTGATTCGGTCTTAGCGTCTGTTGTCGTCATGCAGACCCCTCTTCGTGCGAGTTAGGACGATGTTAGAACCTTACCGCGCGGCGTCAAGGGATTTCTGCGCCCGCGACAGGCGCACTATTTTGCCAACCGCGCGACAAGCCGCCAAACGATGTGTGGCGACAACGGTCGCTGTTGTGTGCCGTTGAACGCATCGACGATCCCGTCAAAGCGTGGTGTGTACGGCAGCCGGTCGCGCTTGCCGACGTCGGCACCCAGCATGTCGCGCAACTGCTGCTGGTCGGTCGGTGAGATCGGTGGTGGGATCGACTTGGACTCACCCAGCTTGGGCAGCTTCCCGGCTTTGCGCAGGTTCAACAGGTGCCGCCAGGTCTCGGCCCGTGTGGGCTTGGGGTCGGGGAAGCCGCTGATGTACGACTGGAACAGCTTCTCGAACTGTGGTGTATAGGGCAGGTCGTCGGCGGTTCGACCGATCTGCTCGTACACCTTCGCGAGCACCTCGCGCTTCACTGCGGTGCGCGTCTCAACACCCCCGAACAGGGACGACCCCGCGGGCTTGGCATCCTCGATCGCGCTCTGCGGGGTGACTGGACTGGCCGCAGTCCGATCGAGCAACAGCAGCACGGTGCCGAACGGGTCCTTCGCCGTGGCGCGATACCCGCGCGACACTTGAACCGGTGGGCTGCTGAACGACAGCTTCAGCGTGGCGCGATCCTTGTACATCGCGCGGACATCGTCGACGAGGAAGTAGATTCCCTCGCCGGGCAGATCCGGGTCGGCGTGCAGGACGAGCTCCCCATCCCCCAGCACGAAGCTCGCCAGCGTCTTTTCCTGTTTGGCCAGCTTCATCCCCAGCACGTCACGGTAATAGCGCACGGCGGACTCGACACCAGGAACCCGAAGCAGGATACGGTCGACGCGCTGAAGCATGCTGCCGATCAGGATGACCCAAGCGACCCAGCGAATCAATCACCTTACGAAACCCCTGATCGATTTGAGGTTAGGACGGATGCCCCGGTGAAGAAAAAAAAATTGGCGAGTGTCGTTCTCTCGGGCAAATCCGTTGATCGCCTCCGAAAGCATGGCCGTTGCACAATTTACGGTTGAGGGTCGTCGGGTTGCCCATCGAAAACGCCTCAAAAAACAGTACGAAAACCGACATACAACCGACATACAAACGACGCAAATCGACACGAATCGACGGCGGTCGATAGGTCGAAACCTTCCGTCCCTCGCTTGCGGTTTACTGGAAGGAATAGTGTAGATCGCACGGATCGTGTTTGAATTAATTCAAGCAGGGATCACACGATACGCCAAAGTAAGAGCCTCAGCGTGTGGTTAGGCACTGTCTTACGGATTGGACCCGTCGAGCAAACGCTGTCATCCCGAACCGAGCGGTAGCGACGTGAGGGATCGGACCTGCATGTGGCTTAATCTCGATCCCTCGGGTCGCTAACGCTCACCTGGGGATGACATATGGGTGCGCTGGGGCGCTCTCTAACGATCCGTCAGACCGTTCCTGGTGCTCTATTCAGTTGTCAAAGAGCGTACATCATCGTTCGGGTCTGCATCACGAAATGCAAGCCATCCAGTAACCCTACTATATCCCTAACTCTATGTTTTGTCGGCGAAATTCCGCAGATTTTGTGATGCGCGACGAACCGGTCGACCGTGCGTAGCGGTCGCGCGCTGCTCGGTTGAAGGGAAGAGAGATGCGACCCCAGAGGACACAGAGCGCACAGAGAGCACAGAGAAATTTTTCTCTTTGTGACCTCGGTGTCCTCGGTGTCATCTGTGGTCGCACCTGTTTTTAACACGTCAATAGTGTAGCGCGCCAGTGTCATGGCAGCTTTACGCGTGGGCTCCTCGAGCTTGGTGGCTGCGACGCGCTGTAGGACGGGAAGGCTGTCCCAATGAAAACCGGCCTGGCCGCGTGAAGCGACCAGGCCGGTGGGTTCAGTTCCAGTTGTCGAGCAAAGCCGTTGCGGGTCTTACTCGACGCTGGGGTAAATTGACTAGAGCTTCAAACTGCCCAGACCAGTGCTGCCGTCGACGTCTTCCAGACCACCACGCAGACCCTTGCGGTCGGCGCGTTGCGAGCGAACTTCCTCGCGCTTCTCCTCTTCCTGGGCCCACTGGGCGCGCTTGAGAGAGAGGCCGATCTTGCGCTCGTCGGTGTCGACGCGCAGGATCTTGACGTCCACTTCCTGGTTGACCTTGATGTTGTCCTCGGGCTTGTCGACCTTCTGGTCTGAGATTTCCGAGATGTGAAGCAGGCCTTCGAGGCCCGGTTCCAGTTCCACGAAGACGCCGAAGTTGGCGATCTTCGTGACGTGGCCCTTGACGACCATGCCCGCGCGGTAGTTGGCGGGGATGACGGTCGTCCACGGGTCTTCTTGCATCTGCTTGAGGCCCAGCGCGATCCGCTGTTTCTCCTGGTCGACCGACAAAACGACAGCTTGGACCGATTCGCCTTTCTTGAGGACTTCGCTGGGGTGACCAACTTTCTTGGTCCACGACAGATCGGACACGTGCAGCAAACCGTCGATGCCTTCCTCGATTTCGACGAACGCGCCGTAGTTGGCGATGTTGCGGACCTTGCC
>JBBRHE010000141.1:0-10143 GCA_038223165.1 Tepidisphaerales bacterium
TCAGATGTCCGTCGATCACGTTCATTGCAAACGTTTTCGTCACCGCACTGAAGGCCCCGGACGACCCAACGATATCGAAGTCGTTCAGGAGCTGCTTGCCCTCAGCGAACACGTCGAACTTACGCTTGCCCGCGGTCGTGAAATACGTCTCGGCAAAGTACAGTTTCAGAGAATAAGTGCCGTTGACGACGGGCAACTCGTACGAGAAGTTCGAGCCGAACCGCCGGTCGCTATACAGCTTGTCGTTGACGGTTTTATCAATCGCAAATAAGCCGGTCTTCCCCGTGCCCCCGACAACGAGTTGGTCGGCGAGGAATTTCTGTCCAAGCGTCGACGCGTACGCCGCCCCACCAGCATTGATCAACCACGACGTCTCGGCGTGCGGGCCATCGTGCATCAGCAAACGCGATTCGAGCGATTCGATCGGAACGAATGATCGATGAGACGACATGCTCACTCCAGGATTGGTTAATGATGAAAAGGAAGGGCGAGGGCTGAAAGCAGAGGTATTTTCATCCTTCATCCTTCTTTTTGCTCTTTATCGCTAGTTCTCCGCCCGCTTGTACGCCGGTCGCTGCGAGATAGCGACGATCGTGGACCACCAGCGCATCAGTTGGACTGCAAAATATGCGACCGGCAGCAGTAATAGAACCCCCAATGCGTACTGCCAGTGGGAATAAGCGGCCACAAACGCGGCGTCGTAGACGATTAGCCATAATAAACCGTACAACATCATCGTTTGTCCCGCCGCCCGACCCGTCTGGCTCTTGCGGTAAACCCAGTAAGCCAACCCCACAAACCCCACCGCAGCGATCAACGGTTGCAGTAACGACGGTTCGATCGCCAGCCCCGTGAGCCAGTCTCCACCATTGCGAGAGGCCCGGCGGGCACCGATGAAGCCGATCACCAGGACATCGACAATCGCAACTCCACCTATGACGGTCCACCAGTGCGCCCGTGTTAACGCTGGCCTCTTTTCTTCAAGGTGATAAGCGATGGCCGACAGAATCGCGACGTGGTTCAGCAACAAAAGGGGATGCCACACAACGGGCATGTACGGCGACGGGATCAGGCAGTGGAAAAACCGGATGAGTCCTAAACTCACCAACCCTGGCGCGACAAGATACTTGCCCGCGACGTCGTAGAAGTAGATCAGCGCCGCCGTCCAGATCGCCAGGCCCAGGCTGAGCCAGATACCGGTGGCGATGGCGTACATAGTGGCACACACCATCGCGAGTGTGAACAGTCCACCGCAAACAAGGTGTGCCGCCGTCACACCGACGCGCGCGCTGGGCAACGGTCGGTGCGGCGCGATCATGCTGTCGCGCCGGCGGTCGATGATGTCGTTGAGGCTCATCCCGAACCCATACAACCCGACCGACGCCCCTACCAGCCACGGCAAGTGCTGCCATGGCACTGAGTGTCCACGGTGCAGCAGGAAAAACGTACACGCCGCGTCCGCAATCGCGGTGAAGACCAACGCCATCCGCGTCAGTTGCAGCAGCGGCAAGACCCGTTGAGACAGTTGAGATAACACACCCGGATCATAACCGCCGCCTGGTCAGGTGACATACGAGGCCGTTGGCCTGCCACCTGCGCGCAGCGTCAACCCACGTGACGGGTTCAGTCTTCCACCATCGCCACACGGGTATTGATAAATTTTGCCGTCAGTTCCTCGCGGCCGTTCACCTGGAAATGCTTATAGAGCCGGTCGATGTACTCGCGGACCGTCCAGACGCTTAGCCCCAAAGTGTGCGCTATCTGCTTCGGTGTCTGCCCTGCGAGTATGCGATCGAGCACCTGCACCAAACGCGGTGACAGCGCGGCAACCGGCGCCTCGGGTGGCAAGGGAAGATAGCCGGCGTCGCACATACGCTTCAATTCGTTCGTCGCGAACTGGATCATCGCGACCTGGTGGGCCGTCAACGGCCGGCTCCGGCCCATCTGGTGCATCGCGAGGCCCACCACCTCTTCGGCATTGCGGCCCAGTCGCGCGACGCTCACCGAACCGTCGTGGGCCCGCGCGGCGCCGTACACCTCAATAAACGGCGCAAACTTCGCCTTGGTCGTACGGTCCGGCAGCACTTCCCTGAGCGTGTACGCGTGCGGAGGCCTCGGCTCGTCCATCGACCGCGAGCCGAACGGGTCGTCGGTTAACTGGCGGGCGACGCCAAACTCACTCAGGTATTTCAGCAGGACAACATCGGCATCACTGATCGGTACTTGGCTCGTGAAGCGTGGCGTGCCGACCTTCGTCCACCCGACGGCGGTGTAGAGGAAGGATTGGTCGACACCGATCAACTTGCTTAACCCGTCGATCAACTCCTGCCGCTGGGCCGTCGGTGTGGAACGCATTGCAGCGACATCGAGAAGGTGCCGCATAATCCGATGTACATCGGCAGCATTCAGTTGCGTTCGCTTACTCATCTGCAACCTCCACTTCGTGCTTTCCGACAACCGCCTGAGCTACGACTTGAGCACCACCCGGAAATCTTTGAATAATTTGATCGGCCGAGGCACCCGCTGATTAAGTTTGCCCGCGTGCTTGCATAACCCCACCCGGGTTCGCAACTTTGTACGAGAACGCGGTGCAATGCAACAATAATCCAGAATACACCGTGTGACGTAGGGGTCAGCGTTGCGAGCGAAGTCGATTGGGATGGTGCGGACCATCCACCCGACAGGCCCTTCAGCCGTTCTGCAGGTCAGACCGACTGATCTTCGGTCATGACGCACAAGAGCCCCGCGGTGGAACGCACCGCGGGGCTCTTTCTTTTACGTCCGAACGACAGTCAGTCTATTTGCTGCAATCGCAACGATTGTTGCGCTCGTAGCAGATTGGCGTTACTTGTTGTCCTTTACTTCGAACTCGGCGTCGATGACGTCGTCGTCCTTCTTCGCTCCGTCTCGGTCGCTTTGCGCTTCGGGGGCGGCCCCGCCTTCACTACCGGGGGTGGCTCCACCTGGCGCGCCAGCGCCGGCGGCCTGGGCTTTGTACATTTCTTCGCCCAGCTTCTGGCTGACCTTCTGCACGTTCTCCATCGACTTCTTGATCGCGTCGCCGTCGTCGCCTTTGAGGTTTTCTCGCAGTTGGCTGACTGCCGACTCGATCTCACCGCGCGTGCCGGCTTCGACCTTTTCGCCGTAGTCTTTCAATGCCTTTTCGGTCTGATAGGCCAGCGATTCACCCTGATTCTTCAGGTCGATGACCTCACGCCGCTTCTTGTCTTCACCGGCGTGCACCTCGGCGTCGCGCTTCATCTTCTCGATCTCTTCCTTGCTCAGACCACCACTCTTCTCGACGGTGATCTTGCTCTCCTTGCCCGTGCCAAGATCCTTGGCGGACACGGCGAGGATGCCGTTGACGTCGATGTTGAACGACACCTCGATCTGCGGCAAACCGCGGGGGGCCGGGGGGATGTCCGCAAGGTTGAAAGTCCCAAGCAACCGATTGTCACGCGCGAACTCACGCTCGCCTTGCAGCACGTTGATCGTGACGGCCGTCTGGTTGTCGGCGGCGGTGCTGAAGGTTTCCTTCTTGCTCGTCGGGATCGTCGTGTTGCGCGCGATGAGCACCGTCATCACGCCACCCAACGTCTCCACACCGAGGCTCAACGGGGTCGCGTCCAGAACCAGAATGTCCTTAACGTCACCCTTGGCAATGCCACCCTGAATCGCAGCGCCGACGGCGACCACCTCGTCGGGGTTGACCGTGCGGTTGGGTTCCTTGCCGGCGAAGAGGTCCTTGACCATCTTCTGCACATTCGGCACGCGGGTCGAACCACCAACCAGCACCACCTCATCGATCGCGCTGGCAGCCAGGCCGGCGTCTTTCAACGCGTCGAGCACGGGCTTCTTGCACTTGTCGACCAGCGGCGCGATGAGCTGTTCGAACTTCGCTCGTGTGATCGTGAGCTGCAGGTGCTTGGGACCCGACGCGTCAGCCGTGATGAACGGCAGGTTGACGGTCGTCTCCTGTGAGCCCGACAGTTCGATCTTGGCCTTCTCGCTCGACTCCTTCAGACGCTGTAGCGCCATCGCGTCCTTGCGGAGGTCGATGCCTTCCTTCTTGCGGAACTCTTCTGCGATGTAATTGATGAGCACTTCGTCGAAATCGTCACCACCCAGATGGGTGTCACCGTTGATCGAGAGCACCTCGAACACACCGTCACCGACATCCAGGATCGACACGTCGAACGTGCCACCACCCAAGTCGAAGACGAGGATCTTTTCGTTCTTCTTGCGGTCCAGCCCGTACGCCAGCGCCGCTGCGGTTGGTTCCGGCAACACGCGCAGAACGTTGAGACCGGCGATCTCACCGGCGTCCTTTGTCGCCTTCCGCTGCGCATCGTTGAAGTACGCGGGCACGGTGATGACGGCTTCAGTCACCTTTTCACCGAGATAGTCCTCGGCCGTCTTTTTCAGGTCGGCCAGGATGTAGCTGCTGATCTGTTCGGGCGTGTAGTCCTTGCCACGAACCTTCACCTTCACGAGCTCCTCGGCGTCACCGACGATCTCGTAAGGGACCATCTTCTCTTCCTGCGCCACCTCACTATGCCGGCGGCCCATGAAGCGCTTGATGCTGAAGATCGTGTTCTTCGGGTTCGTGACCTGCTGATGCTTGGCGGTCTGCCCGATGAGCCGATCACCCTTTTCCGTAAACGCCACGACCGAGGGTGTAATGCGGCTACCCTGCGCGTTGATCAGCACCTTGGGTTGATCGCCTTCCATGATGGCTACGCAACTGTTGGTCGTGCCTAAGTCGATACCGATAATCTTTCCCATAATTCAGTTCTCCTTCTGCGCCGCTCCCCATGACTTCGGGGCAGAGCAGGTCGAGTCATGAAACAAGTTACGTGCCAGATTCTGAGCAGTTAACAAATGATCTAACTTGCTGAGCGCAATCGATTTATAAAAATCGCCGGTCGAGGCCGCATTGAACAAAAGATGCCAAATCGACAGGCCAGGTCATTCTTGTTGCCGCCGCTGTCAATCCTGCACTTCCGCGGGCCTGTGAGTTTGTCGAGCAGCCTTCCGATACACGATGGGCATTTGGTTCGCTCAACGACTTTCGTTCGAGCAGATAGGTCAGCCGACCTTATTCTGGCACGCAAGCTGCACTATACATGGAATGCGAAACCAACTGCTTGCGCTCTTGTTAGCTGCGACATCCTGGTCCTATGGCGCCGAGCCGGGTGCGACGTCTCAGCCAGTCACCCCCGCTGAAGCCGGTGCCGCGGCCAAATCGGAAGTCGAGAGAACGCGCGAAGCAGCTTTATCGAGCGTGACTGCGCCCATCCGCAACGAACGATCGACACCAGTTGGTGGTTCCACCGCAACAGTTGGCGCGACGACCCAACCGACCACAACCGCTGTCCGACCGGGTGGAGATGCACCCATCAATGAGAATGGGATTGGCCGCGAGACGGGTGACGGGTCGGTGAACAATGATGGCGTCCCCCGAAATAGCGACGGGACGATCATGGTGCTGCCTCGATACCCCATCCAAGTCGACGGTCGCCGAGAGGGTCAGGATAACCCACAGCAGAATGGCCCGCAGGATAACGGTCAAGCGGAGCAACCCACCGGGCAACAGCCGGTGCGTTCGGAAGGTTCCCCCCCACCCGCAGCGCCAGGCGTGAACGCAGGACCGGGTCAGAACGCATCGGGCCCGGGCTCTAATTCGTCAGGCCCTGGCTCCAATTCAGCAGGTCCCGGGTCCAACGCCGCCGGCCCGGGCTCGAATTCGTCCGGCCCCGGATCGCAGGCCCCGTCGGCAGGCAACAGCAACTCGTCCAGCGGTGGTGGAATCAACACGGGTGGCACAAAAAAGTGACGATGCACTCATGCAGGCTTATAGCAGGCTGGAACATTGGGCACGCTGCGCCAGCGAGTAACCAACTTTATTCAAGACGCTTACTGTTATACTCCCCACCGACCACCGCGTGACGTTTAAGATGAGCGCCAAGGCGTGTGGCCAACCGATCCAACTGCGAACAATTGGGAAACTCTGAGCGAGCCGCCTTTTTATGACTATACGCCGAATGATTGTCCTGTCGATCGTGCTCTTGGCCATCATTGCTACCGGGATGACGTTCATGCTGTCCAGTGGAAGTAAATGGACCACGCGTGAACGCAAAGAGTGGAAGGACACCGCGATCACCACGATTGAAGCACAAATTAGCGCGGTGCCTTCGACCATGCCAGCGGACGGCGCATGGGCCACCGGTGACCGGTTGATGATGAAAAACGATGAGTGGATTCTCTGCCAAAGCATCTCGATCAAGCAGAACCCGCTCATCGACGACTTGTTCATCGGTTATGGATCGGATGGCGATTGGTACTTCTCGACGTTCCCCTTCGATGTCAATCGCAGCGTCCTGCAGAAGGACGCCCGGCCCGAAAGCCTGCGCGAGTTTGTACAACGATATGCACTGCGTCCATTCGACGGCCGATCGGACATGGCATTGCAACCGACGTGGACCGCAGCCAGGCCATAGTTATCGCCTATACGCTCACGCAGGTGGATGCGCTGCCCGCCAATCGGCCAACAAACTGTCCATAACAAAATTCGTCCGCGCCGCCGACTCACCGGTGCTTGGACAAGCGCCGTGTTGCCCCAGCAACTCGTCAACCACGGTCTGAATCAACGGCTGCTGCACGTGCTGGGGATGCGGGATCGTAAATGAGTCCGAGCCGGCTTCGGTTTCCAGGATGACGGGCGCCTCGTCAAACGTTGCGAAGCGAATTGTTCCGTTGCTACCGACGATTTCGACGAGGTCGCGCGACGTTCCCGACGCAAAACACCAGGAACCTACACCCAGAGCTCCGCTGGCAAATCGGAAATGACCGACCACGGCATCTTCCGCCGCGTAGAGACCTGCGAGATTGGTCGCGGTGCCTTGTGCCCGTGCAATCGGGCCGAGCAGGTGGTCGAGCAGGTCAAGCGTGTGGGAGGCCAGGTCGACAAACAAGCCACCCCCTGCCGTCGCCGGGTCGATGCGCCAGCCTGGCGATCCAGTCACCGGGCGTCGCCACAGGGTGACCGAGACCGTGCGAACCGTTCCGATCGCGCCGCGATCGATCAGCCGCTTCACCTCGACGAACCGTGGCAGGCATCGGCGATAATACGCGACGAACAGTGGCACCTCGGCGGCCTGGCAGGCGTCGATCATGCTCATACACTCGGCATGGTCGCGGCCCATCGGCTTTTCCACATAGACCGGCTTGCCGACCGCAGCGGCCTTGATTGCATACGCGGCGTGCGTCGAGGGTGGTGTCGCGACGTAGATCGCGTTCACGTCCGGGTCGTTCAGCAGTTCATCTGAGTCGGCGTACCACTTGGGGACGTTGTGCCGCCTGGCGTAGTCGGCCGCCTTGCCCGCGTTACGCCGCATAACCGCGACCAATGACGAGCCAGCGACCTTTTGCAACGCAGGCCCACTCTTCACCTCGGTGACGTCGCCACAGCCGATGATGCCCCAGCGGACAGTTTCCATATCGATTGATTAGACTTGCGGATTGCGCAGAAGAAAAGCTGAACGCGTCACTCATTCCATATAGCACGCAGTTGGTTCGGTCGATACAACCTTGGTTTCCGAAAACACCCGACTTAAAGGAGGATTGCCAATGACCATGACAGTGGCCCACATCACCCATGAGGCGATTCAAAAAATCGGTGGCATCGGGGCCGTGCTTAACGGTCTGTTTACGAGCAAGACCTACCTCGACGCCGTCCCGCGCAACATCCTCGTTGGCCCCTTCTGGCCGAGCGATCACGAGAGTGGAGAGCAGCGATTGGGCCCTCAAGGCGAGGTGTTGTATAGCAGCCTCGATGGGCTGGCCCGCTCACCGTTAGCGTCGCGGTTCAAGGAGATCGAGGAGACATTTGGTGTGTCGATCGTCTACGGTCGTCGGCGGTTCGTGGATAAGGCAACCGGCGTCGCGAGTTCGCCGGAAGTCATCCTTATCGATGTCGTTCGCTGTAACGAAACGCGGCTGGGCGAGTTCAAATACGGCCTCTACAAAATGTTCGGCATCGAGTCGAGCCGCTACGAGCATGTGTGGGACTACGAGCAATACGTGCGGTTGGCCCAGCCCGCCATCGCGTGTCTGCACGCACTGGGCGTGACGGCGGGCAACCAGCCGTGCATTCTTCTGTCGCACGAATACATGGGCGTGCCGACATGCTTGGCCGCGATCCTCGAAGGGGGCAGCAGCAACTTCCGCACGATCTTCCACGCCCACGAGTGCGCACCGATGCGCCGTATCGTCGAGGGCCACAGTGGGCACGACACGATGTTCTACAACGTCATGCGCGCCGCGATGGCGGGTGGACATTACGTCGACGAGGTCTTTGGTGACCAGTCCGACTACTACAAGTATGCCTTGGTCAACTCGACGCGCTTTTTCGACACGATCTTCGCCGTCGGTGACTACACACTGAAGGAAATGCGCTTCATGGGCCCGGACTTCGCGGCGGTCGATGCGCAGGTGGCTTACAACGGTGTGCCGCACTGGCAGATCACGCTCGAGGACAAGCTGCGCAGCCGTCAGAAACTGCGCGAGTACGCCAAGCGGTTGCTGAAGTACGAGCCGGATTACGTCTTCACGCACGTGACCCGACTCGTGCAGAGCAAGGGCCTGTGGCGCGATCTGCGCGTTCTGGAACACGTCGACCACCAGCTGCGCCATCGCAACGAGACGGCCATCCTCTTCACCCTCAGCACCGAGGTGCCGGCCCGGCGCATCGAAGATATCCGCAGGATGGAATCGAGCTATCACTGGCCCGTCGTCCACCGCGAGGGACACGCGGACCTGTCGAGCGGCGAGGCCGTGTACTACCAGGGTGTGCAGGAGTTCAACGCGACAGCGCGCAACGTGAAGGTCGTCTTCATCAACCAGTTCGGTTTCGACCGCATGAGCGTCGGCAACCGGGTCGGCCCGGACATGGAATTTATGGACATCCGCAAGGGCTCGGATGCCGAGTTCGGCCAGAGTATTTACGAACCGTTCGGTATCGCACAGGTTGAGCCGATCAGCTTCGGTGGCATCTGCGTCTTCACCAACATCTGCGGTTGCGCCGGCCTGGTCAATCGTGTCGCCGGGGGTCCGACGCCCAACGCCATCGTCGCCGATTACACGCAACTGGCCGAGAAGAGCATTCGTCCCGAACAACTGCTGGCGATCGGTCAAAACGAGCGCGACCTGATTGAAAATACGGTGGCCGGTCACGTTGCAACGGAATTGCTCAAGCGTCTGCCCAAGTCACCGGCTGAGTATGAACAGTTTCTTCAACGCGGCCACGAACTGGCCAGCCAGATGAGCTGGGACGCCGTGGCGAAGGACTACATCCTGCCGGGATTTGAACGGGCGACGAAGCACAGGCGGTTGGCGCAGATCGCATAATGCAATCAACATCTCATCAAACGAAAGAGGCCCGAACGACGCGTCGTTCGGGCCTCTTCCATTTCCATTATAACCGCCGCTGTCTTACGAGAACTTGAACCAGTCGATGTTCGCTACACCGTTGCGGCCTTTGAAGGCGAAGTAGATGTTGTGGGTGCCGGTGATCTTCGTCAGGTCGATTGTCACCTCGGTGAAGCTTGTCCATGAGCCGGTGCCCTGGGTCGTCAGCGTGCCGACCTTCGTGCCGTTCCAAGTGTCGAGCAGGATGTCGATCGAACCACCCGCAGCCGGGGTGGCGTAGCGGATCGTCAGCTTGGTGGCGCCGGTGCTACCGAAGTTCAGGCTGTTGTACTTCACGTAGTCACCGGCGTCGGTGTGACCCAGGACGCTGCTGGTCGCCTGAACGTTCGGGCCCCAGTTGTAGCTCTCGGCCTGCAACGTCTTGCCGATAATCGAGCTGCCCGTGCTCGGTGCGGGGGTCGGGGTCGGCGTCGGATCGATGACCGGTGGCGGTGGGTTCGTCGGTGTGGGGGTCGACAGGTTCGCACCGGCCCTCCAAGCCGTCCTGCCATACTCGAATGCGCCCAGGTCGGGCGTTCCACTGACGTCGCCCGTCACGCTGGGGACCGACAGCCCCATGTTGATGGCGGGTGACGTCGACTTCAATGTGTAGTCACCGGCGCCGGGGTTCACGAACTGGGGGTCGGTCCCCTTCAGCAGGTTGTTCGAGAACGT
>JBBRHE010000142.1:0-10141 GCA_038223165.1 Tepidisphaerales bacterium
GATCTGCCCGAGTTTCACGTTCTTCGCGACCGCGGGCAGCATCGCGCGCGTCGGGGCCAAACCGGTCTTCGTCGACATCGAGCCGGGGTCGTTCAACATCAATCCGGACCTCGTCGAAAAGGCCGTTACTCCCAAAACCAAGGCGATCATCCCGGTCGACCTGTTCGGGCAAGTGTCCAAGGTCGACGCGCTCGCAGAGATCGCCTGTCCGCACGACATCCTGATCCTGGAAGACGCCGCCCAGGCGATCGGCGCCAAGCGACACGGCAAAGCCGCCTGTTCGCAGGTGTTCGCGGGTTGTTTGAGCTTCTATCCCACGAAGAACCTCGGTGCGTTCGGTGACGCCGGCGCCATCTGCACCAACAGCGACGACTTCGCCGAAAAATGCCGCAAGCTGCGCGTGCACGGCAGTGGTCACACCTATTACCACGAAATGATCGGTGGCATGTTCCGCCTGGCCGCGATTCAAGCCGCAGTGCTCGACGTGAAGCTGAAGTACCTCGACGGCTGGCACGAGGCCCGTCGCCGCAACGCAGCGATCTACAACGAGATGCTGGCCGGGTCGAAGGTGGTCACACCCAAGATCGACGACGGAAACTGGAGCATCTATAACCAGTACGTCGTCCGCGTCCCCGACCGCGACACCGTGAAAAAGAAGCTCACCGACAAGGGCATCGGCGCCGCGGTCTACTACCCACTGGGCCTGCACCAGCAGGAATGCTTCGAATATCTCGGCTACAAAGCCGGCGATCTGCCTGAAACCGAACGAGCCACCGCAGAGGTGCTGGCGTTACCGGTTTACCCGGAATTGCCTGAAGAGCACGTGCGACACGTTGGCGAAGTGTTACGCGGTATCGTCGGATGACGTTCTGACCCCTCTCCTATGGATACATGGGAGAGGCCGGGTGAGGGTGATTTCGAGTTGCGAGAGATTCTCGGCGTTCGAAATCACCCTCACCCAACCTCTCCCGGAGTACCGGTAAAGGGGCCAGACGCCTGCGTGTTCGAAAAGCGATAGTCTTTCCCCATCTTCCCTCGGCCGTGCGGTCGGGCCCGGCATATCGGTCAGGACCGCACCATTCCGACCTTTTTCCCCGTTATGGGGCAAAGATTAACGTGCATGATTCCCCCCGCGGGTTATATGATTCCACGGGCATGCCGTACGTTATCGTTGCTGACAAGATCGGGGAGTTCGATCGCCGGGCCCTTCAAGGTTCGTTGAAGGTCGGGCGTTCGCCGGAATGTGGCGTGTCGGTCAAGGATAACCTGCTGTCGCGCAAGCATTGCCTTATCGAGGAAGTGGACGGCCAATGGGTCGCGACGGACCTGGGGAGCAAGAACGGCACGTACATCAACAGCCAACGGATCGGTGAGCGCCAGGTGCTGCAGGACGGCCAAACGCTGCGCGTCGGTCGCACGCGGGTGACGTTTTTCGCGGCGTACATCAGTGAGGCGCCTCCACCCCCACCGAAACGAGAACGCCCCGCCGACCCGGTCGAAGCGCTCGCGGGAACGGTCGCGGGGTTCGAGTATCAACCACCAGTCGAGATCGACGACGAGATCGCCGACCGCCCGCAACCCGAGCGCACCGCAGCGGCGATGAAGCAGGAAACGCCCTCGCCCAAGCCCAAACCCCGCGCCAAACCCGCGCCCGACGCCAAACAGAACCAGGAACAGGCCTACGAATTGCTCTCAGCGACCAGCAACAGTTGGGAAAGCGTCTATCAGGACGCCAAGCAGACAATGGGGTTGGAGACGGTCCTCGAAGAACCCAACTGGCCGCGCCCCCGACCAACGTCACCAGTCGACATGACCATCCACTCGAGTGTCCGGTCGGGTCGCGCCTGGCGCGGCTTGCGCATCACCGTCAAACGCGCCTGGGCCAAGGTCACCCGCCTGACGGGCACGGGCAGCAAGCGAGCGCTCGTCCCCACCTCCAGCGCAACCAGCCAGCGGTAAAAGCGGGTTCAAAGATCGACATAAGCCGTGTAGTGCACGCCGGGTGTCGCTGGCGCGCATCAACTCAGAACGCGAAATGGTTCGTTATTCGGTCGAGAAGGCCCTTTCACTCGCGAAGCCACTTCGGCGCGCACCCGATGCGGATGAATTGGAGCGCCGTGACCGGACAACAGGTCGATGGTGCAAAATGGTGCAGAAATTCGTCGAAATGCTTACCCAACCCGCCGTGACGTCAACCCGTCACGACGCCGGGCTAAGCTTGGTTCGACCGATGGGGGTCCACCACCAGCGCGAGAACGCGCCCGTCGCGACCCGCTGACCGTCGAGGTAGACGTCGGTCCAAAGCAGGCGGTTGCGATACTCGCAATCCTGGAGGACATCGACCGGTTTGCGGGTCTGGAAAACCCGCTCGATCACATTGCGTGGTGGTGGCGCTTGGATGGGCGACGAAACCCGTTCAAACTCCACCTGCCCCGGTCGGCTTAGACCGGCACCGGTCAACAGGGCGCCCAGGAGGATGACGATGGTCAACGTCTTAATCACGGCTGGCCTCCCGACTTTTATCGGCAAAGTGATCGATTCGGTCCGTGTTTTTCTGTCAATTGCGGTTGCGCAGACGGGAAACCTGCTAACGGGCGTATGTTTCGATCCTTCAACTGCAAGCGGAAACCACGGTCCACGAAAAACCCTACGTCTCCACGTAAATTGACACGTTTTTACTGCATTCCTATACTGCCGCCTCTTTTGCGGTCCATACCGGGATTTTCCCGGTGAAAACGAGGGTCATCCGCACGGACTGGTCTTGCCCATCCCCATTGGTGAGTCAACCGCGCGTCCGTCATGACACAAGCCGCATGTTACCCCCACCCGTCATAACCGGGAGCAGGAGATGTCCGTCATGTTCAAACAGGTGAAAAAAGTGGCAAAGAAGACCACCAAAGCGTCGTCCAAGTCCGTTTCGAAATCCCCCGGCAAAGGCGTCAAGCGCGTCTACTTCTTCGGTAACGGTAAAGCCGAAGGCAATGCCGGCATGAAGGACCTGCTCGGTGGCAAGGGTGCCAACCTCGCCGACATGACGCTGGTGCCGTTGCCGGTTCCGCCGGGCTTCACGATCACCACTGACAGCTGTGGTGACTACAACGATGCCAAGCAGACGATGCCCAAGGGCCTGATGGACGAGGTTCGCACGAACATCGCCAAGGTAGAAAAAGCGACCGGCAAGCGCTTCGGTGACAACAAGAACCCACTGCTCGTCGCGGCCCGTTCGGGCGCGAAGATGTCGATGCCGGGCATGATGGACACCGTCCTCAACATCGGTTTGAACGACGTCGCCGTCGAGGGCTTGGCCGCGTTGTCGAACAACCCGCGCTTTGCCTATGACAGCTATCGCCGGTTGATCAACATGTTCGGCGACACCGTCATGGGTGTCGACCACCACCACTTCGAGCACGAGCTGAGCGCCGTGAAGAACGCCAAGGGCGTGCAGAACGACACGGACCTGGACGCCGACGGACTCAAGGAAGTCGTGGCGCGGTACAAGGCCGTCTACAAGAAGCACGTTGGGAAGGACTTCCCGTCTGACCCCTACGAGCAGGTCGAGGCCTCGATCGAAGCCGTCTTCAAAAGCTGGATGGGCGACCGGGCCATCAAGTATCGCTCGATCAACGACATCCGTGGTCTGCGTGGCACTGCGGTGAACGTGCAGGCGATGGTGTTCGGCAACATGGGTGACGACTGCGCGACCGGTGTGGCGTTCACGCGTGACCCGGCGACCGGTGAGAACGAGTTCTACGGTGAGTTCCTCGTCAACGCCCAAGGTGAAGACGTCGTCGCCGGCATCCGCACACCTCTTGAGTGCAAGAGCGAGATGGGCAAGTGGAGCCAGAAGAGCTGGAAAGAACTGCTTGCGGTGAAGAAGGTCCTGGAAGCGCGTTACAAGGACGTGCAGGACTTCGAGTTCACGATCGAAAAGGGCAAGCTGTATATGCTGCAGACCCGCAACGGCAAGCGCACCGCGCAGGCCGCTGTGAAGATTGCCGCCGACATGGTGCGCGAGCGTTTGATCGACGAGAAGACCGCGATTCTGCGTGTCGAACCGGCCAGCCTTGACCAGTTGCTGCACCCGGGCTTTGACCCCAAGGCGAACCGCACGGTGATCGCCAAGGGCCTGCCCGCCGGTCCTGGCGCTGCGGTCGGCAAGCTTGCGTTCACGGCCGAGGAAGCCGAGGAGCGCGTCCACAACGGTGAGAAGGTCATCCTCGTTCGCCGTGAGACGGAACCTGCGGACATCGGTGGCATGCACGTGTCCGAAGGGATCCTGACGAGCACGGGCGGCATGACCTCGCACGCCGCCGTCGTCGCGCGTGGCATGGGCACACCGTGCGTCGCTGGCGCTGGCGCGCTCGAGATCGACGCCAAGGCCAGGACGATGACCGTCGGTGGCAAGACGTACGGCCCAAACGATTTCATTAGCCTCGACGGCAGCACGGGTGAGGTGATGGCCGGTCAGATGCCGACCGTCAAGGCCGAGCTGACCGGGCCGTTTCTGCAGATCATGAAGTGGGCAGACAAGTACCGCACACTGAAGGTCCGCACGAACGCCGACACGCCCGAAGATGCCGCCGTCGCGCGGAACTTCGGCGCTGAAGGCATTGGCCTGACGCGGACGGAGCACATGTTCTTCGACCCGGAGCGCATCCATAACATGCGCGAGATGATCCTGGCGAGCAAAGCCGACGTCGCCGGTCGCAAGAAGGCGCTGGCCAAGCTGTTGCCGTACCAGCGTTCGGACTTCGTCGGCATCTTCAAGGCCATGAACGGCCTGCCAGTGACCGTGCGCCTACTGGACCCACCTCTGCACGAATTCCTGCCCCACAACGAGAAGGACCAGCAGGCGCTGGGCCAGTCGCTGGGCATGTCGTTCGAGCAGGTGAAGGCCCGTGTGAACCAGCTTCACGAGAGCAACCCGATGCTCGGTCACCGCGGGGATCGGTTGGCGATCACGTACCCTGAAATCCTCGAAATGCAGGTTCGCGCGATCATCGAAGCGGCCGTCGAAGTGAAGAAGGCGGGCATCAAGGTGCTGCCGGAGATCATGATCCCACTGGCCGGCACGAAGGCCGAGCTGGACTACCTGAAGAAGATCACCGTCGAAACCGCCAACGCGGTCTTCAAGGAGACCAAGACCAAGGTTCCGTATATGTACGGCACCATGATCGAAGTCCCCCGCGCCGCGATCACGGCCGACGAGTTGGCACAGACCGCTGAGTTCTTCAGCTTCGGCACCAACGACCTGACGCAGATGACGTTCGGCTACAGCCGTGACGACGCCGGCGTCTTCCTGCCGGACTACATCGAGAAGGAAATCCTCGAGCGCGACCCGTTCCAGTCACTGGATATCGGTGGCGTCGGCAAGCTGGTCGACATGGCCGTCAAACTCGGTCGCGGTGTGAACCCGACCCTCAAGTGCGGCATCTGTGGTGAACACGGCGGGGACCCGCGCTCCGTCGAGTTCTGCCACAACGTGGGCCTCGACTACGTGTCGTGCAGCCCCTTCCGCGTCCCCATCGCCCGCCTGGCTGCGGCGCATGCGGCGCTCAAGGCCCAACCGGCCACCAAGACCGGTAAGAGTGGCAAGGCCAAGAAGAAATAAGCGCCCGAGCCGCTTATGACCAACCGAACGGCAGGCCTTAACGGGCCTGCCGTTCCTTCAAGACCGATCGACGGGATCGGTGTGTTCGCGAAAACGGGGGGCGATAATCCGTAGCGTTTTTTCGTGTCGTCCACATCTCAGCAAGATTCACTTGCCTAAGAGCTTCTGAAGTTCCGCCTCGATTTTCTTGTCCGTCTCGCCGGCCACGAACGTTCCATAGTGGACTTGGCGGACGATGCCTTCCTTATCGATGAGGATGGAGACGGGAAGGACGTCGGCCTTGAACGAGTCGACGATCTTGCCTTGGGGGTCGAGCACGACCGGCATCGTCAGATTGCGCTTGGAGAGGAAGTCTTTGATGTCGGTGGCGTCTTCGGAGTCGTTGACTGCGTAGAGGACCACGCCCTTATCGGCGTACTTGCTGGCCAGGTCCGCCATCAACGGGAGGGAGACAATGCACGGTGCACACCATGTTGCCCAGAAGTCGAGGATGACGACGTCCTTGCCCTTGTGGCTCGCGAGCGTCACCGTCTCGCCCGTCAGCAGGTCGGCGGTGAAGTTGGGGGCCGGCTGGTCGACCAGCACGTGCTGGGCAGCGACCGGGTCAAACACCCCCGCGGTCGAGAGCGTGGTCGGCCCGGTGGCCGCACCGGTCGTGCCCATGTCAGACTTGCGGGTGAGGAACATCGTCGCAGCGACGACCAGGCCGAGGACGATCAAAGCGATAGCGAGGTATTTCATGACGGGGGGGACTCCTTAAAAGGTCGAGACGGACGCATTGTAGGCGTCCACCCCATCCATGCATGTCGTTCGATTTGGTTTCACCAACGAACTCTTCACACAACCTTTACGGCGGCCTGACTGCACTTTGTCCGACAGTGGTATAAGGTTCGCTCAGCACAGTTCGAAGCCGCGGAAGTACCCCGGCGAGTCGGATTTGTGCCGGAAAAATGGGCAATCGGTCGTCGCGATGCCCACTGAATCACAGATGTAACGAACGGAGTCAAACATGAGTCACATAGATTACGAACGCCTGTCGAAGATCGTGGGTGAGCTGGACACGTTGATGCCTGACGGTGAAGCGGTCGCCCGCATCGATCGTCGCCGCGAGCGGTATGGCTTGGTCGCCAATCAGACGGCCTGCCTGCGCATGGGGTCCGAAATGCTAAAGGCCGCCGCGGTCCGCACGCCCGTCGCGGACGTGTCTTTGCCAACGCGCCCGAGCAGTCGACCGCGCCCCGTCACCCGCCGCAAGCTGCCCGGGTTGTTCGGGGGTGATTCTGCCGTGCAGATCGAACGCATCGAACGTCACGACGTGCTGCCGATCGCGCCAACGGCTTCGTTCAGCAAGAAGGCCTTTTTCTCTTCGATGATCACCGCGATGAGCATCTCGTCGCTGACCATCCTCGGTGGAATCGTCGCCGCCATCGCCGGGGTCGATGCTTATGTCATCCCGAACCTTGGTGACGTGAATGTCGCCAGTGCCGTCACCACGCCGGCTTATCCTGCGGAAGACGCCACCGCGTCGATGACCGCCGATTAGCCTGCGTCAGCGCCCGCCGGCATCGAGCGCCGGCGGGGCCCTGACTGTTTCATGCCCGCCCTGCTCCGCTTATCATGCCGCCCCCTAACAACTCAGGAGGCGACATTGGCCAGCAACGACATCCAGATCACCGTCACCGACCGCGCCGGACGCAAGACCGCCAGTAGTGGCTCGAAGTGGGAACCCCTCATGGGCTACAGCCGAGCGGTCCGCAGCGGCAACACGATCGCCGTCACCGGCACGGTGGGTGTCAACACCGACGGTAAATACGCGCCCAACGTCGGCGACCAGGCCCGCCGATCGCTCGCGATCATCGCAGCGGCCATCGAGGCGCTCGGTGGCAAGATCGAACACGTCATCCGCACTCGCATGTACGTGACCGACATCACCCAATGGGAAGCCGTCGCCAGGGTCCACGGTGAGATCTTCGGTGACATCCGCCCCGCCACGAGCATCCTCGAAGTACCGCGCCTGATCGACGCCGACGCGAAGATCGAAATCGAAGCCGACGCGATCGTTCCATAATTCGATTTAACGCAGAGGCGCAGAGGGGGGAACGCAGAGAGACGCAGAGAATCCTGGGTCGCTGGTTCGCCTCTTTCGCGCCGGACGGGCAGATGGATTTGCGCTGCTGCTGCTGCTGCTGCTCTGCGCCCCTCCGCGTTCCTCACTCTGTGCCTCTGCGTTGAACGCCTGAGCGAGCGCCATTAGAACATCTTCAACTGATCTCGCTCGAAGTTGAATTTGCTCGTCGGTTGGTCGATCGGGATCTTGTAGTGCCCGCTCCAGCACGCGGTGCAGTAGTCCTTCTTCGGGTGCTTCATTACCGACAGCATCCCGTCCAGCGACAGATAGCCCAGCGTATCCACCTCCAGGAACGCCGCCACCTCCGCGACCGTGCGGTTGTGGGCGACCAGTTCCGTGCTCGTCGGGAAGTCGATCCCGTAAAAGCACGGATGGCGGATCGGTGGGCAGCTGACGCGCAGGTGGATCTCCTTGGCGCCGGCCTTGCGAATTGCCCGCATCTTCGAGCGCGTCGTTGTCCCGCGGACGACCGAGTCTTCCACGATCACCACGCGCTTGCCATTGATGACATCGGGGATGATGTTCAGCTTCATCGCCACCGCTTTATCGCGTGCCGCCTGCCCGGGCATGATGAACGTGCGGCCGACAAACCGGTTCGGCACGATCCCCTCTTCAAACTGTATCTGCGACTCCTTGCTGAACCCCAGCGCCGCGCTGCGGCCGCTGTCGGGCATTGGCATGACGAAGTCGGCGTCCACCGGCGTCTCCCGCGCCAGCACACGGCCCATCTGCTCGCGCACCATGTGCACGTTCTGCCCGAAGATCCTGCTGGCCGGGTTCGAAAAATACACGTGCTCGAACACACAATGCGCCTGCTCGGCCGCCGGCACGTCATACGTGCGCGACGCGATGCCCGCATCGCTGATCGTCACGATCTCGCCCGGCTCCACGTCGCGCTCGTACGTCGCATTGATCGTGTCAAACGCGCACGTCTCACTGGCAACCACCCAATGCCCTTCCTCCGTCCGGCCCAGCGCCAGCGGGCGAATGCCCCATGGGTCTCGCACCGCTTCAATGCGATCGGGGAACAGGAACAGCAAGCTGAACGCGCCTTGCAAATGCTTGAGCACGTGCGGCAACGGGTCGGCCTTGTTGATGTGCGTCGGCTTGGCCAGCAGGTGGACGATCACCTCCGTGTCGGTCGTGCTCTGGAAGATGTGCCCATGCTCTTCGTACTGCTGCCGCAGCAACCCCGCGTTCACCAGGTTGCCGTTGTGCGCGACGGCGACCGGTCCCATGCGAAACTGCCTTAGCAACGGCTGGGCATTGCACAGCTTGCTCGACCCCGTCGTGCTGTACCGCACGTGCCCGATCGCCCCGTGGCCGACCAACTCTTCTTTCAACATGCGAGGCGTAAAGACCTGACTGACCAGCCCCATCCCCGCGTGCCCGTGCAGCTCCGTACCGTCGCTCGTCACAATCCCCGCCGACTCCTGCCCGCGATGCTGCTGCGCAAAGAGCCCCTGATACGCGACCGCCGACGCCTCCGCCGTCCCCCAGATCCCGAAAACACCGCACTTTTCCTTCTTCTCGTACTCGTCGTGCAAATCGTTGACGTCGTTCAATTGAGGGAGCGAAACGGGCAAGTCTGCCTCCGGGGTTGAAGCCCCATTCTAAGCGATCCCCGCTTCGATTACCCGTACCCCACCCCTAGCCCCGTTCGCCCCCACCCACTGGCCGTTCCTGCGGGATCGCCGGATTGATGCCTACGGCGGATTGGTGAAGCGCTTCGCGGATGAGACTGCCTAAACCGCCCGCCAATCGCCGCCGCCTTTGCTGGCGCAAGCGGTAAAACCGCTCGCCTGACGATCCGCGTCGCCCGCGAGCGCCAACTTAGATCAAGCTGGCCACCGTCTTGATCCCCCGCTTTCCTCAACTCGGCCCAACTTAAGTTAAACCGTGCTGGCGGATGGACAGGGCGAGCATTGCATTATCATCGGCCAACGGGCACCACAAAATGATTGGGTGCGCGCGTTCCGTCGGGTAATCGCTCTGCCCCGCTGGGTCAGTTTTTGCTCAGCTCCGCCCAATGTCGGCGTCGGATCGTCGCGATCGCGTCGTCACGCCGGGCGGTGGTTCCATCGTCTTCGGCCAGAACATTTTTCTCTCCCAGCGGCAGCGTTTCGAGTTGCTTGGCGTCGGCGAGCGTGCCGATTTCGCCGAGCACTTTCAGCGCGTCATGCACGCGGCGCTTTTTGCCGGCCGGCACTTTGGGGATGAGTTCCAGAAGCTCCGCCGCTGAAAGCTGCGTCTGGGTAAGACGTTCAACGACTGCCTCATACGTCTTGCGCGCCCGGCCCGGGGGCGCGGGCATGTCGCGCATCAACTGGAGCAGACGGGGCGACCGGATGTACACCACCGTCGTCACGAGATGTACGCCGCCACCACCGTCACCGTTTTCC
>JBBRHE010000143.1:0-10100 GCA_038223165.1 Tepidisphaerales bacterium
AGAAAACATCGGGACAGGAACTGAAGTCAACGGGCACCACGGCGATCACTGCGCCCACGCTGGCTTATCAGCCGGCTAAGACGAAGCGATACAACCCACCGATCGGGCTGATCGGTTGCGGTGGCATCAGTGAAGTTCACATGCGCGCGTACAAGGCGGCTGGCTACAACGTGGTCGCAATGTGCGACCAGATTCCCGAACGCGCCGAAAAGCGTCGTGAGCAGTTCTTTCCCAAGGCCAGAACTTTCACCGACTATCGCGATTTGCTGAAGCGCGACGACATCGAGGTGGTCGATATCGCGACGCACCCGCAGGATCGCGAGTACCTGATTCCCGCGGCGCTGAAGGCGAAGAAGCATGTGTTGAGCCAGAAGCCGTTCGTATTGAACCTCGACAAAGGCATGGAGTTCGACGCCTTGGCGAAGAAGAACGGCGTGAAACTGGCCGTCAATCAGAACGGTCGCTGGGCGCCGTACTTCAGCTATATGCGGGCTGCGATGCAGAAGGGGTTGATCGGTGACCCCATGGGCGTGCATCTGAGCTGCCACTGGAGCCATGAGTGGATCAAGAACAGCCATTTCGATAGCGTCCACCACATCATCCTGTATGACTTCGCGATCCACTGGTTTGACGCGCTCCACTGCCTGATGGGCGGTCGACCCGCCAAGCGCGTGACGGCCACGCTGGCCTATGCGAACGGCCAAAAGGCCAAGCCGCCGCTGCTTGGACAGGCGATCATCGAGTACGAAGATGCGCAGGCATCGTTGGTGTTTGACGGTTGCACGCTGGTCGATCATTTTGAAAGCGCCACAGTCATCGGCACGAAGGGGACGATGCGGGCCCAAGGCGCCGTGTGTGCGATTGACCGTGTATCGATCGCGACCGACAAGGGCACGGCCGTCACGCCTAAACTGGAAGGCAACTGGTTCCCAACCGGCTTTCATGGTTCGATGGCGGAACTTCTGTCGGCGATTGAGGGAAAGCGAGAACCGAGCAACAACCCGATCGACAACCTCGGTGGGCTGGCAATCTGCTTTGCCGCGGTAGCGAGCGCCGAATCGGGCAAGCCTGTTGAAGTCGGTAAGGCTCGGAAAGTGCCGGTTGAACGATGCAGTGTTGCATCGGCAACGGTGAAGGCGAAGAAATAAGCGATGCTCGATTGCTTCGTCCATTCTCGCGTGCCGGTCATCGCCGAGGTCGACGTGCTCGTCGTCGGCGCCGGGTCTGCTGGTTGCTGCGCCGCGATTGCTGCGTCGGAGCAACTGGGGGCCGGCCGCGTAATGCTGGTCGATCGATACGGGTTTCTTGGTGGAACGAGCACAGGCATACTCGACACGTTCTACGGCTTCTTCACGCCCGGTGATCAGCCGCGCAAGGTCGCCGGCGGCATTCCGGATCGAATTGTCGATGCGATAAACGCGCGCAGCGCGATGTACCTGCGGCCGAACACCTATGGCGCGGGGACAGGCGTCACCTACAACCCCGAAGTGTTGAAGCTGATCTGGGACGAGCAGGTCGTCGTCAGCGGTGCCGACGTGCTGCTGCACACGTTGCTGGTCGATGTTGAAACCGATCGTGAAGGACGGATCGTCGCTGCGATCGTCGCAACCCGCGGGGGCATTGCGAAGATTCTCGCGAAGCGCTTTATCGATACGTCTGGCGATGCGGATCTGTGCCACCTTGCCGGCATCAAGTACGAACGTGCCGGTGATATCGACGCAGCGCAAACACTGACGACGACGTTTCGACTCGCGAATGTCGATCAAGCGACGTTCGAATCGGCCGGTGGCAAGAAGATGTTGGCCGAGCAAATGGCGGCGGTCGATTTAAACGACTATCCACTGCCTCGCCGCAACGGTAGTTTTCACGCGATGGCGATCTCCGGTTGTGCTTCGACTGTCGCGGCGCGGGTAGCGGATGTCGACGGAACCGACAGTCGCGCGTTGACCGCTGCGGAGATGACCGGACGCCGACAGGCGTTCAGCTACGAGCGTTTCGTGCGCGACAAGGTGCCGGGTTACGAGAATGCGCGCATCTGCGGCTTGGCCGTGCAGATTGGTGTGCGTGAGACCCGGCGGGTGTATGGTGAATACCGCCTGTCGCGCGACGATTGTATGACCGTCCGGCGGTTCGACGACAAGGTCCTGCTCTGTGGCGCGCCGATTGAAGACCATCGCCACGGCACGGACGGTCAGGACGAAACTGCTTGGGCGTACGTGCCCGATGGCGCCGCGTACGATGTGCCGTATCGGACTCTCGTGCCGCGCGGTCGCGACGAAGTGTGGGTGGCAGGCCGATGTTTCAGCGCCACGCACGATGCCCACGCGTCTTGTCGCAGCATGGCGCAGACAATGTCGATGGGCCAGGCAGTCGGCATCGCCGCCGCGATGTCGATCGCGGGTGATGTGGGTGCCCGGCAACTGTCGGTTGTGTCTCTTCAGGGAAAACTGGTTGACCTGGGCGCGGTGCTCGAGATGCCAGATCGCGTCGCGGCGACGGGTGCCGACGCATGGGCCGACAATCGCAAGCGGTAAGCTATGCCCTTCATCCGCACTATCCTCGGCGATATCGATGCGAGCCAACTCGGGGTCTGCTACGCACACGAGCACATCGTGATCGACGAGAGCTACACGACCGAGCAGACGCCGGACTTTTTGCTCGCCGACGTTGAGCGCATCGTTGCCGAACTGCAATTGTTACGAAATGCCGGTTGCCGATCCGTTGTCGATTCCATGCCAGGGGGTGGCGCGGGACGGAACGTGATGAAGCTTGCAGAGGTGTCTCGCCGCAGTGAGTTGAACATCGTCAGCGCGACGGGTTTGCATCTGTCGAAATATTACCCGCACGGCCATTGGGGATCGCGGCTGTCGGCTCATCAACTCGCTGAGGTCTTTGTCGCTGAGATTCAGCAAGGTATTGATGTGAACGACCTTGCCGGGCCGGACGTCCGCCGTTCACCCCACAAGGCTGGCGTTATCAAGGTCGCCGGTGGGTTGGACAAGCTTAGCGCGCACGAACGCAACCTGTTCACAGCCGCAGCGGTCGCACAGGTGCAGACGGGGTGTCCGATCCTCACGCACACCGAGCAGGGCACAGCGGCGATCGAACAGATAGTGGTTCTGCAAGCCAACGGTGCCGACCTTTCGCACGTCGTGCTTTCCCATACCGACCGCAACCCGGACCTTGCCTACCATCGCAAAGTGCTGTCGAGTGGCGTGCGCGTCGAGTTCGACTCGGCGTTTCGCTGGAAGCCGACCGACCGCAACAATACGTTCGACGTCATCGTCGAGTTGTTTGCAGAGTTCCCCAACCAGATTATGCTCGGTATGGACGCCGCCCGCGCACGCTACTGGAAGAGTTTTGGCGGTGGGCCGGGACTGACGTTTTTGCTCGACACCTTCGCGCCGCGGTTGCGTGGTGCGGGTTTGAGCGAGCAGGATCTGCATCGCATTTTCGTTTCCACACCCGCCAGCGCGTATGCGTTCCACGCGGGCTGAAATAAACGCAGAGGATATTTGAAATGAGCACGTCGAAAGTCTGGCGCATCGCGGGGATCAACTTCGACCACATGCACATGGGGGACCTGCTGAGGCAAGTGCACGAGCACCCGTCGGCCGAGATCGTCGGGGTGTGTGATGAGACGCCCGACCGCATGGCTTCGACGATCGCCAACTTTGCCATCCCGTCCGACCGTGTCTTTACCGACTATCGAAAGTGCATGGAGCAGAGCAAGCCGGACCTGGTCATCCTCTGTTCGTCGACCGGCACGCACGCCGACTGGACCGAGCGCGTCGCGCCGTATGGCACCCATGTGCTCGTCGAGAAACCGTTCGCAGCGACGCTGGCGCAGGCGGACCGCATGGTGTCGGCAATGGACAAGACCGGCAAGCTGCTGGCGATCAACTGGCCGCTGCGATGGTATCCCCCTCACATGACGGCCAAGCGGTTGATCGACGAAGGGGTGATCGGTGAGCTCATTCAGGTTCACTTTTACGACGGCAACCGTGGGCCGATGCGGCACGTCGCCGATAAGGTTGAAATATCGGAAGCACAGGCCAACCAGGAAAAGGCAACAAGCTGGTTCTACCAGAAGGCTGCCGGTGGTGGTTCACTGCTCGACTATCTCGGGTATGGCACAACACTCGGCACGTGGTTTATGAACGGTGTGGCACCCGTCGAGGTCACCGCGATGGTCGACCAGTCGCCGGGTTTGGACGTCGACGAGCAATCGATCGCGATCGTGCGCTACGGTCTGCCCATGAGTGGCCTGAGCAAGTTCGAGACGCGATGGGGCACGTTTACCGATCCGTGGGTTAACCAGCCGCAGCCCAAATGCGGGTTCGTGCTCGTCGGTCGCAAGGGGACGATCGCAACGTACGACTACGCGCAGACAATCCGCGTTCAGACGCGTGAGAACGAAGCGGGCTACGACCTGCCGGTGGACGTCTCGATGGCGCCCTACCGGGGGCCGATCGAGTACATGATCGACCGGATGACCACCGGCAAGCCCGTCGAAGGACCCCTGTCACCGGCGATCTGTCGAATTGGTCAGCAGATCGTCGACTCGGCCGCCCTCAGCGCCACCGAGCGGCGGACGGTGCCGCTCGTCAGGTGAACGGACACGATCGACTTCAAGACCAGTTCGTTTCAATGTTCAACGGATAAACCAAATGTTGGTTGCTTCATTCAAATGTTAAACGGATCGTTTAAATGTTGGTTGTGTGGATAACTTTTTCGTCCGCGAAGCGGGCGGGGATAGCTGTGTCGCAAAGGGCGTTTTATGGGGCGGGTGCAGGTGGGGGCGATAACTATAGATCGGGGGGTGGGGGGATCGGCCGAGATGTGCGGGCCGGTGTTCCGTTTGTGGTCGACCATCGTTTCCCCTCTTTGAACAGCGACTGGCTGCGGGGGACGGGGCGGGGTGGGTTAGTGGTCGCGTTCGATGAGGACGTCGCGGTCTAATGCGGCGGCCAGCATGTCGGCTTTGCGTTTGGCGCCCCAGAGTTCAAGTTCCATGTCGCCGCGGCCTTTGACGAGCAGGGCCAGCCCGTCCTTGGGGCGGGCCTTGGCGCGGACGTCGGCGACGACGTTGGCGTGGCTGCGGTCAAGCCCGTCGGCAACGCGTAACAATCCTGCTGCGGCGCGGACGATGCGCTTGGCGCGGGGGGACAGGTCCACGTAGGCCTCATGCTCGGCCTTGGGGGGGCTGCCGCGGTGGTAGCGGGCGACGTTGGCGATGATGGCGATTTCCTCGTCGGTGAATCCCTTCAAGCCGCCATGCTGAATGAGGTACATGCTGTGGCGGTGGTGCTTTTCCTTGGCAATGTGCCAGCCGATATCGTGCAGCAGGCCGGCGAATTCCAAGAGGTGTCGCTCGGCGGCGCCCAGGCCGTGGATTGATTTCAGTTGGTCGAAGAGGGAGAGGGCCAGGCGGGTGACGTGCTCGCTGTGCGTCTGGTGCCACTCGCACCGGCGGGCCAGATCGAGCACGCTGCGGCGGCGCTCGTCGGGGATTGTCTTGCGGATTTCCAGGTCAGGCAGATGGCGGGAGAGGTAGTCGAGCAGGATGCCTTCGCGCAGTGCCGATCGGCCGAGGACGATCTGGTCGATGTCCATCTTGCGGAAGAACTCGCGGACGAGCACCGCGCCGGCGACGACTTGATCTTTCCGCTGGTCGTCGAGGCCTTTGAGTTTCGCGCGGTCTTTGCTGCGGCTGTCGATCAACCGGTCGACGAGTTTTTCAAATGGCTTGCGCACGAGGACGTTGGGTTCACCGCCATAGAGCGCGACGGTCATCACGATCAGGTTTTCGATCGTGCCACTGGTGCCGATGGTCTTGCGCGGTCGCAGCTTCCTGGCGGACTCGACGATCGGGCCCATCTCGGCATCGTAGTGGGCGATGAGGCTTTTCAGTTCCTTCCCGGTGATGGGGTCGGAATGGACATACTGGGCCGTCATGCGGGCGGCGCCGAGCTTGCGACTTTCCAGCAGCAGCGGTTGTTTCTCATCGGCGACGATGAACTCGACGCTGCCACCCCCGATGTCGATGAAGAGGTTTGGGAAGGTCTTGAGTTCGACACCGTGGCGGGCGCCGAGGTAGATCAGCCGGGCTTCTTCACGGGCGCTGACGACGCGGACGGTCATGCCTATCTCGGTGCGCACGCGCTCGAGGAAGTCGCCACCGTTCTCGGCTTCGCGGACCGCGCTGGTGGCGACGGCGAGCACCTTCTCGCAGTCGCGGCGAGCGGCGGCCTGCTGGAAACGGTCGAGGGTCGCGATGGCGGCGTCCATGGCGGCGGTGCTGAGGCGCTTGCTCGGGAAGCTCATCCGGCCGAGCCCGACCATCTCCTTCATCCGCCAGAGCGTGGTGATGCCCCCGTCGGCGTCGGCCTGCGCGATCGCCATGTGAAGGCTGTTGCTGCCGACGTCGATCGCGGCCAGCCGCATCGCGCTAAGGTTGTGTTTGCGTGTCGTGCTCAAGTGAAATGCGAAGATACGGCTTGGCGATTCCGTTGTCCAAGATGTCGGCGCACAGGTGCGGCAACAGCACACGCTCGCTGGCCCACATGGTGTGGTCGTTCATCCGCTCGCGATGAATCCAACGGTGGTCGTGGTGCTCGTCGTTGAGCGTGACGACGTCGGCGCGATCGACGACGGCGCAGAAAGCGATCGAGTGCCAGAGTGTGTCGTCGAGTGGGAGGTAGAACGTCTCGACCGAGCCCAGGCGATAGAACTCGCGCGGGCGCAGGTTCGTCTCTTCGCGAAGTTCGCGCAAAGCGGCAGTGACGGCGGTCTCACCGGTTTCGATTCCACCACGGACGACCTGCCAGGTATTGCCCAGGAAGTCGGTGGCCGCGCGATGAAGCTGCAGGAACTCGTGGTCGTGCCCGTCGGCGGTCGGGCGGACGACGACGACGGTCACCATGTCGGATCGTTCGTTCATCGGGTGGCCCGCCCACGGATGTAGGTGTTGCCGTCGACGCGCTTCACGAGGCCGCGCAGGCTCAGCACGGTCAATTCCTGAAGCACCGCGGCGGCGGAGAGGCCGGTCTGCTCGATGAGCTGGTCAACCGTCATCGCGTCGCCTTGAAACTGATGGAGCAGCAGTGCCTGGCGATCGGTAAACGTGGGCTGGGACTTCGGCTTGTCTTTCTCGTTCTCGTTCGACGGGACACTGGTGAACGGCAGTTCGGGCGCTTCGACTTTCGGCGCCGGCGGGACGGCGGACGCGGAATCGGACAACGGGGTAAGCCCCTCAAGAATGTCTTCGAGATTCCGCACGAGCGTAGCCCCTTCGCGAATCAGCTTGTGCGGGCCGGCGCTCATGATGTTGTCGACCCGGCCGGGAAGGGCAAAGACCGTGCGGTTGTGGTCTTCAATCGCCTGCCGTGCGGTGATGAGGGCACCACTCTTCTCGTCCGCTTCCACCACGAGCACACCACGGCTCATTCCACTGACCACGCGGTTGCGGCGGGGGAAGTTTTCCGGCGTGGGCGTGGTGCCCATCGGGTACTCACTGACGACCGCGCCGCCGCGTTCGACGATGAGGTCGAAGAGCTTGTCGTTCTCGGGCGGGTAGGGGACGTCGATGCCACTGCCGAGGACGGCGATCGTGCGACCGTTGGGGTGACTGATCGCGCCACGATGGGCCGCCGAGTCGATGCCGCGCGCGCCACCGCTGACCACGACCACTCCCGCGCCAGCCAACAGCGCGCCGAAACGTTCGGCCTGTTCGCGGCCGTAAAACGAGCACTTGCGACTGCCGACGATCGCGACGGAATGCAGGTCGCGCGGTTGCAGGGTGCCCTTGACGTACAGCACCATCGGTGGGTCGGGGATCTCACGCAGCAGGAATGGGTAGTCTTCGTCATCCGGGCAGATAACGCGGGCACCACTTGCTTTGGCCTTGGCCAGCTCTTCATCGACCAGTGTTTTGGCGGCTCGCAGACCGGCGGCGATCTTGTCGGCTTTGGAGGTGCCGATTCCTTCAATGTTACGAAGGACAGGCAGTGTGACCTCACACGCGGTTTCGGCAGAGCCCGCAGCCTCGACTAACCGGCGCGACAGGATCGGACCGATCCCGGCCGTCAGTGAGAGTGTTAACCAATGTCGCAGCGCCATCGATTAACCCCGTAACGAACCGACGATCTCTCGCACGAGGGGCAGCGGGACATCGTCGCGAATCGTCGCGTTACCCAGCCCTACGGGCAGCACGAGTCGCAGCGTCCCGTCGCGCACTTTCTTGTCGTGAAACATCGAATTGACGACCCGGTCGACGTCCAGGTCTGGCGCGCTCGTCGGCAACCCGGCCCGACCGATGAGCGCCACGATCCGCTGGCGCGATGACGCGTCCAGCAGCTTCAGCGATTCAGCCAACCGCGCCGCGGCGATCAGCCCGAGCCCGACGGCTTCACCGTGCAGGTACTTGTAGTCGGTCGTCGTCTCGATCGCGTGCCCGAAGGTGTGGCCGAGGTTGAGGTGGGCGCGCTCGCCATGCTCGAACGGGTCGGCCATGACGACCTTAGTCTTGATTTGAACGTTGTGCGCGACAAGGTGGGCCAGTCGGGCGGCATCCAGGCGCAGCACGCCATCGATCGAATTCTCCAACTCCGCGAAGCCCGTGGCATCGCGGATGATGTCATGCTTGATGCATTCGGCAAGGCCCGCCCGCAGTTCGCGCGGCGGCAGGGTCTTCAGAATGTCCACATCCGCCAGCACCACATGCGGCTGATGAAACGCGCCGATGAGATTCTTCCCCACCCGATGGTTCACGCCCGTCTTCCCACCCACACTTGCGTCGACCATCGCCAGCAGCGTTGTCGGGATTTGGATGAACGGCAGCCCGCGCAACAAGGAAGCTGCGGTGTAACCGGCCATGTCACCGACGATGCCACCCCCGAGCGCGATGACGGGCGTCCGCCGATCGATGCCGGCGGTGAGGAAAGTGTCGAAGACCGGCAATAGCGATTCGAGTGTTTTCGAGTTCTCGCCTGGTGTGATCGTCGCGACGATCGTCTGATACCCCGCGGCGGTCAGTGACGATTGCAGCGTCGATAGTGCGACCTTGGCGACACCGCTGTCGGTCAACACCAACGCCTTCTTCGCCGGCGCGACGCTACGCACGAACTCACCGGCCGTTACCAGCAGGCCGGGCCCGACGTGGACGGTGTACGCGTGATTCTTCAGGTTGACGTTAATTTGATGAGCGGGCACAGCGGCATTGTAACGATCGGCGGGCGTCCGTCACGATCACGGTAATTGCCAGCGCCGACGCAAGAACCATTCGCTGCCGAGCAGCAGGACCGCAAGCATGCCTTGCAGCGGCAGGTCGTACTTTTTCGGCCAACCCGGATCACCGACCGTCATCGCTGCCGTCGCGCGGACGAAGCTGTGGAGTGGGACGGTCTGTTGCTTCAAGCCCGTGTCACCAGCGGTCGTGCGGACCAGTTCGGAGACCAGTGTGCCCAGTTGCGGCAGCTCGTAATAGAAGCCGTTCGTGCTGTTGGCGATCGATTTGAGCAGCTCGGGGTTTGCGGCAAGCTTCAACATCTCGTCGGCGGGGGTGATGACGGAAAATTTCAGCGTCTGTCGGCCAAGCTCCTTTCCGTCCTTGCTGGCGGTCATCGTGAGCGCGTATTCGCCCTTGTCGGGCGCGTCGATCGTCACGTCGTACATGCCGGTGCGCGTTTCGCTGGGCGCGAGGTTGAGATGTTTCGAGCCCGAACCATCGGCCTTGGCGACGTCGAGCGACACCTGCGCATAGCGTGTGGCGTCACCTTTGTCGTCGCGAACCATGGCGCGGATGCGGACGCTTTCACCGAGTTGAAAGACGTTCTTGTTCAGCAGAGCTTCGAGGCCCGGCCCACGATCGCGATTGCGGACATCACTGTTGGCGAGCCAGCGGATCAATTGACCCCAGAAGCGGTTGTAGGGGCTGTCCTGACCCATGCCTCGAAGGGGGAGATACCAGAGATAGGTGGTGTCGGCGGTGAAGGCTGCCGATCGACCTTGGCCGTAACGCTGGGTCGCGAGGATGATCTGTGGCTGGCCGTCGGCGCCTTTTTTTCCTTCGTGGATGAGGAGGACTTGCGCACCCGACT
>JBBRHE010000144.1:0-10060 GCA_038223165.1 Tepidisphaerales bacterium
ACGGGCGGGCAAGCCGCCTGTGGCACGGTGCGGCGCTCTGCCTAATCGCTGAATGTCGGCTTTGATTCGTTGCCCTGCCGATCGACCGCAGTAATCGCGTAGTGGGCGTCACCTTCAAGCGGGGCGGTCCAGTCGAGGTAACTCGTCATCGATGCCAGCGGCGACGCAATCAGCCGTTTCTGCTCGATCGCGGGCTTGCCCTTCGCGCTGAAGTAAACGTTGTAGTAACGAACGTCGCTCGCCTCACTCGCTGACCATTTGAGGCGATACTGGCCAGCTTCGTCGCTCTCTTTGGTCACGGTCAGGCTGCCAACTGGCAGTGGGGCATCCTTGTCAAAGTTCTTGATCGCCGGCCCGCTCGTCGCGGTTGATTCACCGGCATTGACCACGACCTTCAGTACATTGCTTGTCGTGTCGCTTTCAAGCGTCGACCATTCCTCGGCCGTCACGAAGTATGTACAGGTCGTGCCTGGCTTGGCCGTGGTGTCGGTGTACGTAAATGATGGCGCGATGACGTTGTCCACGCGCGCGGGAACGGTTTGCGGAACGAGGTCGACGGGTGTCGTTTCACCCGCCGTCAATCGGTAGACGCGAAAGCCTTTCGTTTCCACCGCCAATGGCGCGGGCTTCCATGTGAGCGTTACGCCGTTCCTCTCGGTCAATTTCAAATCGGTGGGCGCATCCGGTCGGCGCAGCACTGCGACGTAGATGCCCGTCCACTCTTCGGTCGGCATCAGCATGCAACTGTGAAACCACACCTTGGTCGCGTCACGGCTCAGCAGTGGGCGTGGGACGGACGCATACGGGCGGAAATCGTTGTTGTCCATGCCCGACCAGGTCAGCTTACCGGTCGCGCGGTCAACTTTCGTGCCACCTCGGACATCGGAGTAGGTATAGCAGAGTACCTTGGATTTCCCAGGCTCGCGGATGTCCCCCATGAAGATCGCATCGGACTCCGGCACACGTTTGCGCCATTCGGGGCTGCTCGCCTGAAGGTGCGAGGCAAAATAGTAGGGGTTAAACGATTCCCCACCCGCCACGTGCCCACCGGGCGCCGCCGTGATATAGGTCGGGGGTTTGGTGTTGTTTGAATAGTCGCGGACGTAAAGCCCATAACTGCCGATCTTCTTCCCATCGACCGTCGCCGGCCCGCTGTAATAGAGCCCGAACTGCGTATCACCGAGAAATCGGCCATGGCTTTCGTATTGGCCAAACGGATTGCCCCCTGCGCCGGTGGTAATCTTGCCATGCACGGGCGTGCCGTCGAGGCCGTTGGTCACGTCAAGTGAATAGCCGAGATATTCACCGACGCTGGTCATCGGCCCGTAGTTCCAACCGATCTTGTTCGACGACCCCGCGAACATCAGTGAGTGAAACTGGTAGTTGTTCTTCGCATCATGCAGCACCTTGCCCGCCGGGTCCTTTACTTCGGGCAGGCTGTAATCGAAGGGGTGATGGTAGTAATACTCATCGGAGCCCGGCTCCTTATTTAAGTCGATCAGGTGAATCTCGGGCATGTACGGAAGCACGCCAGTCTTGCGATCCGGGTCAGCGTTGTAGTCCTGGATCAGCAGCTTTCGGTCCTTTGAGATCGCTTGGATAATCTTGCGTTCCTTGGTCGCAAAGGTCGCGATCTGCTCGGCTCGGCTGGGCTTGCCGTCGTCGGAGAACGTCATCCGGAACAGTTTGCCGGCATCGGCGTAGTAGGCCAGGCGCGGGTCGATTGGGTCGAGGAAGTTGTACTTGCCCGGCATCGCGTCGGCCTTACCAGTGACGTTGCCCGCGGGATCGACGAACTCGACCAGATTGGCCCGCTGGCCCGAATAGTCGGCGTTCATCGTGTACATCTTGCCGGCCCAGGGCGTCTTCTTGATCTTGCCGCTGCTGTCGACCAGCGCGCGGTTGCCCATGAAAAGGATGCGCTTGCCGTCGACTGTCCAGACAGGCCGGCCCAGGTCTGCATGCGAGATGTCGGTCGCCAGCTCTCGGGTCAGGCTCATCACCTCGTGGCCACTGGTGGTGTCCTTGAAGAATATCGTTTCTGGTTGCAACGCGCCGGTTTCGTCAAACAATTTGTGCAGCGGCTTGCGGTAGAGGTTGTTGATGCGCGAGGTCAGCTCTTCCAAATCCTGGCAGACGCGGTACGGCTCGGTGATGACATCATGCGGAACGGGGTCAACGTAGTCGCGTGGCTTCCATTCCTGCGCAACCGCGCTCGATGCCGCGAGCGCGAGTACCAACGTGATGTAACGGCGGGGCATGCAAAGGGCGGTCATGCGATCTCTCCGATGAGGGCGGATTTACTGAACCGTGTAAACGATCTCGTGCTTGCCCGAGTCCAAAGTCGCAAGGGCGGCGACGAGGTAGGTCGTATGCTTGTCGTGCCAGGTGTAATAGCCGTGCGTTTCGCTGGGCCTGAGTTTCCTGCCGTTCACGCGAACCGACTGCACGAGCCACCGGCCGGCGAAACGCACCTGAAAGCCGACACCGGCGGTGAGGTTTGGCCCGCCGTAGTCGACTTGAAGCGTCTTTATGTTCTGCTTTTCCGGAAAGACCGGCAGCAAGGAGTTAAACCCGGCGGCCTTCGACCAGATGTCGACGCGGCTTTTGCGACGATCCGCTGCCGTCGTGCCCACCGCGACCGCGCCGGCGTGAAACATACCGACGCACACCGGATTGGGATAACCGCGATAGTACAGCTTCGGATGGCGCACACTGCCCATCACCAGCAGCGGCTTCAGGCGGTTTACACCACTGGCAGCGCGGGTCTTGGACGGATAGGTCGAATTGTTGTCTTCCGAACTCTCTGTGAGAAAGCCGCGACTTGAACCGCCGGTACATGTACATCGTCGAGCTGGGCTGGTCGAAGTCGCTCGTTCCCCAGCCGGGCCATGATAACGGGTGGATAACATGCGGGATGCCGCTCTTCTCCCCCTCGGCCGCCATCGCGCTGGCGATCGTGTGCAGCAGGTGCTCGTCCTCCGTGTACGCCTTAGCCTCTGGGAAGAGGACCATATCGTGGCTCCACCCGGCGTGCCCGCGCGCGTGCATGTCGACGTACACGTCAGGCATCAATTGCTCGGCGACCTGCTGGACGGCTTTGGCCTCTGGCGACGTCGGACCGTCTGGACCATGATCGAGATTCGGTTTAATCCCGGCGGGCGTCTCGTAGGCGTCGCTTTCTGCGGCGTCGGGGCTGACGTTGGGCATGATGACGATCCTCTGCCGCTTCAACAGTGGGCGACCTTCGGCACCCAACAGGTAGTCGATGAGCTTCAGCGCGACGAGCCGGGCCGACTCTTCGTTGCCGTGTTGCCCGGCGACGATCAGGACGTGCTGCTTGTCAGCCGCGCTCTCGCGAGGGTCCGTAAGCGTGACCGCGTCGATCGGCCGACCGTATGCCGTCGTGCCCACGGTCGACACGACAGCAAAGCCCGGGTGTTTCCGCTGGATCGCCAGCACGCGATCGCGAACCTCCTGGGACGTCGGGCTGGTCGCGATTGAAGCGGTCATAGAAGTGAAGCGAGAACGAAATACACCGGAAAGCCTACCCCGTTTCAACCAGGTCTGCACCTGAGGTCAGGCCATAGCAATCTCACGGGTTAATCGTACTGGAGTTGCTATACGTGTCAAAGATAATTTATCATTGCAAAATGATTGATCATCATGGATGATTAATGAGCATGCGGTGGACCGCCGAGTGCAAGGGCGCTCGATGTAGGCAATGAATGGCTGTGCCCGGTATCGTGTGAAACATGCCACACAGTGAATTGATTCAATCTCTGCTCCGCGCCGTCGATGTGATCGAACTCGTCGCGCAGTCCGAGCGCGGGATGTCGCTAGGGGAAGTCTGCAACGCGCTGGGCCTTAAGCAACCGACCGCTCACAACCTCATCCGAACCCTGATCGCGCGCGACTTTGTCGAGAAGACGAACTCGCCGGTTCGCTACCGGCTCGGTCCGGCCGTGTCGCGCTTGGCTGAGGAACGTCAGAGCCACACGCTGGTCCGGCACGCGTCGATCATCATGAACGACCTGTTCGAGCGCTTCAAAATTTTGCTGCCACCCAAACTCGGCCCGCAGGAAGAGGCGACGCTCAGCTTTCACCAGTACGTCGGCAACGAAGTGATGATGCTGCTGCGCCTGCGCATGCAGCGGCCGGGAGTACTGGAACGACCGAAGCACGCGATGAGCGCCTACCAGAGTGCCTCGCCACTCGTCTTTCAGGCGATGTGGGCACCAGAGGAACTCGAAGATTACCGTCGGCGGCACCCGTTTCTCGACCAGGGCGCACCGATCTGGAAGACACAGGAAAAGCTGGACCTTTTCCTGCACAAGGTGCGCGAGGTCGGCTACGCCCAGCCCCCACTTTTCCCCGCTGGCCAGTTCCGGGTCGCGGTGCCGGTGTGGGGAGACGGGCATCGCCTGGCCGGTGTGCTGGGGGCTGGCATCTGGCTTAAGGCGGGCCAGCCCGATACGAAGAAACTGATCAAGGAGATGCTCGAGTCGAGCAAGCAGATTGGAGACGCGCACTGAACGTGCGTGCGCACTCAATCGTGCGGCCTGAGTCGTGATGGGAGGTAGACCGAACTATGGCAGCAGTAGCGCGACCCACTTTCGTTGTCAATACGCCGATCCGAGACCTCGGTGAATACCGGGTTCTCGCCAAGCTCGCCGTAGCGCTCAAGCGCCATGGTAGGGTCGAGATGAACATCAGTTCGCTCGCCGAGAAGGCCCGTCACGAGATGCCCGCCGGTGGAAGTCCCTGGCACGAGTACGCCGCGTGCAATCCGACGCCAGCCCGCTTTTTTCCAGACGAAATGGTCGCGCCATTCGTCCCCGAATCGTTCGTGAAAAAGAACCGCGAGCTCCTGCTGGCCAAGGCCGACATCCTGCGCGAGCACGGTCTCGGCGCTGCGTTCTGGAGCTACGAACCGAACTTCCTCCCCGAGGCATTCTTCGCGGCCTATCCCGCGTTGCGCGGGCCGCGCACCGATCATCCTCGCCGCAGCCGACAGGAAGAGTTCGCGCCATGCGTCGACGCCCCCGAGACGCGCGAGATGACGTCCCGCATGGTCGCTGACCTCGTCCGGCACGTACCGGAACTGGGGACCTATTTTTTCAAAACGAACGACGCTGGTCCGGGTCTATGCTGGAGCGATTGGCAATACACCGGTGCCAACGGCCCTTCAACCTGCCGCCATCGACCGATGGGCCAGCGGGTGCATGATCTTCTCCAATCGATCATCCGTGGTGGTAAAGCCGGTGGGGCAGACCTGACCGTCCACATGACAGGCAATTTCTCCCGTTCCGAACTGGCCGTTATCCGGTCGAACCTTCCGACGAACTCCTTCATCCGCGAGGGTGGTTCCGATTCGATCAGCATCGGTAGTTGCGCTGACGCGCTCTACCCCGTGCGCGGCGTTCTTAACGTCATTACCGTGCTGCAGTCGCTCCAACGCTTGAAGGGTCGCACCAAGCCGACCACCGTCTTCGTCGACCTGCGTTCATTCTACGATCGTGGGTACGAACGGTTAGACGCGAGCCAGAAGATCATCGAGATTATCGACGACTTCCTTGCCGCGCCGGCGTTTGGTCATATCGCGATCCTGGAACGAGCGAGAGCGATGTGCCACAAGTGGGTTGGCCCAACGCACGGCGACGCGTTGTTCGAGATCATGGTCGAACTGCACGAAGCTCTCAAGTACAAAAACGCGGCATTGCCGCGCGTCAGTTCAATTTACGGTGGTGTTTCGCTTCGTTATGTCACACGTCCCTTGCTAGTGCTACCAGAACGACTGACGGCCGACGAAGAAGGATACTTCCTGCCGCACGTGTTTAACGTCTCGCACGAGCGGGCCCGGTTGGACTACATCGACGTCCACGGCACCCGACAGACGCCCGAGTGGGTTACGACCGACTCGAACGACCCACGCATCTGGGCGATCGACACGCTCCGCGCCCGGCTGAACAACATCGCTGGAAGTCTGGAAAAACTGATCGACGCGCCGGACGGCACCTATTGGCGCAAGATGGCAACCGCCGTCCGCGTTTATGCCAACATCCTGCGTAGCTGCGGGAATTTCTTTGCCGTGCAGATCATCCGTGACCGAAATGCCGAGCGATTTGCGGGTGAGAAAGTGGCCGTCAAGGCGCAGGCCACTTCAACCGGCCATCCCGAATTGGCCATGCTGAATGAGATCATGCGCGATGAGCTGGACAATGCGTCCGAAATGATCTCACTGCTGCAGCGGGACGGCCTAGACGTCATCTGTCACGCCGATGGGCCCGAGGACGAGGACACGTTCCTGCTCGGCCCTGACATCGTCAAGCACATCGATCGCAAGCGCGAGATCATGCGCAAGCATTGGCTCGACGCTGAGGCGTACTTCACCACGCCGAACAAGTAAAGTTCGACTCTTTACAAAGCGCGGGCCTTCACGCAGACCGGACATCTGGGGTTATGACAGAGCAATGCGTGGACATTCCCGTCGAGCAAGCTGAGCGCACTGTGGATCGCATCGCGGGCAGAGAACATCTGACTGGGTGCGTCGCCGATGTTCACGGTGCGGACGAGATCGTGCGAAGTCATATCGCGCTGGACGACGCCGAAAGCATCGGAGCACGTCGGTGGATCGAGCGGTGGAACAAGCACGCGCTTGCCGTCAGGAAGGACCATCGTGAGCGTTCGGTCGTACCCGGCATACCAGACGCGTCCAAAATACGGCACGCGGCTGATCGCCTCGGCAACGTGCACGATGCTCGCTGCGTCCATGTCACAGCCCAACATAAGCACCATTGCACCAGACAGTGCGGCTTTGTGAAGTGGCGAGCCGACTCCCAAGCCACTCGTTTTGTCGTGACCTGTGACGAACTCCGCTGCCCGAGCGCCGATCGCAGCGATCGAATGCGTTGGATGAAAGCTACGCAGCACACCATGTGTCGTGCGAAACGTTTCAGTCACGATTCCCGTTCGGCTGGGCGTACTGCGAAGATCGAACACATCGTCGATCTGCGGATCGCTGAAAACCGGCATCAGGATCGTCCCGGACTCGCCAACGCATTGTCGCAACGCCGCAACGACCGCATTGGGGCCACCTTCCACTTTGCCGAGGGCCTTCATCGACGAATGGACTATCAAAATATCGCCTGCGGAGACGCCGGCGTGCTGAAGGTCGCGGCGAAGGCTATCGGTATCGTGAGCGGTCATTTCGATCGTTCACAACATGCGAACTTCGCTCCCGTTTGTAAAGCACGACAACCGGCAAGCGGCAGGATGGCGAGATGAGCGAGCGAAAACGGTACGCAGTCGTCGGCACCGGAAGCCGGGTTGTCATGTTCCTTGACGCGATCGCAGGAACCTATCGCCAGACAAGCGAACTGGTCGGGCTATGCGACATCAGTCCGACGCGCATGGCGTGGCACCTCGGAAGGCTTCGCGATCGCTTTGGGCAGCTGCCCGTTCCGACGTACGTTGGAAACGACTTTCAACGCATGCTCGTCGAGCAGCGGCCGGACATTGTCATCGTGACGACGGTTGACTCGACTCATCATCAATACGTCATCGCAGCAATGGAGCACGGTTGCGACGTGCTCTGCGAGAAACCGATGACGACTGATGCTGTCAAGGCACGCGCGATCTTCGACGCGATCGAGCGCACCGGCAGAAAGCTGCGCGTTACGTTCAACTATCGCTATGCACCGCACACCACAAAGGTACGCGAGCTGATCCAGAACGGCGCGATCGGTACCCCGCTGGCCGTCGACCTGCAGTGGACGCTGGACACCAGTCACGGCGCCAATTATTTCCGCCGCTGGCATGCCGAGAAAGACAAGAGCGGCGGTCTGCTCGTTCATAAGGCCACACATCATTTTGACATCATCAATTGGTGGGTCTCGTCGTATCCAAAGACCGTGTTTGCGTTCGGCGATTTGAAGTTCTACGGCCGCAAGGCCGCCGAGGCGCGGGGACAGCGTGTGACGTATGATCGATCGTTGAACGCGCCCAAGGACGATGCGTTTCGGCTTAAATGGGAAAACCCTCCCGACCAACACGAGCTGTACAATGGCTCGGCGGAGAAGGAAAGCGGTTACGTGCGCGACCGCAACGTCTTCGGCGACCACGTGACGATCGAGGACACCATGGCGGTCACCGCGCGATACCGGAATGGCGTTATGCTCAGCTATTCATTGATCGCATACAGCCCGTGGGAAGGTTTCCGCGCTGCGGTGACCGGCACAAAGGGACGCCTTGAATTGTATAGCAGGCACGGATCGCACATCTTGACCGCTGCGGGTGACGATGCGCTCGCTGCGGCGCAGGCAGCGGGAGAAGAGACAAAGCTGACTTTGTTCCCGATGTTTGGCCTGCCGGTTGACGTGCCGATTCCCGAGGCCCAGGGCGCTCATGGTGGTGGTGACGCCGTACTCCTCGAGCAACTGTTCGCGACCAAGCCCCCGGCCGACCCGTACCATCGCGCCGCCAGTCACATCGACGGCGCAGCCAGCATCCTTTTAGGAATCGCTGCGAACGAGTCGATGGCGACCGGTCAAGCGATCGATGTCGACAGCCTCTTGGAACTTCCTTAAGCATCACGAAAACCATGTCCGTTCAGGCAACATCACCAGCGACCATCGCACCCCTGGGTCTGCGTCCCAGTTTTGGCTTCGGCGATCGCCTAGGCCTGGCGACCGCCGGACACGCCCGCGCGGTACGCGAGTCTGGTGGCGACATCGCGCCGATCTATCCGCAACAGTCCATTCGCGAGATGACCCGCACGGGGCGCACACCCGAGCAAGTGATGGCCGACGCGCTGACGGGTTTGAACGCGGCAGGGTTTTCGGGCACATGCGGTGCCGATGCTGACCATCTGAAGACGACCGCTGACATCGACCGCACGGCAGCGGCGGGGTTTGTGTTCTTCACGATTGACCCGTCCGACTTCGTCGACACTGCTGCTGATGGCTACGACCCGGCTACCCTACGCCGCCAGTATGACAGCATCCGATCAGAAGTCGATTGGGTTTCGCAGTACGTGGGCAAAGTTGTACGATTGGACGGCAGCGGTCAACTGGAGTTTACGCCCGCAGCCTGCGAGAGGGCTGCCGTGAAGTATGGGCGGGCGATCAATCAGACGGTCGCGCTGGCCCAACACATTCGTTCCGTACAAGAGCAGCACAATCGACCGTTCGAGATCGAATTGAGCGTCGACGAAACGCCGCACCCGACGACCGCCGAGGAGCATTACATCGTTGTCGACCAGTGCCTGCGCCGCGGACTAATGAACCTGGTCAGTGTCGCTCCGAGATACGTGGGGGATTTTGAGAAGGGCGTGGACTTCAAGGGCAGTCTTGCTGCGTTCACAGCCTCGCTCGCCGAGCACGCCGCCATCGCGCGGACGCTTGGGCCTTACAAGCTGAGTTTGCACAGTGGGTCGGACAAGCTGTCGATCTACCCGACATTCGCCAGGTTGACGCGTGGCCGGTATCACGTCAAAACGGCAGGCACAAGTTATCTTGAAGCCCTGCGAGTCGTCACTCGCGTTGATGTCTCCCTGTTTCGAAGAGTGGTCCGCTTGGCGCGCGAACGATACGAAGCGGACCGCTTGACGTACCACGTGTCCGCGACTTTGTCCGACGTGCCGGCCGACGGGTCGGCGGGCAATTTGGAAGCAAGCTATCTTGGGCGGTGGGACGATACGCCGCTAGGCACCGGGCTATCGTCACCCGGCCGGCAGATTCTGCATTGCACGTTTGGGTCCGTGTTGAGTCATCCTGAACTGAAAGCGGAAATGTTCGCGGTTCTGCGCAACAATGTAGACCTCTACGAAGAGATCCTGGCCGACCACTTCGGACGACACTTGCGTGCGCTGCAGCCACGTTGAAAGATGAACGGGTCATGAACGAACGATCGCACGATGTGGCACCTATTCACCGATGGGTCGATGACGCGGTCGCGCGCACACCGATCTTCGATCTGCATACGCATCTCGTTCCACCCCAATTTGGCTCGTTGATGCTTTTTGGCATCGACGAATTGCTGACGTACCACTACCTGATCG
>JBBRHE010000145.1:0-10033 GCA_038223165.1 Tepidisphaerales bacterium
CCATGTACGCATGGGAGAGGCTGGGTGAGGGTGATTTCGAGCGGCAGCAGAACTTCGAATGTCGCTTGCGTCTTCGCAACTCAGCGCAAAGACGCAAGCGTACATCATGGATCTTTCGTCGTTCCCAATCACCCTCACCCGACCTCTCCCGGCGTGCCGGGAGAGGAGCAGGAGCGCTTCGCGCGTGATCAATTGATCTTGTTCGACAACTTCCGATCGACTTATCAACACCCTCTTGCTCGATAAAATCTTCTCCGCGTCTTCTGCGTCTCTGCGGTGAATCAGCCTCTTATTGCGAAAAACGCAGTACCAATTGAAAAAAGTCATTGACTGTGAAAATGGGGATACGTAAATTTGTATACTAGGAAAGGAGGTGACGTTCACCATGGCAATGAAGAAGACCGCTAAGAAGGCCACGAAGAAGACGACCAAGAAGACGACGAAGAAGAAGTAACTTCTTTTTCTCGGAGTGAACTCCCAGGCTCGGGAGTAAGCTCCTGCCGGACACGTGGCTCTCCCAGTTCCGGCGTCTGAAGGGTCTGGTAAGACCAAATCACCTTAACAGTTTTGGGCCTGGCTCCAACTTAGGCCACGAAACACAAGAAACCTTCCCCTGCCACGGTGGAAGGTTTCTTTTTTTATGCGCCGACCTCGGACAATGCCGGTTTTAGCCCCTCTTCCGGGCATTACAGCGATTACACGGGGGAGAGGGAGGTTGCTCGCCGTCCTGCTTAGCCATTTCGGCGGCTTCAAGTCCAATTTCCAGATTCTCCCCTCCCTAACCGCAACGATCGCGATACCGTCGCGTGAACAATTAAAGGAGATTTGAAATGACCGAACCAACCCGACGTGACCTTTTGATGAAGACGGCCCCCGCGCTGGCGATGGTGGGGGTGATGGCTGCGACCGGTCGAGCGATGGGGCAGGAGGCGGGCGCTGCGCCCGACGTCGATGCGGCCCACTCGGGGTCACCCGTCGCGCAGGTGATCGGCGCGGGATTTAAGGACGGGAAGTACACCCTACCCCCGTTGCCATACGCGTTTGAGGCGCTCGAACCGCACATCGATCGCCAGACGATGGAGCTGCATCATGGCAAGCACCATCAGGGGTATGTGGACGGCTTGAACAAGACGCTTAAGGCGCTGGCCGACCTGCGGGCCGGTGGTGCCGAGCTGAACCCCGAGCAGTTGGCCGGCCTTCAGCGGAACGTCAGTTTTAACGCCGGGGGTCACATCCTGCACAGTGTCTTCTGGGCGACGATGGCTCCCAACGCCGGTGGTGACCCCGCGGCCGACAGCGCGATCGGTCAGGCGCTGGCAAAGAATTTCGGCTCGTTCGCGGCGTTCAAAAGCTACTTCACCAGCGTCGCGACGGGTGTGAAGGGCAGTGGCTGGGCGATCCTGGCCTACGAACCGGTCGGTGACACGCTCGTCGTCACTGAATCCGGCGATCAAGACCTGCGCCTGATCCCCGGTGCCGCACCTTTGCTGCCGCTGGACGTGTGGGAACACGCGTACTACCTGAAGCACCAGAACCAGCGTGCCGCGTACGTGAAGGCCTGGTGGAACGTCGTCAACTGGCCCGCAGTCGACGCAGCGTTCGTCGCGACGCGAAAGATGTACGGGCGAGGATGATTTTGCTGGTGCGGGATCGCTCAGCGATGCGATAATGAGAGCGTATGACGCTGGCAGTCGAACCATACGCGAAGTCCTTTCAACCGGGCACACTGGGGTGGGCCGCCGCGGACCTCGAAGACGAGGTGTTTGAGCGCGCCTGGAACGACGGCCAGTACGAGATCATTGAGGGGGTACTAACGCAGATGCCGCCCGCAAATTTTGATGGGAACGTCGCTTTGAGTCTGCTTCGTCGGATTGTCGAACGGCACCTGGAGGCGATGGGACAGAATCCGGTTTTTACTCATGAGGACGATCTAATTCTTTCCGAGACGCGCGTTGTGCGAACGGACATGACCTACATGTCCGAATCGGACCGCGCCCGTCAGCGCGAAGCGAACAAGGCTCGCGGTGGACGCCGCTCATCGAAGTTGACGTATGGCCGGCTGCTCGTGCCGCCCACGTTGATCGTCGAATCGGTCAGTCCCGGTCACGGCACGCACGATCGCACGACCAAGCGCGCCTGGTACGCCGAAGCGCGGGTGCCGAACTACTGGATTCTCGACCGGTTCGAGAAGTCGTTGGAATGTCTGGTGCTGGACGGCAAAGCGTATCGCGCTGATTCCATGGGCCGCAACAACGACGAGGTGCGACCGGCGCTGTTCGCAGGTCTGGTCATCCCGCTCAAACAGGTGTGGGACGAGGCTGCGGACGAAACGTAGTCGTCCGTCCGCAGCTCAGTGCCCATTTCGCTTACCCCGCGTTCGCGCCCGTCGTCACGAAGCTTTCCAGCTTTCTCGCCTCGGCGACGGGGATCAGCTTCTTGAAGTGTCGGCGGCACTCACTCCAGTTGGCCAGGATCTGCTTGGCCTTGTCACTGTCGGTCATCGTGGCGTACTCGCCGAGCAGGGGGCGTAGCCACTGGAAGTCCTGGTAGGTCATTGATGTGAACGCGACGCTCTTGCTATGCACGCGACGCGGGGCGGCGTCGTCGGGGTCGTAGAGGACGGCTTCACCACCGGTCATGCCCGAACCGATCTCGTTGTCGGTCCGACCGAGAATGACGGCCCGGCCTTGCGTCATGTACTCGCAGGCGTACTTGCCCGCGCCCTCGGCGACGATCGTCGCGCCACTGTTGCGGATGCCCAGGCGCTGACCGGCCCGGCCCCCGATGTAGCAGCGGCCACCCGTGGCGCCGAAGCAGACGTTGTTGCCCACCACGCTGGACATGTCCCGGTCGAACGCCGACTCGGGGTCCGGGCGGACGACGATGATGCCACCCGACTGGCCCTTGCCGACACCATCCTGCGCGGTGCCGACTAGCGTTAGCTCCATGCCGGTCATCGTCCAGACACCGAAGCTCTGACCGGCATGACCGCGGAACTTGAGGCTGGCCAAGCCCGCGTTGGGCATGCCTTCGAGCTTCCAGCGCTCGGCGATCATGCCGGCGATGCGAGCGCCGACACTGCGATCGTAGTTGGTGATGTTGTAGAACAGCTCGACGTCCTTCCCACTCTCGATCGCGTCACCACAGGCAGCGGCGAGCCTGGCGTTGAGGCTCTCGGTCTTCTGCTGCACCTTGCGGCGAGCAATTTCACCGGTATGGCCCCACGTCGGGGCCTTGTCCTTGGGCATGTTGACGAGCATGCGTGTGAAGTCGAGCTTCCCGGCCCGGCCGGGCCTGTCGAGCTTTTCCAGCAGGTCGGTGCGACCGACGATGTCGTCCAGGCGCTTCGCGCCGAGCTTGGCGAGCAGCTTGTTGGCATCAAAGGCGACCTGCTTAAGGTAGTTCTTGATGTGTTCGACCTCGCCCTTGAACGGCCCCTGGTAACCCGCGACGCCCGTCGGGCAGCGCGGGATGTGGCACGTGCGGCACATGACGCACCCTTCGGCGACCATCAGCGTCTGCCCGAAGACGAACATTTCGGCTCCGAGCATCGCCATGCGGATGATGTCCAGACCCGTTTTGTTGCCACCACCACAAGCGAGGCGGACGGCATGACGCATGCCGTTGATCGTCAGCGCCTGATGAACTTCCACCAGGCCCATCTCGACCGGCAGACCGGTGTGTTCCTTGGATGATGCCAACGCGGCGCCGGTGCCACCCGACATGCCGTCGATCTCGATGATGTCCGCACCGGCTTTAGCGACACCGACCGCGATTGTGCCGATGTTGTGGACAGCGACGAGCTTCACCGACACTTCGAGTGACGGCTTGATTGACTTCACGTCGTAGATCAGCTGCGCCAAGTCTTCGATCGAGTAAATGTCATGGTGCGGCGGGGGTGAGATCAGATCCGTGCCCGGCTTGGCGTGCCGGTTCTTGGCGATCTCGACGGTCACCTTCTTGCCCATCAACTGACCACCCTCACCGGGCTTGGCACCCTGGGCGATCTTGATCTGGATCTCGTCGGCGTTGACGAGGTATTCACTGTCGACCCCAAACCGGCCCGACGCGATCTGGCGGATCGGGCTGCGCGCGTGTTCCTTGTCGCCACCCTTGTTGCGCGAACGGTCTTCGCCACCCTCACCACTGTTGGAACGGGCGCCCAGCTCGTTCATCGCGATCGCGATGCACTCGACCGCCTCGCGAGTCAGCGCGCCGTGGCTCATCGCAGCGCCACGGAAGCGCATGGCAATGATGTGAGAGGCGCTTTCGACTTCGTCGGAGCACAGTTCAGGACCGACGAGGTCCTTGACCTGGTCCCACTTGATCGCGATCAAATCGCGCGGCAGTGTGGGTGGGCGGCTGTTGACGAGGTCGGCGAACTTCTCGAATTTGTCTTGCGAGCCGGTTTCGTATGCGGCCTGCATCGCTTTGCGGACGATCGGGTTGAACATCCGATAGTCCATGCTCTTGCGCAGCTCGCGGACTTCGGTCGCACGCTTCCAGCGGTCGACATTGTCCTCGACCAGCTCGGCGATGCCGATGCCCCCCATGCGGCTGACGACGGGGCCGATCAGTTCCGTCAGTTCCGACCCCAGGCCCACCGCCTCGAACAACCGCGCGTCGCGGTAGCCGTTGGTCGTGGTGATGCCCATCTTGCTGTAGACCTTCTTGAGGATGTCGTCCAGCGCATGGTAGACGTTCTCCATCGCCTCTTCGGGGGTGATGTTGACGTCCTGCTTGAGTTCCTTGTCGCGATAGACGACGCCCTCGTACGCCAGCCGCAGGATCATGTACGGGTGGACGGCGTCGGCGCCGAAGCCGAGCAGCACGCAGACGTCGTGACCTTCCTGCACTTCACCTGACTGCATGACGATCGAGCAGCGGTCGCGCAACGCGAGCTTGCGCAGGTGACCGTCGGCGACCGTTAGCGCGATGATGGCGGGGATCGGCGCGGGGACGACACCGTTTTTCTCGAAGAATGCCTCGCGATCGCTGATGAAGATGACACTGTTGCCAGCGTGCACTTCCTTCTCAACGCGGGTCTTGAGCTCTTCTAAAGCGGCCTTGAACCCTTCGACACCCTTGCTGAGGTCGTAGACCGCCGGCACCACCGCGGGGCCGAGCACTTCCATCTGCATGATTTCGTCGACCTGGGCATCGGTTAGCACCGGGATGCTCAGCTCGGCCTGGCGGGGTGGTAGAGAGTTTTTCTCGGTGCGCCGGCGCGGTCGGCGACCGATGTACGCCGTCAGGTCCATCGCAGCGCCTTCGCGATAGGGGTCGATGGGTGGGTTGGTGACCTCGGCGAAGATCTGCTGGAAATATTTGAAGAGCGTCAGGTGTTCATTGGAAAGCACGGACAGCACACGGTCGAAGCCCATCGAGCCGAGGGGTTCCTTACCGTGCTGGGCCATGTCTTTGACGAACTGCACACGGTCGAGGTCCCAACCGTGCGCGATCAGGAGCTGGTTGAGCTCTAAACCACTCTTTTCCTCCAAAGCCGTCGCGGCCTTGCTCGCGGACTCGCTGTACCCGAAGGCGGTAGGGACGAGGATCTGGGCGGCGTTGATCTCGTCGATCGCGCCCAGCTCGGCTTCCGTTTCCTCGACGACCTTGGCGACGAACGCCTTGCTGTCGATGAACTGCCCGGTCTTCGTGTCCATGGTGATCATTTCACCGGGCTGCAATTGGCCTTGAAGGACGATCTCGTTGGGCTTGTGACCGAACGTACCCGACTCGGACGAGACGAACAGGTTGCCCTGGGTGTCGATCGACCAGCGGACGGGGCGCAGACCCATGCGGTCAACACCCGCGATGAGGTACCGGCCGTCCGTCGCCATCAGACCGGCGGGACCGTCCCAGGCGCAGAGCGTGCCGTAGGCGCGGGTGTAATAGGTGAACAGGTCGTGCGCGCCCTTGTCCCACTTCTCGGGCTCGCTCAGCCAGCTTGGTGGGACACTGATGCGCATCGCGCGCAAGATCGAGTGGTCGTGACGGACGAGGTGTTCCAGCCACTGGTCAAGCGATGCGCTGTCGCTCATGCCCTTGGCTAGCGCGTGCTCACGATCGACATCCGGCAAAATCTGCGGTGCGAACGCCGCGACCGCCTGGCGGTTGCCACTGACCGTGTTGATCTCACCATTGTGCGCCAACATTCGGAACGGTTGCGCCAGCGCCCAGTTTGGAAAGGTGTTCGTGCTGAACCGCCGATGGAACAGGCAAAGGCCGGTTTCCAGGTCCGGGTCGCGCAGGTCGTCGTAAAACTCGATGAGCTGGGGGTTGGTCAGCAGCCCCTTGTAAATCACCATCTGGTTGCTGATGCCCGGGATGTACACGCCGGTCCACTTGCGGTCGAGGAAGCCCTTTTCGAGCCGAATGCGGAACTTGTAGGTCCAGTATTCCAGGTCGCTTTGTGCGATGTCGCTCGTCAGCAGCAACTGCCAGATCTGCGGCATGCTGGCGCGGCTTTCAGGGCCGATCTTGGTCGGCTGGGTGGGCACTTCGCGCCAGGAGAGGATCTTCACTGGCGCATCGCGCAGTTCGCTTTCGACGAACGCCTTGAGTTCACCGAGCAAATTCCTGGGTTCGAAGGGAATAAAGAACGTGCCGACGACGAGGACCTGTTCGTCCTTCAGGTCGACGTTGGCCAGGCGTTTGATCTCGCGCGTAAAGAGCTTGCGCGGGATCTGCATGAGGATGCCGGCGCCGTCACCCGATTCACCGAAAATGCCACCACGGTGTTCGAGGGATTTGAGGGCTTCGAGGGCCTGTTCCACGATCTTGCGGGTCGCCTTGCCATCTTTGGCGGCGATGCCACCGATGCCGCAGGCGTCTTTGCCGATCGCGTCGTCGTACATGAATTCACCAGCGCCGACGCGGGTCTGCATCGACAGCAGGTCGTTCATCCGATCTTCGTGTGACTGTATCATGGTGCCCTCTCTCGAACTGTCTCCGTGCATCTCGGGGCGCTACAGATGCTAGCCACTGAAATGGCGAGCCCACGAGCGCACGGTCAATTGCTGGCGTTACGCCAACTGCTTAGATAATCAATGGTTGCCGTTTTCCGGGGTGACGGGGGATGCCTGGTTCAAGGCTCCCGCGTTTCGTGCGGAGAAAAACGGTTCTGCAGCGTGCTGCGGATCGCGGTGAGGCCGGTCGTCAGCCGACGGACGCACGAACGAGCACTCCGGAGTCTTAGAAGTATAGACGGCCGGCAGTCCGAATCAAACCTTTTTTACGGGGGCACTATCGACAGAAAAGGTCGGAGTAAGGACCGCCAAACTGGTGGGTCATTCTCTGGCTCCTCTCCCGGCACTCCAGGAGAGGTTGAGTAAGGGTGATTTCGAATGGACCACACGCCCTCACCCCAGCCCTATCCCGGACATACCGCGGGTACGCGGGGGAGATGGGGCCGGAGGGATCACATCCCGCCTTGCTCGGGTTTCTCACCTTTGTAGTTCACGCGCTTCGACACGCCGTCGAAGGAGAACCAATCTGCCTGCACGATCGTGTTCAAATCGCTTTCTGTGGCAGACGTGGTGATCTGCTCGGCGGTGAAGGTTTCATCGGTCGGCAACTCCAGTGGGGCCGATGTGATGTTAACGGCCAGCACTTTGCGCGACGTCGGTAACAGGATCGTGCCCAAGGGCTTACCGGCAGGGTCGCGCGTGGCTGACGAAAGAATCTGACCCAGCCCACGGAAGAAGGGGGTGCGGTCGGCGTCGGGGATGTCCAAGCCGAGCACTGGTGAATAGCCCGTCATGTCCAACGGGCCGACAGAGACAACCGGCTTGCCCACGGTCGTCGCGGCAGGGCCGAAGCCGGACTTGGCTGCTTCGGTCAGCAAGGCTTTGGCGGCGGTGACGGCGGTATCGGCGGCGTCCTGACGGGCCAGATCAATCGCGACTTGCGGGCGGACCTCGTCCATTGACGTCGGGCGATGCGCGCGGTCGGCACCGGTCAACCGGAAGTAGTACAAACCCCCACTGAAGTCCTGCAACGGTAACGAAAACTCGTGCAACCGTGGGCGAGCGCCGGTGGTCGCTTGTCCGTCGACGAACGGTTGCGCGCGGAAAACGGCCTGCGGGAATGCCGTGCCCGTCTGCGTGCCCGCCATGCTGATGCCCGGCAAGAGGCCAACGCCCGTGCCGTCCAGCCAGTTGTCGTGGTCGGCGACGCTCGGTAGTACGCCGAACTGCTTCTGCACGTCGCCAGCGACGCCTTCGAGGTAGCCGTAGGTCATGTAGGTCAGCGTCGTCGGTGACGCGACCGGCCCGGTCGTCGGTTGGGTTGCGGGCTTGGCGGCAACGTAATCCCTGCTGAACCGGTCGTTGATGTACGCGGTGATCTTGGTCGACAGCGCCGCAATCTCCGGCGCCAGCACACGGTCCATCGCCTGCTTTTTCTGGTCGGCCGTCAGGCTGTCAAACGTACGCTTCGTGGTCGGCCCGGTGGTCGCAACTGGCGTCCGCAGGTCGAACGGACTGCTGTCGGTCGGCAGGGACGTCGGCGTCACGCTGGCGTCGGGGAACTCGGATGGGTTGTTATAGAAATACTTGACCGACTCCACGTTCCACTGGTGTGGTGTGCGCGACTTCTCAACGGCGGACTTCAGCTGATCATTCGTGATCGCCAGCGTTTGAAGCTTCACCCGGTCCGGCACGCGATAACCGAAACCGAGTGCGTTCGTCTCCGACACCGCGCCTGACAACTGATCGGCATACTTCTCGAAATGCGCCTTCAACCGGTCGTCCGACGGCGCGGTCGTGCCGGTCGCTGCGGTGGTCGGGATACCCGCAGGCGCAGCGTCAAACGACGCGATGTCGGCACTGATGCGCACCCAACGACTGGCCATCGCGCGCCGGCGCAGCGGTTCCGATGCCTTGGCGGCATCACTGACGCGGGCGTAGGACGCCTGCACCATCAGGAAGTCGCGAATTGCCTCACGCACCGCAGGCAGGGAGCGCGGGTCGATCTCCTTGCGGATCACGATGTCCGACTTCATCGCCATGATCTCGTCGAGCCGCTCGTCGGACACACGAATGCCCGCGGCCTGCGCTTCCTTCCACAAGAGCATGAACGTCGTTGGATTCCCGACAAACTGCGCCGGCAACATCTGCGACACCGACTGAGGTCGTTGACCTTGCATCAGTGGAATAAGCTTCGACGGAGCGGGATTGCCCAGCGTGACCAGCAGTGGCACGGTCTCACCAAAGCTGGTGATTGCCTGCACTTCCTGGTTCAGGATGTCCCACGCATTGCTGGCCCTGCGGATGTCACCGACGGTGATCGGGGTGTCCCCCATGTAGGTGCGGACGGCGTCATCGTCTCGGCTCGTCATCTGCTGGAAGCCCGCTGGCAGCAGAAATGCCACCATGAGGACGACGGCGAAGATGGCCATGAACTTCTTGTTGTGGTCGCGAATGAAATGGTACATGAGTGAGTAAGGATGAAGGGTGAAAAGGTAAGGATGAAAAAGAAGGATGAAGGATGAAAGGGAAAGGCTAAAGGGCGAAACGTCTTATTTCATCCTTCATCCTTCTTTTTCATCCTTACTTTGTCCCCATTCGTTCTACCGCGGCCTTGGCTTCGGCGCCGGCGGGGGTGGTGGGGTAGGCGCTTGCGACTTGCTGGTACAGGTCACGCGCCTGGGCCGGCTCTTTCAGTTGTTCGAGGATGGACGCGGTCTTAGCTAAGCTCTCGGCGACGCGCGGGGCACCGGGCACTTCTTTACCGAGGGCTGCGACGCGCATGTACGCCAGGCCGAGATCCTTGAGCGTTTTTTCGTCGGCCTTGCCAGCCGCCTGACCTTCCTGGGCGCGGGCGATGATGTAGAGCGCTTCGACCTGCTGGGCCGACTCGTTGAAGATGGCGCGGTTCTGTTCGATCTCAGTCAATGCCTTGGCGTAATTCTTCTCGTCCAACGCCAGTGCGGCCAGGTTGATCTTCAGGTCGGCCAATGCCGCAGCGGCGGCGGGGTTGGAGGCGTCGCCGGCGCTGAGCTTCAGTAATCGCTCTGCGGCTTCACCGG
>JBBRHE010000146.1:0-9846 GCA_038223165.1 Tepidisphaerales bacterium
CATCACGTCGAACGTGACGGGCATCGTCGACGACCAGTACACCGCGCTGGATGCGCTGCGTGTGAGCCTGCCGGTCGGCACGGTAAGTGGCGCGCCGAAAATTCGCGCGATGCAGATCATCGACGAACTCGAATCCACCCGCAGGGGCCCGTACGGTGGCGCGGTGGGGTATCTCGACTTCGCGGGCAACATGGACACGTGCATCGCGCTGCGCACGATCGTCTGGCGCAACGGCACCTACGACGTCCAGGCCGGCGCCGGTGTGGTCGCCGACAGTGTGCCCGCGAGCGAGTATGCGGAGACGATGAACAAGGCCAAGGCGCTAATGAAGGCGGTGGAGATTGCGGAAAAAGGGTTCTGATCTGCACGTACCACGGGCGGCCCGCCCGTGTTCTTTTTCGAATGTAGAGCAAAAGCACGGGCGAACCGCCCGTGGTACGGCGCGGAGGACGCCGCCAACACCATGAAGCTAGTCGTCTCCATGCCCGCGTTGAATGAAGAGAAGACGATCACCAAGGTGATCGAGGGGATCCCGCGCGACATCCCGGGTATCACGGAAGTTCACGTGCTGGTCGTCAACGACGGCAGCACCGATTCGACCGCGGCGCTATCCACCGCGGCGGGGGCGACGGTGTTGTCCAACCCGCAGCCGCGCGGGGTCGGCGCGGCGTTTCATACGGCGCTCGGGTGGGCGATCGCGCAGGGCGCGGACCTGCTGGTCACGATCGATTCAGATGGTCAGTTCAACCCCGCGGATATCCCCACGCTGGCGGCACCCATCATCAACGGCTCGGCGGACTTCGCGACAGCATCGCGGTTCAAGGACCCGGCCCTCATCCCTGTCATGCCGCCTATTAAGTTATGGGGCAACCGGATGATGAGCCGGCTGGTCTCGCGGTTGACCGAGGGCAAATTCTACGACGTGTCGTGCGGCATGCGCTGCTACAGCCGACGCGCAATGCTGAGCCTGAATCTGCTCGGAAAGTTCACCTACACACAGGAAGTCTTTCTGAACCTGGCCTTCAAAGGCTTGCGCATTGCCGAGGTGCCAATCCCGGTGCGCGGCGAGCGCGAGTTTGGCAAGAGCCGCGTCGCGAGCAACCTGTGGCAGTATGCGACCAAAACCAGTGGCATCATCTTCCGCTGCTATCGCGACTATCGCCCGTTGCGATTTTTCGGGGGTGTGGCGTTCGGGTTGATCGTGCCAGCGGTGCTACTCGAAGGGTTCTTCGTCGGTCACTACATGCTGACCGGCGCGTTCTCGCCGCACAAGTGGGCGGGATTTACGGGGGCGGGCCTTTTCGTGCTGGGACTGATGATGCTCTACATGGGCCTCATCGGCGATATGCTCGACCGACACCGGATGTACCTGGAAGAAGTCCTCTACCACGCTCGCGCCCGATCAAAAGATTGATCAAAAAGGATTAGCTTGGGCGCATGAGGCGGGTACACTACCGCTTGAACGTCCCCACCGTCGCGCCCTTGGCGAGCACGTGACCGCGCATCGCGCTGATCACCGCGCCGCGACCTTCACCACCGTCAAGCGCCAGGCACTTGTCCAGCGCATAGACCTGAAAGAAATACCGGTGCGCATCGTCACACCTGGGCGGCTGTGGCCCGGTGTATCCAGTCTTCAGCGTCGAGTTCTTCCCTTGCAGCATTGTCACAGGGAAGTACACGATGGCCTCCTGAGCGATGTACTCGGGCAGCGCGCGGCAGTCGCTGGAAATGTTGTACGCGAGCCAGTGGACGAACGGGTCCGGTGTTGGCGCATCCGGATCCTCGCACAAGATTGTAAAAGATCGCGTGCCCTTGGGGACGTTGATCCACCTCAGCCCAGGCGACAAGTTGTCCCCTTCAGAGGTGAACTTTGCCGGCATGGTCGCACCGACCCCAAAGCCGTCTGCCTCCACGTCCATCTCATCGGGGACATTGGCGAACGCCCCGTTCCAGGCCATTCGCTCGACACCGGCCCGCTCGATTGGCCTGCCACCGATGAAAATCGTCGGCATGCTCGCGAGCGACCGGGCCGTATGGGTAAAGGACATCAACGAACTCCCGGGTGAACTACGCCTTGCTCGTAGCGAAGGCAATGCCATCCCAAGTCGAGCAGTCACAGGAGGTAGCGGGCGCGACTGACGGCCCACTGCGTCGCGCGGTCGCGCCAGGGTCGCGATCGCCATTGGTCGGGATCGATTCGGCTGGCATATCGGACGTCGTTGTCGAACAGGTCACTGACCTGCCCGGCGAATGTGGCGTTGCGGATGATGGTCGACAGTTCAAGGTTGAATTCGATGCTGCGCGTGTCGAGGTTCGCTGAGCCGATGATCGACGTGTAACCGTCGACCGTCATCGTTTTGGCGTGCAGGACGGCGCCCTGTCGCTCGTAGATTTCGACGCCTTCGTCCATCAGGCACTCGTAGAACGACCGGGCGGCGACGATCAACGCATTCACGTCACTGCGCCCGGGGAGCATCAGGCGCACCTTCGCTCCGCGCCGGGCGGCCTTCAGTAGCGCGTGGACGAGGTCGTCGTCGGGCGCGAAGTAGGCCATCGTCATGTCGATGTTTTTGCGCGCATTGCGCAAGAGGTCGCAGAAGAAGGGTTTGAGCGGGCTGTGAAGCGTCGGGGCGCTGGCAAGCATGCCGAACTCACCGTCGCGCAGGTTGCATCGGTACTCGGTGCGGTGGATGCGCCCACCATGAATCGAGTAATTCCAGGACCGCGCAAAGGCGTGGAGCAGTTGCCGCACCGCCGGTCCGCGCAGACCGATCGCGTTGTCGCGCCACGGTTCGCAGCGCGTCTTGGCTTTGATGACCCACGAGCCGGCGTATTCCGACCCGAGGTTCAACCCACCCATGCCGGCGATGTTGTCGTCGCAGACGATCATCTTTCGATGATCACGATTCAACGGTCGCCAACTGTGGCGACCTTCCCACGGTCGGAACGGGTGGAACTCGACCAGCCGCACACCGGCGTCTGCCATGCGCTTGAACATCTGCGTCTTTTCGCGCCACAACACCGATAGCCCGAACGACCCAAACGAGTCGTACATCACAAAGACCTTCACACCCTGCCGTGCCTTGATGATGAGCAACTCGGCAAACGCGCGACCCGTGTCGTCGTCGGCGAAGATGTAGAACTCCATACAGATGCGATATCGCGCATTGCGGATCGCATCGGCAGCCGCGTGCAGGGCTTCACCATCCTTGTAGAGCTGAACAGTCGACCCATCCTGCAGTGTGACCGGTGGAGGCACGATCCAGCCATCGTCGTTGCTGCCGGGACCGAGGTTTACACCCGCGCTGGTGCCGGCCTCACCCTGGTGCGTCGGATCGCAGTCGGGCTCCTTGCCGGGAAGAGAGACGTCCTGCTTCAATTCGTCGGTCACCACTGGGGTCATCTGCCAATGATGATAGCGGGCCGGCGGTGCGCCGATAGCCGCATTTTGAGCGTTCGCACGAGTTTGTTACGAATGCGCGAGTCGAAACAGGCAGATGATGACGGTTGGCCGACCGATGGTTCCCAGCCCACCTACCGCACACCCGTTTTGTCTTCCGGCGGTGACCACCGCGCCGGTGGTGTCATTTCACCGGTTGGGGTAACGCGGTGAAGTTCGTACCGACCGCTGACGACCACCGGCGTTGAGGCGATCGTTCGCCCCGTCGCGTTGAGCATACGCGTCATCCACCGGGATGGTTCCTCGCGATCGACGACCAGCCACAGCGCATCGGCCGACTCGAATCGCTGGTAATACGCTTCGACTGCGCTGGGTCCGGGCAACAGTTTGGACATCCAAGGTGAGTCGAGCATCGTCCGCCGACTGAAATAATGGAGGAGCCGCCCATGGTCGTCTACGAGGACGACGTCCCGCTGACCGACGACCGGCGTCAGGTCGCTCGCGAAGGTCGTCAGCGCATCGACTTTCTGCAAGTCCCGTCGCGCGCTCGATCCGATGCCATGCTGACCCAGCGCGAAACGGACGACGAGCACGATGTTCGGCGCGATAAGCAGCACCAGCACCGCGACCACCAATCGCGGTTCCCAGACGGGTCCGATGCGCCGGCGCAGGGTGTCGATCGCGTCCCACACGCCGAACAGCAATAGCGGCATCACCGGCAGGTAATATCGTTCGCGCGGCAGGAAGATGATCTGCTGCGCGACCGTCGCTGCGACGTAAATCCCCCAGAGGGGTCGACGGCGTGCCAGCCATACACCACATCCAAGTATGGCCAGTGAGCTGACCGTACTGACCACCTTACCCAGGCCGATGCCGATCACGGCTTCGGTCGTGATTTCGTTCAGCGTCTGGGGCAGTGTCAGGGTCAGCGTGCGCTTCAGCATGTAAGCCGGGCGGTCGAAGACCAGATGACTGACCTTCTGCTCAGGCACGGATGCCTTGCCCGGAGTCGACCGCCGGGGGTCGGTCAGTCGGAAGCTCACGGCGCACGCGAGGATCACCAGCAGGATCACGATGTGCCGCAACCGTCCCGGCCCACGCCACGCGTGCCACCCCACCGCCAGTACCATCGCGCCGGCGAAGACGTACCACGTCGGTCTGGCGGTGATCATGATGCACGTGCCAGCGACCAGCATCACCCAGTTCAGCCATCGCCGGCGCGGTAGGTTCTGGTAAATGCGCTCGTACGCGACCAGCGCCAGCATCACACCCAGAAAGAACGGCACGTCGGTGAAAAGAATGAACGGGTAGGCGTAGACCGTCTCGCAGATGCCCACCAGCATCGTGATCAGCACCGCAGTCGGTCGACCGGTGTGAAGCAGGAACAGCCAGTAGACCAACCCCAGTGACGCCAGTGACACCAGCAGCAGAACAACGTGCACCGGCCAAAATGTCTCGACCCCGAAGGCCTTGAAGCTCCCCGCGACCAGCCAAGGCACCAGTGGCTCGACCCACGTGTGGGGCTCTCCCTGGTAAACGTACCCTTGTCCCTCGGCGAGATTGCGCCCGATGGCCGCGTAGAGCGCTGAGTCGGCGTTGGGACGCCACTGACCTGTAAACCCAGCGATATAAAAGACGATCAAGAGCCCAAAGATCCAATGCCGAACCCGATCCAGTTGCGCGAGGACGCCCTCGGTAAAGGGCAGATCAGATTGAACGGGCGACCCACTGCTCATGCGGCGAACGGATGCTAACTCGAATGCAGGTCACATTGAAGCGGTGGGTGCCAGCTACAAACGCACAATATCGTGCCACAAACGGTCTTATCAGTTATTCTACCAACCCATAGGGGAGGCCGGCAGCCCTCCCCCCCTACGTGAAGGCTGCCGGCCGTACTCTGTGGTCGAAGAAGATGCAGGTCGTCAGCCTGATATACTGTCGAGAAACTGCGGCGTTATATCAATTCGCCTAAATGGGTTAGGGACCTTTGACTGCTTACTCAATGCCGGGGCCAATAAAGCGATCCTCAACGAAGCGGACGCGACCCATCGCGATGGGCGACGTCGCTATCGCGTTGCGCGCCGAACGTCGTCTTGCACCCGTCGAATCGCCGATGGACACACTGGCGGCCAAGCGTCGCATGCTCGCCGAGTTCATTCGGATGATCGGGGAAGACGCGCCGAAGGCGCCGCCCGCCCTCGCGCCGACGCCGGGTGCCATCGACGCGTCCAGCGTACCGGACGCGCCCCATCTGGCGATGGTCAACTCCCTGCCACCCCGGTTGCGTCAGACGCTAGCCGGTCTATTGCGTGGCGACAGTGAAAAACAGGTCGCGCGGTCACTGGAAATCAGCCCGCACACGGTCCACGTTTACGTGAAATCGCTTTACCGCAAGTTCAATGTCGCCAGTCGGGGGGAACTGCTTGCCAAGTGGGTCACGACCGGTCCGGCCCCCTTGAAATGACCGGTTTACAGGGTGGATCCTGCCCGTCAACACTTCATCTAACCTGAATAGGTGACTTTTGCACAACCCTTCCGTGCGGATATCACCTGTACACCCGATGGCCGTAAGTCACGGTACGGCCACAGCAAGGGAATGCGGGGACCAGACAGCTGATGGCGACAAACACCACCCATATCCGCGGGGCCCTTCGGCTCGCCAATGAACTGCACGACCTGGCCGACGATACCTTGCTACGCCGCAGGCACTTGGTCAGTGGACTATGCACCCTGATCGGCGCTGATGTCGGGCTCAGTGTCATTCGCCACAGCAATGGGAGTGTCACTTCAACATCAACGGCACGTGCGACAGTCACGTCGGTCGGTTGGGACAACACCGACCGACAACGCGCGGTCGAACACCACTTTCGCGAGCATCCCGAGCCATCCCCTCTTTTCGGCGCGATGGTGCGGCAATCCATTCGCAATGGTTGGGCGGTAACGACGCAACGAAGGAAGGAAGTCTTCCCGAAGGATGACGTCTGGACCTCACAACCGCTGGTCAGTCAGTTTCGAGAGCAATGGGGGTTGCATGAGTGCATGGCATCAATCTTCCCCCTCGGTCGGGCCGGTCGCGCTGCGTGGATCTTCCTGTACCGCCAGGCGCGCGACCCCTTCACGGCCAGGCAGTGCGAATTGTTGCATGTGATCCACGGCGAACTCGACTGGATGTACCGCCCGGCGAGGGTCTCGGGCTCACCCGAGTTCGCCACTTTGACGATCCGCCAGCGGCAGACGCTTTACCGCCTGCTCGCCGGTGACAGTGAAAAGCAGGTCGCCGCCGGGCTCGGTCTGTCCCGCCATACGATTCACGTCCACGTGAAGTCGTTGTACCGAACGTTCAAGGTCCACAGCCGCAACGAGCTGCTGGCGAAGTTTGTTCGACCCATGGAGAAGTAGTCCCAAACCACAGTTAAGCCAAGTCGCAAGGAAGGCGTCACGCTCGTCGAAATGCTGGTCATCATAGACATCAACGTGCGTCTGCCGACGCGCGTGACGATTTGCAAATCCGCATCTTCGCGTCTTCACGACTTTGCGGTTAAAACAAGATCACCTATGAGCGACCTCCACTATTTTCGTCCTGATTGGATTCAACCGTCGACCGAGCGATTGTCGACCGACCTCTGCATTTACGGCGCTACGTCCGCGGGCCTGATCGCTGCGGTTGAGGCGACTCGGCGGAACAAGAAGGTCGTCATTGTTCATCCCGGTAAATTTGTCGGTGGGTTGACCGCCGGTGGGCTCGGGTGGACGGATCACGGTCAGAAAAAGGTTATCGGTGGCCTTAGCCGGGACTTTTATCGGCAGGTCGGCAAACTCTACGGAAAGGAGGACGAATTCCTCTTCCCACCGAGCGCCGCAACGCGAGTCTACGAAGATCTGATGCGCGAGTTTGGCATCACCGTTCACTTCGGGCAGTTCCTCGACAAGGTCGAAATGACCGGCGGCAAGATCACCGAGATCTCTCTCCTCGGTGGCCTTCGTGTCACGGCCAAAGTGTTCATCGATGCGACTTACGAAGGCGACTTGATAGCGGGCGCCAAAGTCAGCTTCACTGTCGGCCGTGAGAGCAACGGGACTTACAACGAGACGATCAACGGCATCTATGTCGGCACCACGCACCAGTTCAGTCACCGCGTCGACCCGTTCGTGAAGGAAGGAGACCCGTCCAGTGGCCTGTTGCCGGGCATTCTGAACGAGGACCTGTCGAAAAAGGCTGGCCTAGGTGACCAGCGCGTGCAGGCGTACAACTTCCGCATGTGCATGACGGACGACCCGGCGTTGCGCATTCCCTGGCAAAAGCCCGCCGGTTACGACCCGAACATGTACCTGCTGGCCGGTCGCTGGCTCCGTGGTGAGAAGGACAAGTACAATGAGATTGTCGGCGCAAGCACCAGCGACGGCCCCGCGGTCCCGTGCAAGGTCGACCGTTTTCCGAACAAGACGCCCGGCGGTCATTACAAGACCGACACGAACAACCATGGCGCCGTCTCCAGCGACTTCATCGGCTACAACCACGAGTGGCCCCAGGGGTGCTACGAGGCGCGAGAGAAGATCTTCCAGGCCCACGTCACCTACCAGCGCGGGCTCTACTGGTATTTCGCCAACGGTGAAGATGTCCCGCAGAAGTATCGTGACGCGTGGGGCCGTTGGGGCCTGCCGAACGACGAGTTCACACAGACCGAACATTGGCCTTGCCAACTTTACGTGCGCGAGGCAAGGCGGATGGTCTCCGACCACGTCATCACCGCGGCCGATTGTACGGGCCAGCGCGTTAGTCCGGACCCGGTCGGCATGGGCAGCTACAACATGGATTCCCACAACTGCAGCCGCTTCGCCCAGCAACGCGCCGATGGCTGGTGGACGCTGAACGAAGGTGACGTGCAGTTACCCGCAAAGCCGTATGGCATCTCGTACAAATGCATCGTCCCGAAGCGCGGCGAAGCGTCGAACCTGCTCGTGCCGATCTGCTTGTCGTCCAGCCACATCGCCTACGGTAGCGCGCGCATGGAACCCGTCTTCATGGCCTTGGGCCAAAGCGCCGCGACGGCAGCGTGCCACGCGATCGACGACAACGTCTCGGTGCAGGACGTAAATTATGCGAAGCTGAACAAGGATTTGTTGGATGCAGGGCAAGTGCTGTCGGTGTAAGCGGTCACCCCGCTGAGCCCATTGGAAATGCGACGTCGGGCTCCTCTCCCGGTACTCCGGGAGAGGTCAGGGTGAGGGTGATTTCGGACAGCGAAAGATCTGGATTTTGCCAACGCAGGCTTACTTACCGATCGAAATCACTCTCACCCCGCCTCTCCCATGAGTACTTGGGAGAGGGGCCGGCGAGTTCATTCCAGATCAAACGTATCTTCCGCTTTCTGCAGGAATGCGAAGAAGCACATCTGTTCGACACCGTCCTTCATGCCGCGTAGAGAAAACAGTTTGAAGAACCAGGCCAGATCGTGTTCGGTAGCGCCGTCCTCGGGTGGCGCCGACGCACCACCGACAATCTCACTGGCGGGGACGCTCATCACGTAGTCGGCGAGATAATTGATGTTCAGCTCGTCGGCGGTCTGTGTCGACAGCACGAACAGGTTCAGCTTCTGAATCGGTTCGCGCAAATACCGCTCGGCCATCTTGATTTCGATCGCATCGAGCGCTTTCAGGTACGCTGCCGTCTCCGGGTCCTGCTTCCATTCCAGGGACTGCTTCTCGTCTTCCTTGAACCCGTCCATCGCGGCGTTGAAGTGGGCCTGCAGGCGTTCGTAGAACGTCTCGACCTGGTCCCCCTCGATCCACCGCACGATTATCACCTCGCCCGGCCGGCGGTGGACATGGTAGTCGTTGGTCGACAGGTCGTGCTTGCCCGCAAACTTTAGTAGCGTCGCTGCGTCGACGATCGACGTCTCGGGCAATAGCGGGCTGTCGGGTGCCTTGGCCTTTTCCAGCTTGGCCATGCCGCGCTGGACCTCACGGGCATGGTTGGGGTCGAGCGCGGGAATGATCCCCGCGTCAAATTTTCGCGTCGCCTCGAAGACGGCAAACAATTCGGCATGCATGCGGAATTCGTCGGCCTTTTCCTTGGCCTTGTTAGCCGGGTCGCGTGTGGGTTCTGCGGGGTCGTCGCTGGGTTGCTCGAACATGGGAGCAGATTAAGGGGAAAAACTCGAAATCCGAAATTCGAAATCCGAAACAAAGGGGCCGCTGACGATCGTCGTCGACACCAAGGCCGCCGAGCAGGCCGTCGAGGCGCTCAAGCGGCAGATTACCAGCCTCACTTCCCTGTCCGAGCGCGTCGCGATCAGCGTTCCGGCCCCTCGCACCGCCACCGTTTCCGCGAATTCGTTTGACCGCGGCCAGACCGGTGGTACATTATCCTCACTCCCCGACTCTGTAGCGCGAACGGCGTACGGCGCCCCGCATGGACAAGTCGGGGTTTTTTCTGCGCCAAACCC
>JBBRHE010000147.1:0-9569 GCA_038223165.1 Tepidisphaerales bacterium
GGCTTTGAGCATGATGCAAAATTGCTCGGCCAGATCGAGTCGGCTTTGCTCGCGGCCGACCCGGACATCGTTTACGTGGCACTCGGTTCACCGAAACAGGAACGGTTGATCGGTCGCCTGAAAAGATTGCTCCCACAAGCCTGGTTCCTAGGCGTTGGTGTCAGCTTCAGCTTCCTGACCGGTGACGTAAAACGTGCGCCACTCTGGATGCAGAAAAGCGGCTTCGAGTGGGTGCATCGGCTGCAACAGGAACCCAAACGACTGTTCAAGCGTTACGTCGTCGTCGGCATCCCCTTCGCGGGCATGCTATTGACGCGTAGCGCCGTGCGCGGTTTAGCCAGCAAGCTCGGACGCGGCAATCGCCGAGGCGCCGTGACGATGCGCACGTCGACGATCAGTGAGACGAGCGCGATCTTCGACACCCCTGGCATGCGTGACGAGACCGCCGCCGTCGCAACCGCCGAGCGCCGGGCCCGCCAGAACGCGGAAAACGACCTCCCAGACCCCATGGCGACCGAACCGGTGACTTCCGACGTGACACCCGGACGCTCGACCTCACTTTCCAAACTGCGTGGATTCGTCCTGCTGGGTGGCAGTGTCCGTCAGACTCCCCTGGGTGGCGCGATCGGCCGTTCGGTGCTGGACTTGCCGGTCGATGCGGGTGGTTCGATTCTGAACCACTGGTTGGACCAGGCTCGCGGGGTTGCCCAGATTGCCGGGCTCGAGAAATTGCCGGTCCGCATTTTGGTCGACCGCTCGAGCCCCGAACCGGTCACCGCGGCCGTCCATCATTACGGGACGTTCCGCGTCGAGCGCGACTCATCCGAGTACCGTGGTAGTGGTGGTGTGCTCCGCGACCTCGCCAAAGAATACGCCGACGACGAATACCTCCTAGTAGCCAACGCACAGCAGGTTTTATTAGACGCGTTGCCCGTTATTGCAACTGCGCTCGATCGAAAGCATGGAGATATTACGCTCCTGAGCCATAGGGACGGCACGCCCAGTGGGATCATGTTGATCGCGTGCAAAACGTTACGTGAAATCTCGGACACCGGTTTCGTCGATATGAAAGAGCAGGCGCTCCCCGCGATCGCCTCGAAGTTTGACGTAAAGGTGCTGCACGCCCGCCGACCGACGGGTGTGCCCATCTGGTCACTGGCCGACTATGTAGCAGCGTTGCGTCAGCATCACAGTAAGCGGTCGGGTAGGAGAATCACTGACCCATTGGCTGAGGACTGGCAACCGATGTTCTCGATCGTCGAGGACGGTGCATCCGTCGATCGGTCCGCAAGGATTCACGACTCGGTCGTCCTGAAAGGCGCTACGGTCGAGGCTGGTGCACTGGTCGTGCGAAGCGTGGTATGCCCCGGTGGCATTGTAAAGCGCGATACGACGGCTGTAGACGAATTTGTGCCCAGTGAGAAGGCATAAAGCGTCAAGTGACGTTACATGACGCTCAAGCTGAATCCTGTATCTGAACACTGAACACCCTATGACGGTCTTATCCGCCAATCTCGATCGCTGGAAACCGTGGCATCTCGTTGCCGCGGTGTTCATGGGTGTTCTTGGCGTGCTAGCCACCATCGGCGCGTGGATGGACATGTATAACATCTCCGCCGGTGACGAGGAAAACTCGCACGTTTTCCTTGTTCCAGTCGTCGTCGCGTGGCTGGTATGGGTTCGACGCGCACGCTTTCGATACACCCGCCCGGTGGGTCTGCTGATCGGGCCAACAATCGCCGCCATGGGATGGGCGATCTCGTCGTTTGGATTCCATCAGGCTGTTCAGTCGTTCTGGCATGGTGGAGCGGTGCTCGTCGTCGTCGGATGCGTCCTGTCGGTGCTCGGTCGTCAGGTGTTCTTCCGGTTCCTGCCGGCGTTCATCGTACTGGTGTTCATTGTCCCCGTGCCGGGTCGCATTCGCGTGCAGATCGCTCAGCCACTTCAGGAGAAGACCAGTTTTATCGCCGCCGAAGTGATGGAGGTCGTCGGAGCCAACGTCGAGCGATCGGGCAACCTGCTGACGGTCAACGGTGCCCCGGTGAACATTGTCGAAGCATGCAACGGTCTTCGCGGCGTCTTTGGGCTGTTCCTGATTAGTTATGCATTCAGCTTTGGCCTGCCACTGCGAAACTGGGTGCGCATCCTGGTCCTGCTGGCAAGCCCTCTAGCGGCGATCTTTTGTAACGTCATTCGCATTGTGCCGACCATTTGGATTTACGGCCGGTTTCGCGACGCCGACGGCACCAGCCCCCTGGGCCAGTCGTTCCACGACTACAGTGGCTGGGTGATGTTGCCCGTCGCGTTCCTGATCCTGTTGGGCATCATCCGCGTGTTGCGCTGGGCGATGATCCCGGTGATGCGTTACACGCTGGCCTCGCAAGCAACGTAATTTTGTGACTGACTAAACATTGATGAAGCGTCTGACCACCATCCTCGCTGCCCCGGCACTGTGTATCGCACTGCTGTCGGGCATGACCGTAGAGAAGTCGCGCCAAGCCACCGCGGCGACGGCGGACGCGTATCACGATCGCTCGAAAATCGCCGTCGAGAGCATCCCGCGCATCTTTAAAGGATGGTCGGGTAGTGACGTCCCCCTGCCGGCCGAGGCGGTCAAGCTGCTGAAGCCCAACGCAATCCTTTGCCGCAAGTACGAGGACACCGGCGCTGCCGGTCTTCACACGCGCGAACCGGCGAGTCTGCTGGTCGTCCAATGCCGTGAAAGCCGCGACATGGTCGGGCACTATCCGAAAAACTGCTATCCAAGCAGTGGTTGGATCGAACTGTCCGCTGAGCCGTTCGACGGTTCGGTGGGGGGTGTGAACATTCCTGCCACCGAGTACCACTTCGCCCGCACGTCGATGGGCATGACGATGCGACAGTGTGTCTACAACTTCCTGATCGTGCCGGGCACGGGTCAGATTGTGGCCGACATCAAAGGGGTCGAACAGGCCGCCGAAGACTACCAACAGCGCTATTTCGGTGCCGCGCAGTTCCAAGTGATTATGAACGCTGATTTGCCACGAGAAGAGCGGGAAGAAATTTACCGCACTTTTGTCGAGGCCTGCCTCGATGCCATCAAGACGCTGAAAGCCGGAGACGTACAATGAGTCAGGACATCCAGTTGGCCCAGAACAATGGGACGATTCCGTCGTCCGACCCGCTCGCGATGCCATCGCAGAATGGCCCGCAGGGTCCGAGCCCATTCCAGAAAATGCACCGGTTGCTGCGCGGTCGTTATAACGTCGCGATCTCGCTGGCGATTGGTGGCGCGATTATCGGTGGCCTGGTTGGATGGCTAAGCCAGACAAAGGAGTATAAAAGCATCGGTCTGATTCAAATCAGCCCCACGCTGCCCAGCCCTGACGCGCGCAACGACCAGGTCGTGCCAATGTTTGCGGCCCACGTGCAGGCCCAGGCAACGCTTCTGCAAAGCGATCGCGTCATTCAGCAGGCCATTAAAGACCCGCAATGGGGCGATTATCACAAGGGGATGAGCCAACAGGACTCGACTGCGATGTACGGCGAAAAGCTGGAAGTGAAGATGCAGGGTGCATCGATCATTTCCGTTGCCTACTACGACGATCAGGCAAACGTTGCCAAGAACGCAGTGGCAGCCGTCGTAGATGCGTACATGAGTATCTACGGTAATAACGCCAGCGAAGACCTCAAGAAGAAGATGGGCTACCACGACGACCGCAAGCGCGCGCTGACCGGTCGCATTCAGGCCAACAAAGCCGCCATCGCAAACCTGGCTGCGGACAACGGGTCCAACCTCGATCTGCTGCTGAACGCCATGACGACGGAAAAGGTCCGCATCGATGGCATGGTCACACAGTCAAAGATGGCGCTCGACCGCGCCGAGGCCGCCCGCCCCGCCGCTCCCAATGCGATTCCGAAAGCGAATGAACCAATCCCCGAATCCATGATCGACACGATTGCCGAGGGTGACCCGAGCATCAAAGCAATCGTCAGCGAGCGTAACCGCGCCGACTTCAACGTGGGCAAGCTCCTGCGCATCTACGGTGAGAATCACCGCATGGCCAAGGATGCCAAGGCCGATCGAGACGCGATCAATGACCAGCTTCAGATCCAGGCCCGCCGATTTCTGAACAGCGAAAAAGGGGTTCGGTTTAACATCGAAGGCGGCGCCGATACCGTCACACCCGCCGAACTGGAGCAACTTCGTCGTAACTACACCAACGTCGTCTCGATCCAGCAGCGCACGGCCGAAACCATTGCGGGTGTCGCCCGCAAGAAGTTTGAAATTCAGGAACTCGAGAGCAAGATTGAAGCCGATCAACAGGACTTCAACACTGCCACCCGCTCGTACGACTCGCTGCAGGCGCAACAGTTGTTGGCTAACCAGGTAACTGTTCTCAGTGACGGTCACACACCGACGACACCGTTTTCAGACAAGAGCCAGAAGTTCGCAATGGCCGGCTTTGTCGGTGGCGCGATGGTGCCGATGGGCCTGATGTTGCTCTACGGCATGTTCGACCACCGCTATCGATATAGCGACGAAGCGGGTGGCGACCTGTCGGGCATCACACTGCTTGGTATCCTGCCCAACTTGCCAGACCGCCTGAGCGATCCGGAACAGGCCAGCATCGCCGCCCACTGCGTCCACCAGATCCGCACGATGCTGCAGATCAACCAGCCACCGGGTGAACCCCACGCGCTGGCGGTCACTAGCGCGACGAGCGGTGATGGCAAAACGTCGTTGACCCTGGCGTTGGGCCTGTCGTACGCTGCGTGCGGCACGCGCGTCCTGATGATCGACTGCGATCTCGTCGGCGCGGGGCTCACGCACCGCATGAACATCGAAGCCACCGAAGGCGTTCTCGAAGCGATCGCCAATCGAGGTCTGCTCGAATACGTACGGACGACGGATATCAATGACGTCTGCATCCTGCCGGTCGGTTCAAGCCTGTCGCATCACGCAAGCACACTGAGCCCACAGGCGTTGCGTCGCATGATCGCTGAAGCTAAACAGCACTTCGATATCATCCTGATCGACACCGGCCCGATTTTGGGCAGCATCGAGGCCTCGCTGGTCTGCACGAGCGTCGACGGTGTGATCCTTGCCGTGGCGCGCGGTCAGCAGCGGCCGATGGTCGAGAAGTCGCTTAACCACTTGGTCAGCATCGGTGCCAACCTCAGTGGCGTTGTGTTCAACCGCGCCCAGGGCGCCGACTTCACGAACTCGATCAGCGGCATGAGCGCCCGCAACCAACGCAACGGCAAGGGTGGCCAGTTCGGCCCCGTCGCCCGCGCGGTGGCATCGTCCTACAAGCCGACCGGGAACGGGTCAAATTAAGGATTTCCTGCCCCTCTTCTTTGTACAAATGGAAGAGGAGCAAGAATAACGCCACTGAAACGGAATGACCGCGATCGCCACTGACATCTTCACCGCCCCAGCACCGGTGCCGGTCACCGATCCACCCACGGCGCTGCAGCGGACTGTTTGGGGGCTGGATGCACTCCAACTGCAGGCCCGCTACTGGGCCGCGCATGGTGTGCAGGTGGTTCGCCAGGGTGAACCGTCGCAGATCGTCCGTCATGCCGAACTGTTCCTCCTCACCGATGCCGACTCGCTGGCCTTGTTCAGGCTTGGCCCGGTGCTCGAAACGCTGAACTGGATCGAACCGCGCGTCCTGTTCCTTCGCCTTCACGATTCGCGCACGCGTCGGTATCGCGAACAGGTCGTGACCGACGACCACGATCGCTTCATCCGCTTCCAGCGCATCTACAGCGCTGCCACCCGGCTCGAACGTGTCGCGCTCACGCCCGACTATGAGGTCGCTCAGCTTTGGCAGGGTTCGGTCAACCCGCTCGTTGGTTGGAGGCGGTTGCGCCAGTTCATTCCGCGCATGGACCGGACAACGCTTTCCGTTCCCGGCAGCCTCTTTGAACTCTCCGAGCCGCGCGATGTCGCGGCGTACATGAACGAACTGATGCAGGTCTGGAAACGCCCCGACGCAACAATCACCCGCGCGTCACAGGCAAGTGGCCAGACCTGGAAAGACCCGCAAGCAACGCTGTCGCCTGAAGCCAAATTCATTGGCCCGGTCTGGATCGGTGCCGGTCGCTCGATCGATGCCGGCACGACCATCGTCGGTCCCACCGTCGTCTGGGACGACCCAACCGCCCGACCGGCGACCGAAGCAATCAGTTGGCAGCAGATTGAACCGTTCGAACCCCCGCTCGAACCCGCTGTCCGCAGCGCCACTGCGTTTGACGATGCATTCAAGCGCGTGTTCGATATCTTGTTCGCTTTGTTCGCGCTCCTGATCACGCTGCCTCTGTATCCGTTTATTATGCTCGCGATCTGGCTTGAGGATGGCAGTCCTTTCTTCTTTGCCCACAAGCGTGAAACGCGTGGCGGAGCTGAGTTCCCATGCCTCAAGTTCCGCTCGATGCGAAAAGACGCCGAGCAGATGAAGGCATTGCTAAAAAAGCAGAACCAGGCGGACGGTCCGCAGTTCTACATGGAAGACGACCCGCGCCTCACGCGTGTCGGACGCATCATGCGGAAGTTCAACGTCGACGAGCTGCCACAGTTCCTCAACGTGCTGCTCGGCCAAATGAGCATCGTCGGCCCGCGCGCCAGCCCCTTCAGTGAAAACCAGTTCTCGCCTGCTTGGCGTGAAGCGCGCCTGAGTGTGCGGGCCGGCATCACAGGACTCTGGCAGGTCAAACGCACCCGCCGGGCCGGATCGGATTTCCAGGAGTGGATCAAGTACGATATCGAGTACGTCGAACGGCGTTCGATCGGGCTTGACCTGTTGATCATCTGGAAAACGATCTCGAACATCTTTGGCAAGATGCTCAAATCGTAGCCAAAGGGCGTTAATTGTTAGTGGTTCATGGTTAGTTGGGCAGGCGCCTGCGCCCACAATGACGATGGACCCCACCATGACAACGGTCAATACCAATTAACAACTAACCACCAAAAACCATCCATGAACCTTCGCCCAAAAACATTTCGACGTCTCATCGTGCTCGCGGTCGGCATCCTCGTCGTCGTGGGTTCTATTGGTGGGTTCTACATCGTCAAGAAGCAGCAGTTGGCGGCCAAGATTACGCAAAGCCGGGTCGATGGTATGGCAGCGATCGAACGAGGCGATAAGCAGACGGCGCTGACGAAGCTGTCGTATTACCTGGGCAAAGTAAAGAATGACCCCGAGGCCATGATCGCGTTCGCCGACGTACGACGCACCGTGCCGATGGACAAAGGGAACCAGCTTCGCGAGGCAAAAGACTGGTACAGCGCCGCATTGCAGCAGGACCGTGACAACATGCACGCCAAGCGGGCGTTGCTGGAGATCTACCCGCGTATCGGATTCAGTTCAGAAGCCAGGGCGCTCGCAGACGAGGTGCTGAAGCAGAACCCCAAGGACATGGAAGCGCTGCAAGCGAAGATGCTCGCACTCATCATGCTCGAGCAGTTTGAAGGCGCACTTGAGGTCGGCCAGAAGATGGCCGAGATCGACCCATCGAACTACATGGCGCAACTGACGATCGTCGACATGATGTTCCAGACGCGCAAGCCGCTCGCCGACATTCAGGCGCACGCGGACGCATTGCTCGCCAAATATCCGAACGATGCCCGATTTGAGATGGTGCAGGCTGCGGTCGCGCTGCGGAACGACCGCAAGCGCGCGGTTGAATGGCTCACCAAGGCCGCGTCGCGGTCTGCGCCCGACGGCACCTTCGCGCGTGATCTGGCGCGTCTGATGGAACGGGCACAGATGTTCGCTCAGGCGCGCGACTATCTCGAAAGATACAGTCAGAAGGTTGATGACCCGCAAGTTCTGATTGTTCTGGCCCAGCGGTTGTGGCAGGACGAAAAGTACGATGCCGTACTGGAGCGCCTGAAAGACGTGTCGCCCACGGATGTATCGGCAGACGCCGACTTGCTGGCGTTGAAGGCACTGTCGTCACAGGCCCGCGCTGCCCAGTTGGCAGCGACCCAGCCAGCCGAGCAGCGCGCCGCCGCGACGCAAACAGCGACCGAACTGACGCGTGAGATCGTCACGGCGATGGAATCCCGTCGCAATGATGCCGCCGCTCGCACGTGGTCGGGCGCGCTGAAGACGCTGATCCTGAATCCGACCCCTTCACCGCGTGACCGTGCCGTTGCGTTGCGTCGGTCCATCTCCGAAGGACGTGAGAATGGCATTGTTCGGTTTATCCTCGCGCGCACCGCGTTGGAACTTGGTGAAACCGAAACCGCGTTGAACGACCTGAAAATCGCGGCTGCCGTGATGAACAGTTGGGAAGCCCCCCACTTGCTAAGGTCGCGCGCCCTGCTGAGCAGTGGCCGCTATGCCGCCGCCACCGATGCAGCAGCGGCGGCCATTCAACGCGATCCGCAGAACCTCGAAGGTCGCATCCTCAACAGCCTCGCGTGGCATGCCTATCTAGGTGAACGCCCTGATGCAAAAGATAGTGAACGTCTGCTCGATCAAGTCACTGGCCTGCAGCAGTTGTTCCGCCCTAATGGTGAGCCCCAGACGTTGCCCATCTACGTTTCGTTGCTGTCCCGCCTGGGCAATCGCGATGCTGCGACCAAGGCTGTCAACGCAGCGTTAGCCTCTCCTAAGCCGTACCCGTTGGACTCATTGCTGAAGCTCGCCGGCGCCAGCCGTCAGCAGAAACTCGGTCTTGAAGAGCAAATTCTCGCGTTGGCAAGCAAGGCGTACGGGCAGGTGCCGCAGGTCGCGCTGGCGCGGGCAATGGTCCTGGCCGACGCCGGAAAACCTGCCGACGGCATGGCGTTTCTTGAAGATGCAATCGCTGCGAGCGGTCAAGCCGAAACATTGCCCTGGCAGTTCATACTCGCTCAGTATCGCGAGAGCATTCGCGATCCCCAGGCTGGCATGAACTGGGCTAAGTTGGGTGATGCCAATCCGGAAAATCTCACTGTCCAGAACGCAACGCTCAACGCTCCGTCGCGCTACAACCAACGCGACGCGTGGTCCAAAGCGATCGAGCGCATGAAAGTTCTGACCGGCGATTCCGCGACCGGTTGGCGCATCGAACGTGCTCGCTACATCCTGTCAGGCGTCGTCGATCCGAACAGCAAAGAGCTCGCCGACACGATGAGCGACATGGCTGCGCTGATCCGCCAGAACCCCGACATGATCGAACCGCGACTGCTGCTTGCCAGCGCGCAGGTGCAGACGAAGAACGTCGCCAGCGCCGTCAAGCAGTTGGAAGCTGCCGCTCAGTCTCGACCGGACGATGTATCGATCGGCTTGCAGTTGTATCGCCTGTTGCGCGAGGAAGGCCGTCTCGACGAATCGCGCTCGTACCTCGAGCGCCTCAGTGCTGGCAAGACCTTCAACGGCGAAAGCCGTGTTCAGGTCGCTGCGGCGCTGGCGGACGTTGGACAAAGCCAACGGGCGATCGATCTTCTGAACAATGCCCCTGCCGACGAGTCCGCTGCCGGTCCGCGCGACCTTTTGCGGGCCCGCTTGTATCGCCGATTGGGGAACGTCAACGCCGCGACGGTCGTTTACAACCGTTGGCTGGCCAGTCCGTCGCCGGATGCCGGCATCCTG
>JBBRHE010000148.1:0-9534 GCA_038223165.1 Tepidisphaerales bacterium
CATGCTCTTTCAGCCGGCGAATGATGAACGGCTGATACAGTTCCAACGCGATCTTCTTGGGCAGGCCGCACTGATGCAGCTTGAGCTCGGGACCGACGACGATAACCGAACGAGCCGAGTAGTCGACGCGCTTGCCGAGAAGGTTTTCGCGGAAGCGGCCCTGCTTGCCCTTGATCATGTCAGTCAGCGACTTGAGCGGGCGATTGGACGAGCCAAGCACCGGACGACGGCAGCGGCCGTTATCAAACAGCGCATCGACTGCCTGCTGCAGCATGCGCTTTTCATTGCGGATGATGAACGGTTGATAGAGCTCGAGCGCGATCTTCTTGGGCAAACCGCACTGATGCAGCTTGAGCTCGGGGCCGACGACGATGACCGAACGAGCCGAGTAATCGACGCGTTTGCCAAGCAGGTTTTCGCGGAAGCGGCCCTGCTTGCCCTTGATCATGTCAGTCAAAGACTTCAGCGGGCGGTTCGAAGAACCAAGCACCGGGCGACGGCATCGACCGTTATCAAACAGCGCATCGACCGCCTGCTGCAGCATGCGCTTTTCGTTGCGAATGATGACTTCGGGCGCATTCAGGTCGACGAGCTTCTTCAACCGGTTGTTGCGGTTGATGATGCGGCGATACAGGTCGTTCAAATCGCTCGTGGCGAAGTTGCCGCTTTCCAGCAGCACGAGTGGGCGCAGGTCAGGCGGGATCACGGGGATCACGTCCATGACCATCCACTCAGACTTGTTCTCGGAGCCACGGATGGCTTCGATCATCTTGAGGCGCTTGGTCAGGTCCTTGATCTTCTGCTTGCTGTTGGTCTTCTCGATGTCAGCGCGGACCCGCACGGCTTCCGTGTTCAGGTCGAGCATGCCGAGCAGCTTCTTGATGGCTTCAGCGCCCATTTCAGCGCCGAAGTTATCGCCGTACTTCTCGTAGGCACCACGGTACTCGTCCTCGGTCAGCAACTGCTTCTTTTTCAGAGGCGACTTACCCGGGTCGGTGACGACATAGTCCTGGAAGTAGACAATCTTTTCGATGTCGCTCGTCTTCATGTCCAGCAAGGCGCCCAGGCGGCTGGGGAGAGCCTTAAAGAACCAGATGTGGACGATGGGCGCAGCGAGGTTGATGTGGCCCATGCGCTTGCGGCGGACCCGGCTGTGGGTCACCTTCACACCGCAACGGTCGCAGATGATGCCCTTGTACTTCGTGCCCTTGTACTTGCCGCACGAGCATTCCCAGTCCCGTTCGGGCCCGAAGATGCGCTCACAGAACAAGCCATCCTTTTCCGCGCGGTAAGTGCGGTAGTTGATGGTTTCCGGCTTCTTCACTTCACCGAAGGACCACGAACGAATGTCGTTCGGGCTCGCGAGTTGAATGCGAACGGAACCGTAGTCGTTAACACGATCGTATACGGATTCAGCCATGATCGTTCTCTTTTCTCTGTTGGTCAGGCTCACGACGGGTTGACATCGTAAGCGGAGTCAATTCAAGTTCGGGTTCAACCTGCACAACTAGGCTGACTTTCTCTGCTTCACGCTCTTTGCTTCAATCAAGTTCTTCGCATGTCGAAGCACTTCGTTGATCTGCTCATCGTTCTTGAAAAACTTGCGGAGTTCAGGATTAATGCGAACGAAGCCTCGCTTAAAGTTGATGTACTCACTCCACTCCTTAACGCCACGAGCAACGATTGGAAATCGCTTTGGATCACTCGTATCGGCCGGTGGCTCATAGGCCATTTCTTCCGGCGTTGACTTCACATGCCTAACCGTAATTTTGCTCGGCGTAACGGCGAGCCTCTGCTTGCGTCGCTCGGCGAGCACTGATGATACGGATCGTTTCATATCGTTCGGTGGTAACCACCATCAAGAGTCGAGCCTTCTCCGAGAAACCGATCGCGATTTCCCGCTCTTCGATGTCCGAGTGCTTCAGATCCAACTCCAAAAGCAGATTGGGATCGTCGAACACCGTTTCCGCTTCCTCGAATGTGATGCCGTGCTTCTGCAAGTTGGAGGCAGCCTTGTCCTCGCCCCAATCGAATTCAAGGCCGTTCAAGCCTGCTCCTCTTTCGTTTCAGGCACCGACGTCGTGTCGGTGTTTAGTTTTACTTCAAAGCCGCGTTGCTGTGATTGTTTTCGAACCCGCTCAGGATTAAACCACCAGCCGAGCACGAAAATCATAGGACCCAGACAAAGGGCAAATATTAGTGTGCCTAGAAGCAACACGAGTTGTCCTTTGCCGAGACGATCACATCAGATCCTCATCCTGCACGTCCATCGCGCCCTTCTTCTTCTCGAGTTGAATGTTCAACCCGAGACCGCGGATTTCGTTGCATAGGACGTCGAAGCTTACGGGGGTGCCGGCTTCGAGCGTGTTGACGCCCTTGACCATGCTCTCGTAGATCTTCGTGCGGCCTTCGACGTCGTCCGACTTGACGGTCAGCAGTTCCTGCAGCACGTAGGACGCGCCGTAGGCTTCCAGACCCCACACTTCCATCTCACCAAAGCGCTGGCCACCCGTGCGGGCCTTGCCACCGAGCGGTTGCTGGGTGATGAGGCTGTACGGGCCCGTGGCGCGGGCGTGGATCTTGTCGTCGACCAAGTGATGGAGCTTCATCATGTAGATGTAGCCCACGGTCGTCCGCTGTTCGAACGGCTCACCCGTGCGACCGTCGCGAAGCTGGGCCTTGCCGCCGTACGGCATTTGCACGTCCAGTTCGCGGTGGTGCATGACTTCGCGCGTCTTCTTGCGGTTTTCGCGACGTTCCTTGATCGTTTTGTTGGCCTCTTCGACGGCCGCGTGGATCTCGTCCTCGGTGCCACCGTCGAACACGGGCGTGATGGCCTGAAACCCCAGGACCGCAGCGGCCCAGCCGAGGTGCGTTTCGAGGATCTGACCGACGTTCATACGTGACGGCACGCCCAGCGGGTTGAGCAGGATGTCGACCGGTGAACCGTCTTCCAGGAACGGCATGTCTTCTTCAGGAACGATGCGGGCAATAACGCCCTTGTTCCCGTGGCGACCGGCCATCTTATCGCCGACGCTCAGAGCGCGCTTCGTGGCGATGTAGACCTTGACCATTTCGAGCACGCCCGAGGGCAGCTCGTCGCCGCGCTTCATGTGCTCCATGCGGCGAACCTTTTCCTTGCGGACGGCTTCGACGCGGGGCCAGAAACGGGTGTAGGCGTTGACGGCCTGTTCCTTCGATTCCTTCGTGCCCTTGATCCAGTCCGTTGCGAACGTCTCGATCTGCTCGAGCACGACCTCAACGTTTTCCGACTGGGCGACCTTCTGGCGCGTGTTCGGGTCGACGATCTGCTGACCGGTGACCTCGTTGATCTCGTTGATCATCTGCCGGAAGATCTCGATCGCACGGACGTTCATGTCCTTCTCGTACCGGTCGATTTCCTTCTTCAAGGTCTTTTTCTGGTCATCCGTCATGTGCATCCGGCGGCTGAACCGCTGGGTGCCAATGACTACGCCTTCTTCACCGGCGGGCATTTCCAGCGAGTCGTTCTTCACGTCCTCACCGGCCCGACCGAAGATCGCGTGCAGCAGCTTCTCTTCAGGCGTCAATTCGCTCTTGCTCTTGGGCGCGATCTTGCCGCACAAGATGTCTCCCGGACCCACCCGCGTGCCGACGCGAACGATGCCCAGTTCGTCGAGGTTGGCCAGGGCCCTTTCTGATACGTTGGGAATGTCACGCGTGAACTCTTCACGACCCAGTTTGGTCTCGCGAATTTCGACGTCGTACTCCTCGATGTGGATCGAGGTGAAGATGTCTTCCTTCACGAGCCGCTGGCTGATGACGATGGCGTCTTCGAAGTTGTAGCCATCGAAGGTCATGAACGCGACGAGCACATTGCGACCCAAAGCGAGTTCGCCCAGATAAACCGCAGCGCCATCAGCGATGATCTGACCCTTTTTGACGCGCTGGCCCTTCTTGATGATGGGCTTCTGGTTCTGACACGTACGCTCGTTCAGACCGACGAACTTACGAAGGACGTACTCATCGGCGTTGTCGATCAGGATACGGCTGCTGTCGACGTACGTGACCGTACCGGCGCGCTCGGCGCGGACGACCATGCCACTGTTCTGCGCGACCGGACGTTCCAGCCCCGTCGCGATGATCGGGGGATCGACCCGCAACAGCGGGACGGCCTGACGTTGCATGTTCGAACCCATGAGCGCACGGTTCGCATCGTCGTGCTCAAGGAACGGAATGAGCGCCGCAGAGACCGAGACCGTCTGGCGCGGGCTGATGTCGACGTACTGAATTTCCTTGCTCGTGACGGTCGCCAGGTCACCTTGCACGCGCGCGAGGACCAGGCCCTTCTTGATCGAGCCATCCTTATCGACGGCGTCAGGTGGGGCGAGGACGCTCTTCATCTCCTCGTCGGCACGCAGGTACTTGTGCTTGCCGTTAACGTGACCGTTCTCGGCCACGCGGTACGGTGTGATCAGGAAGCCGTATTCGTCAAGGTCGGCGTAAATCGCCAACGACGCGATCAGACCGATGTTCGTGCCTTCAGGCGTTTCGATCGGACAGATGCGGCCATAGTGCGAAATGTGAACGTCACGCACTTCAAAGCCGGCTCGCTTGCGATTCAAACCACCAGGCCCAAGGGCCGACAGACGACGCTCGTGCGTGAGCTGTGATAGCGGGTTCGTCTGGTCGACGACCTGTGACAGTTCACCACGACCGAAGAAGAAGTCGATCGAGCTGCTGATGGACTTGCTGTTCACCAGCTCGGCGATGCGGCCCAGCTCGTTGGGGTCCTTCAGGCTCATGCGCTCTTGAACCGTGCGCTTGAGCTTCAGGAAGCCCTTGCGCAGTTCTTCAGCAGCCAACTCGTCGATCGTGCGCAACCGGCGGTTGCCCAGGTGATCGATATCGTCGACGTAGCCTTCACCGCTACGCAGCTTGAACATGTACTTGAGGCTGTTGACCAGGTCCTCGGCACGCAGCGTCATTTCCGTTTCCGGCACGTTCTGGTCGAACTTGCGGTTGATGCGGAAACGACCGACGCGGCCCAGACGATAGCGGTTTTCGTCGTAGAATTTTTCGTTGAAGAGCGTCTTGGCCTTCTCTAACTGTGGCGGGTTGCCCGGACGCAGACGAGCATAGATGCGCATCAGCGCGTCTTCATGGCTGGTGCTGCTGTCCTCGGCGATCGTGTTCAGGATCAACGGGTCGCTGACCTTGTTGACGACGTCGACCGTCTTGAGCGTGGAAGCCTGAATCTTCTGCAGCGCCTCGGCGATCTGAGCACCGGGCTTGCAGATTTCTTCACCCGATTCGCTGTCGATGATCGACCCGACGGCGTACGCCTCGGCGGTCAGGTTGGCAACCTTGACCGATTCCACGGTGTAAAACTCACGAATGATGGCTTCGGTGCTGCTGTACTTCTGGTCCAGCGCCCGCAGGAACGTGGTCGCGGGAATCTTGCTCGACTGGTCGATGCGGACGGCCAGTGCGTCCTTCTTGGTCACCGAGCACTCGATCCACGAGCCGCGCTCGGGGATGACGCGGCAACCGTGCAGCGGGCGGTCACCTTCCTGCACTTCGACCAGGAAGTCGACACCCGGCGAACGGTGCAACTGGTTGACGATCACGCGCTCGGCGCCGTTGATGATGAACTCGCCACCACCGATCATGATCGGGATTTCACCGAGGTAGATGGAATCTTCCATCACCTCGTCCTTGTCCTTGCGCGTGAATCGCACCCCGATGCGGAACGGCATGCCGTAGGTCAAACGCAGGGCGCGACACTCGTCAGTGGTGTAGCGCGGTTCGGACAGGTCGTAGTTGACGTAATCGAGCTTCAGGTTCCCGTCGTAGCTCTCAATGGGGAACACTTCACGAAGGAGGGCTTCGAGGCCCTCATTCTTGCGCTTATCAGACGCTGATTCTTTCTGTAAGAATCTTTGATAACTTTCGATCTGAACGTCGATGAGATTAGGGATAGGGAGCGCATCGCCGCGCTTTGAGAAATCGCGAATTTCGCTGACTTTCATCGTTCGTCCTTAATGGATGAGGGAACGGGAATTACGTTAAAACGCTCGCCAACGCGATGCGTCCCGATCAGTCGACAAAGAAAGCCGCCTCGGTCACACGAAAAGCGGCTCTTGTCGCGGTGAAGGGCGTCACGCTTCCTGGACGCCCACCACCATCTTTGCAAAGTTAATCTTCAACAAACACTCTAGGACTCTTAAAAATCCATTGTCAAGCGCAAACAAAAACAACCAAGTCGCGCGAGCTTCTCGCTGCGAGACTTGGTCACACCTGCCAAAATGGTTATTTCGAGTCGGTCAACTGACCAATTTAGAATAAACCATGTTAGGTTGCTAGTCAAGTTGACGGAGCGGAATTGCACAGGGAGGTCTCAAGTCGGTCAGCTCAGCGATCTGAGCAGACCGACGTGACGAACGCACCTGTTCATTCCACGTTATGACGGTTTGAACTCGATCCAACTGATGTTCTGGCCCTTCATTTCCAGTTCCAACTGAAGGGTTTGGGGACCGGCATCGAGCTGAACCGTTGTATTCACTTCGCGCCAGGCCTTTCCGGGGCTTTGAGCAGTCGCCAATTTCTTGCCCTCTTTTGATGAAACGGTTATCTCGCCTTCCACGCCAGTCATTCGGAACGTCACGGCGTGCTCCCCGGGCTTGTCTACTTGCAGGTTGTACTCAAGCCACCCACCCTTCTACTGGCTCTACATTTCGACGAAGCCACCCTCGTCCGTTGAGGGCTGGATTTCGACCTTGTCCAGCTTCATGTAGTTGGCTGCGGGCAGTTTGCCGGGGATGCGGTCGTAGAAGTCCTTGATCGCCAGCACATAGCGCGGCTTGTGACCCGCTTTGTACGCCAGCCCAAACGCGAACTCGTATGAGTTGGACGTGACGTTCCAGTTCGCCGCGACGCAGCGGAAAACGATGGAAATGACGGCGGTCAGCGTAACGTGTGGTAGTGAAAACGAGAACGGGTAGCTCCCGCTAAAGGGGCTACCCGTTTCATCGATCTGCGTTGAAGGAATCGCGAGGCCGAACTTACTTGAGTTCGACGGTCGCGCCCTGATCTTCCAGGGCCTTCTTGAGCTTCTCGGCTTCGGCCTTCTCGAGGCCTTCCTTGACGACCTTCGGAGCGCCTTCGACCAGGTCCTTGGCTTCCTTGAGGCCCAGGCCCGTCGCGGTGCGGACTTCCTTGATGACCTGGATCTTCTTGTCACCGGCGGCCTTGAGGACAACGTCGAACGTCGACTTGGCTTCCTCAACCACTGCCGGGGCGGCCGCTGCTGCGCCACCACCACCACCACCACCGGCGGCGGCGGCGGGTTCGATGCCGTGCGTGTCCTTCAGGTAGGCCGCGAGTTCAACGGCTTCCTTGAGGGTGAGTCCAACGATTTCGTCACCGAGCTTCGAGAGCTTTTCTGCTACGTCTGCCATGATGTCTTCTCCGACCCGTATCGGGGGTCAACCGTGTCGAGACACAACGTCCCGTCCGAGAGCACGATCCACATCGGATCGATTTAACCCCATAAAGGGGACAGTCGGACCGCCGGACTGATTCAGTTCTGCCGACGAATCAACACGAAAGGGAAACACGAATGAATGCGAAAACATCTCTTATTCGTGTTCATTCGTGCCGATTCGTGGGCACGATTTAATTTTCCTATGCGCTGGCCGGTGCGGCCTTCTCAGCCTTTTCGGCCTTCTCTTCCACGGCCTTGATGAGCGCCGCGACCTTGCCCGCCTGACCCTTGAGGATGCCACCGAGCTTGGCGCCCGGAGCGAGGATGAGCGCAACGACCTGGCCGATTGCCTCTTCGCGGGTCGGCAGCTTGCTGGCCTGCTCGACGCCTTCCTGGCCGGTGTAGACTTCACCGTCAAAGAAAATGCCGCGGAGTTCGAGTGTCTCGTCCTGCTTTTTCTCTTCCAGTAGGATGCGAGCGATGCCCGAGACCGTGCCCTGGCCGTAGATCACGGCGCTGGGACCGTCGAGGAGGGTATCGAAACCCTTAATCTTCGACCCGTCTGCGGCGCGCTTGGCGAGCGTGTTCTTCACGACCGCCATACGCAGACCCTTGTCGCGAAGGCGACGGCGCATCGCGTTGTTCTTGATGGCGCCGATGCCGCGCGGGTTCACGACCGCGATGCCCTCGAGGCCCGAGAACCGGCCGGCCAAATCCTTCTCAATCAGGCTCTTAACTTTTTTGCTCATGATGCACCGAACTCTAAATAAATTGTCAGCTGTCGGTTGCCGGTTGCCAGTGAACGCCATTGCCATTTACTGGCAACTGGCAACTGGCAACTGGCAACTCATTTACACCGCGAGATAAACTGCCGGGGTCATGGACCCCTTCAGCACGATCTTTTTGAAGTAGGCGCCCTTGCTCGTCTGAGGCTTGAGGCGCTTGATCGTGGCGATCATCGCGTTGATGTTGTCAACGAGGTGCCCCTTGTCGAAGCTGACCTTGCCCACGACGCTGTGGACGTTGCCACCACTGTCGTTGCGGAACTCGACCTTACCGGCGGCGTATTCCTTGACGGCGTCGGCGACGTTCGGCGTCACGGTGCCGGCCTTGGGTGAAGGCATGAGGCCCTTGGGGCCCAGCACCTTACCGAGGCGACCGACGAAACGCATCATGTCCGGGGACGCGATCGCGACGTCGAAGTCAGTGAAGTTTTCCTTCTCGATCGCCTGCACCAGTTCCTGCCCACCGGCGCGAACCGCGCCAGCAGCCAGCGCGAGCGGCGCAAGGTGCTCGGGGCAGAACGCCACGACGCGCTTGGTCTTGCCCACACCGTGCGGCAACGACAGCGAACCACGGATCATCTGATCCGCCTGCTTCGCGTCGATCCCGAGGGAGAAAATTAGTTCGACCGACTGGTCGAACTTGGTCGGCTCAAAGGACTTGAGCTTGTCAATGGCCGCGTCGACCGGCAGGAGATCCTGCACAGCCTTCTCGGCGGCTTTCTTATAACGCTTGGAACGTTGAACTACGACTGCCATATGCTGTCGCTCCTATCGCCGCAAAATTGCCGGGCGAAAAGCTCCCACTGTTACGGCCCGTGGTACGGCCAATTGAATTGTCTAAGCAGACCGTTTCTTCTGCGATCGACGCCTGACCGGACGGATCACGTCCGTGATGAGGAACACGTCTATAAAATGATCTTCGAAATCCTCTTCCGTCTTGGCACCCTGAAACTTCGGGGCGACGACGTGCAGCGACCGCCCGCCGGGATACAGTAGTACCAGTTGTCGCGAAATGACGTCAACTTCCTGACCATCTCCCTTCACAATAGTGAAGGGTTGAAATGGACTGGCGTCGACGAATGTCTTAACGCGTGCCGGGCTCATCCTTACCCTTCAACCGTGATCCCCATCGACCGCGCCTGGCCCGCGATGATGCGGGCACCGTGGTCGAGGTCGAAGCAGTTCATGTCTTTCTCTTTTTCCTTGGCGATCTTCTTGCAGTCGGCCATGGAAATCTTGCCGATCTTGGTCTTGTTCGGTTCGCCTGAACCCTTGGTAGCCTTG
>JBBRHE010000149.1:0-9529 GCA_038223165.1 Tepidisphaerales bacterium
ACCTGCCATAGGCTCAACACGGTCACCAGCGCGACACCACCACCGGCCAGGATCGTCCAGTTCTGATGCTTCACCGCCAACGCGGCACCCCAGACCAGCATCGCGATCGCAACGAGCAGCGGTATGATGTGTGCGAACGACCTCGCGGGTGGGTTGGTCGGTTGTTTCGGGTCCATATTCCACCTCGTTGACGTGCCTGGATGGGTGCTAATTTTTACCAAAGAACTGTAGATCGCCGGCAAAAAGGTGTCAACGCTCAGTTTGCTTGCTTAGAACTTGCGGGTGGGTTGATTCTTCGCCGCGCGGGCCTCGATGACCAACTGCGCCTCAGCCGCAGCCTTACGGGCGGCACGGCGGGCTTCCATCTCTCTTGCCAGGTCCAGGTCCTGCTTCTGTCGCTGCATCTCCCCACCAAACAACGATAGCGCTGCCCAGGCTCCGAGAATGGCGGAAATGATCATCAGAGCGGTCACGTAAGGGTGTTATCGGCTGTAACGGCGTGCGGGTTGAACTATCGCGAGTAAGTCCGATGCGTCCGTTGCCTGCGCGTCGTATAATCCCGCCGCTGGAGGTTTGAAGTGGCATCGCGGCTCATCGATAAACAGGTCATCTACAACGGCAAGAAGGTCCGCCTCGAACTCCATCAGATGGAGGACGATGAGGGTCGTCGCCACACGGTTGAAGTCGTGGCTCATCCTGGCGCGGTGGTGATCCTGCCGATGCTGAATGAAAAAACGATCCTGCTCATCCGCAACCGCCGCTACGCGGTGGGTCAGACCTTGCTCGAGCTGCCGGCAGGCACGTTGGAAAAAGGGGAAGACCCCATGAACTGTGCCGGTCGCGAGCTGCAGGAAGAGACAGGTTACCTCGCGGGTCGGTTGCAGATCATCAACAGTTTTTTCAGTTCACCCGGCATCCTCAGCGAGCGTATGTACGCGTTCGCAGCCTATGATCTCGAGAAGTCGACGACCGCGATGGAGACCGGCGAGGAAATCGAAGTGCAGGAAGCCGCGCTCGACGATGCGATCGAGTGGTGCCGCACCGGATCGATCATGGACGCCAAGTCGATCCAGACCATCTTGCTGTACGACCGATTCTTCCGACAGGGACGGTGACCGCGTGGGCTATCAAGATCGTCCATACTATCGAGATCAGGGGCGTGGCGGGTTCGGAAGCAATCCACTGATGTGGATTCTGAACGGGTCCGTTCCACTGTTCACCGCGTTCGGAATTCGCGTCCGAGCCCATTCGTCGCTGGTCCTGTTCATCGGTCTTGTGTTGCTGTTTGGCCTCGGCCAGGGTTACACGTGGCAGGATCGCGTCTTCAGCATGACGGCGTTGTTCGGCATCGTGCTGCTTCACGAATTCGGGCACTGCTTCTCCGCCCGCTGGGTGGGTGGGGAAGCGGAAGATATCCTTATGCACCCGCTGGGTGGCTTGGCGTTTGCCAAGCCACCCCATCGCCCGTTGCCGACGTTCATCACGGTCGCCGGTGGGCCGATGGTCAACGTCATCATCTGCATTATTTGCGGCACGATCCTCTTCACTCTGACGGGCAAGCTCCCGTGGTCACCGTTTTACATCAACCCGTTTGCGCCGTTCAGCGGATGGATGGATGTCGCGTGGTACGCTTACTGGATCTACCAGATGAGCTACACGATCCTGCTGTTCAATCTGTTGCCAATTTTCCCGTTGGACGGCGGGCAGATCGTGCAGTCGGCGTTGTGGCCGATCGTGGGGTACTACAAGTCTATGTACTGGTCCTGCACGGTCGGTATGGTCGCTGCTGTGTTGGGTGGGGTTTATGCGATCGCGAGCGGGCGGTTCGGTTTGGCAATCCTTGCGGTGTTCGGATTTATGGGCTGCATGAACATGCGGCGACAGTTGATCGCTGCCGGTCCATACGCGTTTTCAGACGGGGATTTCAGTGCGACTTATGACACCGGGGGTCCTTCCCAGCGGACCCTCGACAAACAGCGGGCCCGCCGCGAGAAGAACGCGTCGATCGAAAAGGCCGAACGGGCCAAGGTCGACCGCATACTCGCCAAGGTGGCTGCTAAAGGCATGCACAGCTTGAACTGGTTGGAAAAACGGGTTCTGAAACAGGCGACCGACCGCCAGCGCAAGGCCGACCTGCAGCGCGCCGGGCGAGCCTGAGCGGCGGTCATGGCTTTGGCCGGGACAGAGGTCGGATATCGTGTTAAAATCGGTTCGGTGAAAGTAATGACGAAGCCCGCCGTTGTAGCCGTTTCTCTTTTTATCGCTGTCTCTGGGCTGTCCTGCGCGGGAGACAAGCCCGTCGCGCAGACGGCAGACACCAAGGGAACCAGCCTCGCGCCCACCAATGATGCGCCCACGCCCAAGCTTGCCGCGAAGTCCACCACCGCGGCACCGATCGCGCCGGCGGACGCTCGCTATACGCTCTACTGTCTATCGGTCGACAAACTCGGTCACGTCGAACGCTCGAAGGCCCTGAAGGAATCGCTCATCCAGCGCACGGGCATGAAGGACTTCTACCTCGTTCACAGCGACGATCAGAGCATCATCTATTACGGCTATTACAAAGACTTCATGAAGACCAACGACGTCAAAGAGCGCAAGCGCGCCGAGGCCGACCGGACCAAAATCGTCAACCTGCGAGACGACCGCAAAGACCTCCCATTCCGCGGCGCGTTGTTCGTCACGCTCGACGCGCCAGACCCGCAAAGCCCACCCGAGTGGAACCTCACAAACCTCCCTGCAGACCGCATGTGGACGCTCGAGATCGGCGTGTACGTCGACAGTCCGCTGCGCAAGCAGTACGCGGTGAACGCCGTTCGCGAAGCGCGAAACCAGGGCATCGAGGCCTACTACTTCCATGGCGAGAACATCAGCTCGGTCTGCGTCGGCGCCTTCAAGGAAACCGCACTGGCCCGCCAGGACTCCGACTCGGCCGAGTCGTATCGCAGCAACGAGACGTTGCTCGTGTTGCCCGGTCAGATCCCTCAGGGGATGAGCGGCGATCAGTACGTTATGCAGGACGGCAAGAAGACCAAGGTGAAGGTCATCGCCCCGCGAATCGAAGTGCTCGACCCCAAGCTGAAGGAACTTCAGGAACGCTTCCCGCATCGCTCGGTCAACGGTGAAGAGCGCATGACGGTTGCGACCAACAAGCGCACAGGCCGCACGGTGCAGGTTTACGATGAATCGGTCATCGTCCCCATCCCACGAGCGACCGGCTCGTTTGCCGGCGGGGTGCCCCAACCGGGCGCTGACATCGTCCTGCCACCAACGGCGACCGGGAAGCCCAAACCGCAGCAGGGTGGTGGGAAACTCCGCGGGTTGGGGGACTAACCCACGATGAAGCTTGTCGTCGCAACCCAAAACGCTGGCAAACTGCGCGAGTTCCGCGACATGCTCGGCGGGGATCGCTTCCAGTTCGTCGACCTGTCAGCCTTTGCCGGTGAAGTGATCGCAACGCCCGACGAAACCGGCGCCACGTTCATCGCCAACGCGTGCCTGAAAGCGACTTATTACGCTAAGTCGACCGGGCAGTGGACGCTCGCCGACGACAGTGGGCTTGAGGTCGATGCCCTGCAAGGCAAGCCCGGCGTCGTCAGCAGCCGCTGGGCCGAACTGCATGATGCGGGCACCGGTGACGCAGCGAACAATGCCTTGCTCCTGCGTCAACTAGCTGCCGTGCCCGACGATTGTCGGGGCGGTCAGTTCGTCTGCGTGCTGGCACTGGCGAACCCTGCGGGTGATATCATTCTGACCGCCCGTGGTGAAATGACCGGCCAATTGCTCCGCGAACCGCGCGGTCACGACGGTTTCGGCTATGATCCGCTCTTCCTCGTGCCCAAATTCGACCGAACAACCGCAGAACTGACACCCGACGAGAAGCACAAGATCAGCCACCGCGGCGCGGCGCTGAGACGACTAAGGGGATTGATGGACGGCCTGCCGCTTGCGACGGCGCCACGACAAGAGACGACGAAACCATGAGCCGAATCCTCGTATCCGTCAGCAGTCCCTACGCCGCCGAGAAGATCGTCGAGGTCGTCACCGACCTTGGCAAGCGCCTCGCCAGCGAGGTCCTCATCGTCCATGTTTCGCGCCCCAGTGGCGGTCAGATGCGCGAACAGGAACAAGCCGAAGGTGAAGCCGCCATCAGCCTGCTGCGCGACAAGATGCAGTCTGCCGGTGTCACCGTGCAGACGTTGCTCCTCTTCAGCGACGACATCGCCCGCGCTATCCTCAACACCGCCACCGAAAACAACGTCACGATGATCGTTCTGGGTTTGACGGGCAAAAACGTCTTCGCCCGACTGCTCGCCGGTAACGTCCCGGTGGAACTGATCAAGAACACGAAGATCCCCGTTTTGATGATCCCGCCCGATTGGTCTGGCACGGTTTGAATCCGAAGCAGTCAATGCAAAGGCGCAGAGTGAAGAAGGCAGAAGGACGCCGAGAAAGTCATTCGGGCAGCGATCGTGGCGCGTGACGTATGCCGGTTGTAGCATCGCGTACTCTCCCGAAATCTTCAAGTGCCTATTTGCCTTCTCCGCGTTCCTCAGCGTCGACTCTCTGCGACTCTGCGTTGAACCGCGTCCGTCTACCGCCGTCGTGCCGGCGCTTCGTTCTGCCGCAGGTCGTTGTTGCGATACGCCGTCACGAGGCATTCGAGCAGCGCGATGCGCTTGCGCATGTCCGCCCCTTGTTCCGTGTCCGCAACCCGACGGGGTTTGGGCCAGGTTTTGATGGTCTCGACACTCGGCACGATGTCCACACCGTCGCGGATGGCGGCTTCGACGGAGTCGAAGTGGTGGTGTTCGGCCAACACGGTTTTGTCGGCTTCGAGCACGAGGGTGTAGCCGTGGTCGCCGTAGGCTTCGGAGAAGGCGCCGTCGATGGTGATGGCCTTACCGCTGCGCTTCAGCGGCGACTCGCCGGCCTCGATCTTCACGGGGACGTGGCCGTTGACGATCATGCCCCCTTCCGGGTCGATGCCGAACTCGGCGAGCACCTTGTCGCAGAACGGTTTCTCGTGGATGAGGTTGAAGTAGGGGTCCTTGGTCTCGTGGTGCGTGTGCTTGTCGGTGACGAAGTCGCGCTCGAGCGTGGTGATGCGGTCCTTGCCGAACAGCGGGGAAAGTGGCCCGCTCCAGAGGTACCAGAGCATGTCGACGTCGACCTGGTGTTGCTTGTCGACGGCGCGGAGCACGACCTGTTCGATCGCTTGAAACAGCTCGCTGCCACTGAGTTCGCGGCCATCGATCGGCATCGGGACAAAGTTGCCGGTGGCGTCGGACGGCACGCAGCCGTGGAAGATGAGGTGACCATCGCGAACCAGGTGCATCGCGCCGTAGCGCGTGATGTACTTCACGTGGGCCGCGAGCTTCTGACTGTTGGCGAACGCGGCCTTCACGCGGTCGATGCACTTCTGTTCTTCGTCCGACAGCGTATACGGATCGGCCGGGTCGAGCGTCGGGAACGACGTGTCGCGCAGCGGGTAGACCGTTCCGTCGAGCTCGATCGTTCCCTTCTTCAGGTCGATGCGATGCAGCAACCGGCGATGGTCGAGGTTCCACTGCGGGTTGCGGCTGATGGCTTGCCCCTCGAGCTTGAACTGCATGATCGCCACGGCTTTTTGCATGCGGGCGACGAGTTCCCTGGGGCGCATGCCGTCGAGCTTGGGCATGAACTGCGTCGCGGGGTCGTTGGCGTAGACCGTGCGGGCCAGGTGCTCCAGCGGCGTCAGTGGAATGCTGTACCCCTCGTCCAACTGGGTCAGCCGGCGGTAACGAAGCGACACGCGCAGGACGTTGCAGATGAGGGCTTCGTTGCCCAGCGCCGCGCCGATCCACGCGGCGTCGTGGTTGCCCCAGACGAAGCTGACGTTGGGCTGTTGGCGCAGGTAGTCGACCACCCGGTCGCCGCGCGGGCCACGGTCCCAGCAGTCGCCGGCAAGGATCAACTCGAACACCGCGAGGTTGCGTACAAGCCGGCCGATCAGGTGGATCAGGTGCAGCACCTTCCCGCGCTTCTGCAGTTCGTTCACGATCGTCTCGAGGAACTCCTTGCCGCGCTCGCTGGTCGGGTCGTTGAGCAGTTCGGAAAGCAAGTCGAAGTACTCGACCGGGTAGACGCGCGTCGCGCGGTTGAGGCTGTATCGCGACGACAGCGAGCGCACGAGCTCGAGCTGGCATTGCAGCGTGCGGACGGCGAAGTCGTGCAGGTCCTCGCGGTCCTGCATCGACTTTTCCAGGTGCTCGACCACCTCGGCGGGGTAGAAGGTCAACGTCAGGAACTCGTTGAGTTGGCCGGGGTTCAACCGGTTGGCGAACATGCGCTCGACGATGGGGCGCAGTGTGCCTGAGGCGTTGTTGATGACGTGCCGGAGCTTCTTGTCTTCGCCGTGCACGTCGCTGATGACATGGACGGTGCCCTTGGGCAGCGTGAGGATCGCGCTGAGGCGCGCGATCTCGGCCATGGCGCAGTCGATGTTCTGGAACTGACGGGCAAGGGGCCGGAGACTGGCGAGGTCCATCCGTGCCGTGGGTATGGTCGCGGGCATGATCATCGTTCGCCATTGTACAACGTAGCAGGCGATGCGCCAGATGGATCAGAAGATTTGAAGACGAATATCCGGACAGCCGTCGATACAGGCTGCATTCGCCGAACACTTCCGACAATCGGAATAAACCGACCACCGGTCGGAACCGGAGATCGGTCGTTTTCTGCCTTACCGGGCGCGGGTCGAGACGTCCTTGCGGGCGCTGTTGCCACGGGCGGCGTGCTTTTCCGAGCCGGTGTAGGTCTTGCTCATGTCGCGGCGGTCGCCACGATGCTTGCCCGCGCCTGCGCTGACCGGCCGGGTGGTGTCCATCTTGACTTCCTGTGGCGTGTGGGGCTTGGTCGTTCCGGTGATCTTCTTGCTCATCAAGGTCCTCCATGAAAAGGGTCTCAACACAGTGTGCAATCGCTATGCCGTCGAGCGATTCTGTCGGGCGAGGGGGCAAGTTTGACAAGCCCTTGCAAACGAGAACTTCCCGAAGCATCATCGCTAGTGAATCATCAATCCTTTCCAAGGCGGGAGGCCTCGCATGCGTCGTCTGTTGTTCATTGTTGTCACTGTCCTCGTGTGCCCATTTGTCGCTACGGCCCAACCATTGGCCGACCGTGTGCCGGACGACGCGATCGTCTACATCGGTTGGCAGGGGTCGACGACGGTGGGTGAGGCGTACGAAACGTCGCACCTGAAGGCGGTCGTCGATGCCACCGACTGGAAGGACGCCGTTACCCGCTTCCTGCCCCAGGTGATGAGGAAGCTCGGTCAGCAGGACCGCAACGCCGCCGAGGTAGGGTCGTACATCGCGGCGATCGTCAAGCCGATGTGGGAACACCCCGGCGCGATCTACTTCGGTGGGGTCGACCTCACCAACCCGCGTCAACCGAACCCGAAGATCGCGCTCTTCAGCAAGGCTAACGCCGACGCACCCGCGCTGGCGCAGACTCTCAAGGACCTGATCGCCAAGGCCCCCAAGCGCCGTGGTGAACCGCAGATGCTGGTGACCGAGAACGAGGGCCTCGTCACACTGACGATCGGCCAACCGGCGATCGACCCGAAGCCACTCAGCAATGTCACTTCGTTCAAGTCGGCCGTCTCGGCTGGGCACAAGCAACCTGTCGCGGTCGTGTATGTGGATGGCGAGCGGATGCTGAAGCTCGTCGACGACATCGTCGCTGCCGAGCGCAACCCACAGGCGAAGGAGCAATGGCCTGCCATCCGAGAAGCGACCGGTCTGACCGGTTTCAAGCGGCTTGTCTGGACGGCTGGCTTCGACCAGAAGGAATGGGTCGAGTACGCCTCGATCGAAGCCCCCTCGCCGCGCACAGGCCTGCTGCAGTTCCTCGACAGCAAGCCGATTTCGGACGACATCGTCAAGACGATCCCCGTCACCGCCGTCATGGCCGGCGCGGGTCGGTTCGACTTTACCGCGTTTCTCAACGCCATCCGCGAGGGGGGTTCGAAGGTCAACCCCGAGTTCGCGCAGAACTACGGTGGGGCGATGGGCATGCTCGGTGGCATGATCGGCGTGGAAGTGGCCGACCTCGTCGAGCCGCTCGGTGACCAATGGTCCTACTTCGTCGACCCGACCATCGGTGGCGACTCTGCGATCGGGGTCGTCGTCGTCAACAAGCTTGACGACGCCGCCAAGGCCGACCAGCTCTTCGCCAAGGCTGAGATGGGCGTCAACCGCACACTGCAACGGCAGTTGCCCCCGACGATGTCCATTCAGATCAAGCAACTGACGCGCGGTGACGTTGACATCCACTACCTGGCGACACCCATCGTCACACCGGCGTGGGCGATCGAAGGCGATCGGCTGTACGTCGGCCTGTTCCCACAGATCGTCGCTAGCGCTGTTGCAAAGGACCGCAGCAAGGGCAAGTCGATCCTCGACAACCCCGCATACGTCACGGCCCGTGAGAAGCTTGGCTCGACGCCCGCAGCGGCGATCTCGTTCACCGATGCGCCCAAGCTGATGCCGGGCACGTATCCGATGTGGCTCGTCGTCAGCCGATATGCGGGCTTTGGGGACGTCTTCGGGATCGATTCGCCACTCATGCTGATCCCACCCCTGAACGAACTGATGCCCCACCTGACGCCCGCAGCGGCCATCTCGTGGTCGGACGAGAAGGGCTGGTATATGCGGTCCCACAGCGCGTTCCCGGGCAGCCAACTGCTCGTCGGTGACGCGAACATGAGCGTCGGCACGTCGGCGCTTATGGCCAGCATCCTCCTTCCCTCCCTCAACCGCGCCCGTGAGACCGCCAACCGGGTGAAGAGCGCCAGCAACCTGCGGCAGATCGGCATGGGCATCCTGTTGTTCTCCAACGAGAACAAGGGCAAGTACCCTGCGGACTTCGGTCAGATTCTCACGACCCAGGATATCGGCATGGACGTCTTCGTCAGCCCACGAACGACAACCGATATTCCCCCCGAGGTCCGCCAATCCGACCCCCCGACCATGGCCGACTGGGTCAACCTGAATGCCGACTACATCTACAAGGGCGCCGGCATGAACAACCGCACCCCCGCCGACGCGGTCGTCGCATACGAAGATCCTGACAAGGTCGACGAAGGCATCAACATCCTCTTCGGTGATGGGCATGTCGAGTTCCAGAATTTACCCCAGGCGATGGAGACGATCGGTAAGTGAGCGGCGGTGCCTCAGCGCGGACCGGCCGGTATGCGAAGGGCGAAACCGCCAGCCCGTAGGGTGAACACTGCCCACCGTCCTTTGCCGGACCGCTCGTAAAAATAAAGTTCCGGCACCTCCGTTTTCCTAAGTCTTTTTGAATTCTTCGATTACGCATTTTTTGGCCCCTGCGAACCGACATCAAACCGACATACAAACGACACAAAACGACACATTCCGACGGCCGACCCTATGATCGTTCTTTCCTCCATTTTTCATCCCATGTCTGAAGACAAAGTCCCCCAGGCGCGTTCACACCACCGCAGTGTGAACATATACCTAAC